>CAZJJK010000092.1:0-14037 GCA_964546285.1 uncultured Treponema sp. | reverse complement strand
TCGTATTATCGGACTCCGCTTGGAAAGGTTCGGGATTTCCTTTCTTATCCGTCGCGGTAACGGTAAAGGATTGTTCGCTACCGCCAACCGTTAAATTCAAGCTTAACGGAAAGACCTTCAATTCGGCTTCGCCGCCGATCAGGTCGTTTACCGTATCGCAACCCGATAGACCCGCCAAAAGGGCGGCGAGCAGGGTGATACCCACTATAACCATACGCTTTCTCATACGTCCTCCTCAAAGCCAAACAGAAGCGCGGCGAGCCTTCGCGGATGTTCGAGCGGGGGAGGTTGAGAAAGAGGCGTGAACCGTGCGGGAAAACTTTCCGCTAATCCGCGCCAACGTTGTAAAAGCAGCCCAACCCGACAAGTCAATCAAGGCAGACGCGACACCTAGATACCAATTATACACCACATATTGTGGATATTTCAGGCCTTTTTAAGAAAAATCGCGTAAAAATGAGTATAGTGTTTCAAAGCTTAGGTTTTTCTCTTTTTTTGATTGCCGCCAAAGCATACTTTAGTGTTATAAGCGATGAAAAGAGCGAATAAGCTTAAGCATTTTCAGCTTTTTAAAGAAAACCTAAGCTTTGAGACACTAAACCCTGAATAGGGCGTATTGAGGCATATTGTACGATTGGAGGTATATCTTGAAACAGCTAGCGCCAAGCGTTCTCGCGGTCTTTTTAGTGGCCGCTTGCGCGAAACCCGCTATCCGTTTATCGGAACAGGAGCGGGAGGGAATATATACTATAGCGGTTTCGGAGGCCGGAAAGGTAGTGTACGCGTACGCGCGTAGTGATGGCGCGTCTCAGACAACTTCAGCCCATCGCTATATCGTTTCGGAGGGGTCAAGCTATGGTCCTTTTGAAGATCATGGGTGGCTGCTCTTCGGCGCGGATAACAAAACCCCGCTCTTCGCGGCCAAGGACCAAGCTGGGTGGTTTTTATTTTATGGCGCCGAGAAACTGGGACCCTTCCTTGAATTAGGCTGGTATCAGGCGGCTAAGGATGGCTCGCTCGCCGCTTACGCCGCCAAACAAACCGACGGTTGGTATGTGACGCGTGGACAGAAAACCGAAGGACCTTTCGCTGATATTGGATGGTACTATTACCTGCCCAATTCCGGGGAATTAGCCTACACCATAAATATGAACGGCCTTTGGTATATTAGCGGGGAGGGCGAAAAGGAAGGTCCGTATACGGGGCTTGATTGGAGGCTGTACTATTCCGATGACTTCAGTTCAGTCTCTTATATAGTAGAAAACGAAGGGGCTTACTATGTACGCGTCGGCGAGGACAGCTTTGGCCCCTATGAGGAAATAAACCATGTCGCGTTCTCGCCTGACGGTCAGACCCTAGCCTATGGCGAAAAAAGCGATGGCGTTTGGTTCATGCATATAGGAAACGAGCGCTATGGTCCCTTTGACGCCCTTGAATCGCCCTGTTTCGCCCTGGACGGTAAAACGCCGCTATACGGCGCCGAAATAGGAGACAGGACCTACGCCTACGCGGGAAGCGCGGTGATCGGATCTTTTGAAGACGTTGATTCGCTTGTTTTCTCTCAGGATGGCAAGACCCTCGCCTATGAGAGCGGCACCCCCTTTGTGGAAAGTTATGTCCATTCAGGCGACGAACGCTACGGCCCTTTCCTGTATGTGACTCTTTCCGGTTTTTCTCCCACCAAACCGGTTCTAGCTTATACGGCTAAAACCGAGGAAGGATATTTCGTTTACGCTGGCGCGGAACGCTTTGGGCCGTATAACGCCGTGGATTGGCTAATAGAATGGGCGCCGGACGGCCGTTCCTTTGCCTATTCAGCGGAAAACGAGGGCGGCGAATATGTACACTGGAACGGCACGGCGGCCGGACCATACGATTATGTATATGGCAAAGAATTTTCAGAGAACGGGAAAAGCCTGGCTTTCACGGCGGAAAGCGAGGGCAGAGAAAATTCGATGCTCTTATTCGATGGCCGCGCACGCTTAGGCGCGATTAAAGGCAAACGCCGCGCCTATCTTGAGGGTGATCGAATAATCGTACAATAAGAATCGGGACAGCCTGGCGTCGCCGCGCTACGCCAAGGCGAAGCCAAGGGTGTCCCAGCCTATCCAAAGCCCGAAACCGCAGATGATAAGCGATAAAAAGCCGTAAGTGGCGCTCCGCGCCTTGCCATCAAGGCGCGACAGGCCCAGGCTGGAAGCTATAGCCACAAAAAGATACCAGGCTAGATCGCCCAGCTCGTGACCAAGCCAAAAAACGAGGTTCGCTACGGGTGTATCAAAGCTTAGGTTCCAGCGGGCGATCATGGCGGCCCCAAAACTAGCCCACCAAATCCACCAGTACGGATTGGACATACTTATAGTCAAACCGCCAAGAACGGGGCGGCCCGTAAAAAGAGAGACGGCTTTGGCCGCGTCGTCGTTTATTTGTTCGCCGTTTTCAAGCTCCCGCGGCGGCTTTCGCAGCTCACGGATAGCTCCTACCACACCCAATAGGCCAAAATAAAGCAAGGCAAGGGCGCCAAGGGCGCCGATACCCAGCCGAACGGCGGTGGAGGAAAGCAGGTTTTTAAGACCGGCTAAAAGAGCCGCCAGTATAACGGCTTCCAGGATGGCATGACCGGCGATTACCTTGACACCAACCAGCCAACCCCGCCGACGGTCGCGGCCAGCTTCCATAACGGTATAGGTAAAAAGCGGTCCAGGCGATAAGGCGCCGGACAGGGCCACCATGAAGGAGATGCCGAAAATAAGCGCGAGTTGAGGCATGCGCCATTGTAGACGCTGGGCGGGCCGCGCGGCAAGATCGGCCCCTAGTGCTCCGAAGCTTTGATTTATTTCATGCTGATCGAGTTAAAGCCGCGCGCTCCGCGTGATATAATCGTCCTTATCGGAGTCTACGATGAAACTGATGAAAAAAAGCAGCCGCTTGCTTGCTCTCGGGTTTTCCGTCATAGCGCTAGGCTTGGCCGCCTGCTCCGCCGCGCCCAAGGCGACCCTCCAACAAAAACTGGCGGCCATACCCGCCAAACGTCTGTCCAGCTATAATTTCGATCCGTCCTCTCCCCTATTGGAGCGATGCGGTCCGGTTCCTTCTTTCTTCATCGCTTATCTGAACCAAATGGATGGCGTGGATTACTACGCCGAGCATCGGCTGTCGGAAACGGAAAAGCGGCTTTTCGCGGATTGCCTAGCCCTGCTTCCACCCGCTTTGATATCCGTTTTTGAGAGAACTCTTATCGCTTTTTATTTCGTCAATGGCTTTATCGGCGGAGGTATGGCGGATTACGTTCTGGATGAGGCCGCTGCCTTGTTCTCCGTCATGGTCATTAACCCGGAGGCGCTTGAACGGTCGCTGTCCGAGTGGCTTACTTTCCGCGAACGCTCCGCCTTCGCGCCGGCGGCGTCGGACACGGCTAATCATATCGATCTTACGGTGATCGCCGGCGAAGGCCGCGCGGCGCTTCTCTATGTCCTATTGCATGAGGGCGCTCATATCGCCGACTTCGCCAAGCGCTATACGCCTTTTGTGGAGCCGAATTTGAGTGAACTCGGCTTCGCCGCCGCCGCCACTCCCTTTGCGCGGGGTGTTTGGGCGGCTTACGACAAGCCGGTCGCCGCCCACGATTTCGCGGGACGCGCCCAATTATCGTTTTACGGTTTGGGAAAGAAGGCTCTAGCGCCTATAGACGAAGCGGCAGCGATGTTCAAGGCCCTATCGCTCACGCCCTTCGTTTCGCTCTACGGCAGCCGTAATTGGGCGGAGGACTTCGCCGAGGCTTTCGTCTGGTATTACCTGACGCGGCGCTTAGGCGGGACATACCGGGTGGAGCTTCGCCGCGCGGGCGAATTAGTTTATGTCCACGAGCCTTCGGCTTTAGCGGCGGCGGCTTCACGGCTGGAAGCCCTGGCGGCTCTGGCGGATTAGGCTATAAGCCGGCGCCGAGGGGCTCTCGCGCCGGGGCGGCTTTATTTATATACTGCTGCCAATTCTGTTGAAAAAATTTATAAGCATTTTTTCATATTCGACATGGGTTTCTAAAATTTTATTTACAGCTCTAGAGGCAGAACTGGCTCTAGCAAAGCCTTTTTTTGTCCCATAATTAAACTGTAGAACCGAACGTCCAGGATTGGTTAGCCGTATGTTTATGTTGACACAGAGTACTGGAAGAACAAATGTGGCTTAATGCTAAGCTGCCAGGCAATTATAAGTCGGTACCAAAGGATAGCGTGCGCCTATATTAAAACCGTATTCCTTTTTATATAAATGAACGGCACTAGGTTGCAACAAAATTGGCAGCAGTTAGCTTTATTTACGCAACTTAGCGATAGCGTCTTTGGCCAACTGCATGATGGGATTGGTCCAACCCAAATAAGCCACGTCCTGAAGGGCGCTTTTCAGGGCCGGATGGCCGTTAGTGCCCATGTTTTGGAGGAGAGCTCGGACCAAACGGTCGTCCTCGGCGGTGACGGCGTCTACCTGCCGTTTTTTGTTTAGGTCGGTCAGGAAGGCGCTTAAGGCCACGGCGGCCGCATCACTGGGATTTTTCGCGAAGGCCGATAGGGCGCTGGTTTTTTCCTCAAAATCATAGCCGCTTTCATACGAATTTTTTAGAAGCGGTACGGCTTCGGCGCCGGAGCCGTAGGCGGCCAGTATGGCGAGGGCCGTCTTGCGGAGGGCCGCCAGTTCGGTTTTGGACTTCACCTCGGAACTGACTATTTTCCAACCTTGGCTCAAGCCGACGAACGCTGCCTTGGTCTTATTTTCCGGCGTCGCTTGAGAGGCGTTCACCTTCTCCAGGGCCTTAGTCCGTATATCGAAAGCGGCGCTTTCTATGACCGGCAAGAGTACGGTGGTGGGATCGTCGGTAATCACGGCTAGGGCGGCTTCCGCCTGCTTGCGGGTACGGTCAGAATACCAGCCATTAGCGGCCAAAAAGACTGGCACATAGCCGTTTATATCCCGGTATTTTTCCAGGCCGAGTACGGCGCCGTACGCTACTTTTTCCGACGCTTCTGGATCGGTCCCCGGCTGTAAATTCAGGTCAAGAAGCAGGAGACTGATTTTTTCCAAATACTCAAGCGCCCGCATTTGGCCCAGCGCTATCAAGGCGTCGGCGCGGACTAAAGGGTTGGCTAGATTTTGGACGACCCGCCAAAGATCCTTAGCCGCCGGCAGATAATGCTCGTCGCCGAGCAGGCCGCAGAGCAGCCGCGCCATGGCGTCGGCCGCATCCCTATCTTCCGAGCGCTTAACGGAAGGTTCCTCAAGCAAGAGCTGGGCTAAGGCTTCGGCATAGAGCGCCCCGACGCCTTCCGGCCTTGCGTCGGCGGCTTCGCGGATAACGGCCATACGTTGGCGTGCGTTATACGCCGAACGGTAACGATCGGTAAAATAGCGGCTGTCCTGAGCGTTAAGGATTGAGGCGATTAAAACAAAAAAAACACTGATGATGATCGCGGATCGACGCATGCTTAACTCCCTGCCGCCAAATTTATGATCAGCGGACGCTTAGGCTATAGAGTATAACTCATATCTTTTTGATTTTGGAGAGCTTTAGCATTTTTTTATTGATACGCCGTTTTTGACAAAGCCGTGGTTTACGCGTATGCTGTTTCCTAATTGTCCTATACAAAGCCGATTTATTAACTCGCTGTCAAAAGCGGCGAACCCAAAAGTTTTACCTTTTGAAATTCGTAAAGCAGGGCAAAAGCGGTTATTATTTATTATATATATTGTATATAAATATAGATAAGACCGTGAGAGGTTTTCGCGAAAGCGACTGGCTTTCGCGAACGACTTTAAATTCAAGCGAAGGAGACCGCCATGCCAGAATTTGGAAACCCTTTCAGCGTCAAGAAGAGCGATCGTAAACTAACCCATCAGGAATTGGTTCGATCCATTCGCATGATGATAGCGGCTGAATACGAAGCCGTTCAGCTATACCAGGAAATTGCGGAATCCACCGATAACGAGCTGGCGCAAAAGGTGCTTATCGATATAGCCGATGAGGAAAAGGTGCACGCGGGAGAATTTTTACGCTTGCTCCATGAGCTCGAACCGTCCGAGCAGGGCTTTTACGATGAAGGCGCTAAAGAGGTGGAAGAAGAATTCCTTTCCAATTGAGGCGCTATCAAGCGTCCCAAACTTTTGGCAACGGCTCTTTTAGTATCTGATATTTATTCCAGCTTTCGTTTGTGCTTTCATAGGGAAAAACCAAAGCTTCGGGACACTAGGCGTAAAGGGCTGATTGATCCGAACCCGATTCGAACGGGCGACCTGCTGCTTAGGAGGCAGCCGCTCTATCCTGCTGAGCTACCGGATCGTTCTATATGTCGACCTAAATCGACCTAATAGGATGGAGAAAACATAGTCCAAAACAGCCGTTTTGTATAGAGAAGGGGCGGCTCTAATCCCGCGTTTTTTTTGGCTCGCCACGGTGTCGATGAAAGAGGGAGACGATGGAGTTATGGATACTATCGCGAAACCATAAACCTAACGCGAAAAGGACCGCCGCCGCTATCGCCACGCCCGCGAACAGGGCTATCCGGCCTTCCAACGCGGCGGAGCCCATCAAGGCGCTGCCAACTATCCCCGGTAAACGTCCTATCATAGACACAGCGAGAAAAACGCCAGGCTTCAGCGGCGATAAGCCCGCGATAAAGCAAAGCGCGTCTTTAGGCAGGCCAGGAATAACGAACAATAAAAAAAACGCCGCCTCAGACCTTGGAGAATCGTTGATGGCGGCGAATTTTTCCAACTTAGCCTCGCCAAAAAGGCTGACGACAAAACGGCGGCCTAAAACGCGGGCCACCATAAAATCCAACATAGACCCGATCGCGATGCCAAGAACGCTCAGCAAGCTGCCTTCTAGAACGCCAAAAAGATAGCCCCCCGCGATCTGCACAATCTCGCCAGGCAGCACAAAAATGACTACCTGGACCACTTGCAAGCCGATAAAAACCACGGGCCCCCAGGCGCCGGCAGCTTCAACAAAGGCCTTAACCCGTTCGCGCGAGCCGAAAACGGCGAATATCGGATCACGCCAATACCATAGAACAGCGGCGACAAGCGCCACAAAGAGCGGGAACCAGAGAGCTCCCAGCTTAAACTGCCTTTGCTTCACGCGATTGTACCCTTTGAAAAAAATAACGGCTTCTCGCGCGAGAGGCCGCCTATTAACATAACTGGTCTTTTTATGATAATCTATGCCTAATGACCGATCAACCCATCCCATTCCAAATCGATCAGGAAGTAGTCTACCCCAGTCAGGGTGTGGGGAAAATCCTGTCAATCGAGGAAAAGCGTTTTAAGAACGAAGTTGTTCCATATTACGTCATTTATCTGGAAGTCTCGGATATGACCGTTATGGTACCAATCTGGAAAGCCGAATCGCTTGGCATCCGGGCTATAGTGAAACAGGAAGAAGCGGAACGCGCCCTCGCCTTGATTTCGGAAAGCTATGAGCCCATTCCATCGGATTGGAAACTACGTTACCAAATGAACCTGGATTTGCTAAAGAAAGGTTCAGCCATCGATATCGCCACCATCGTACGCTCACTCTACCATCGCAGCAAGGTTAAGGAGCTGCCTATTCTGGAGCGAAAGCTCTATGACATGGCGCTTAAGCTTTTGGTGGACGAGCTTTCTTTCTCGCTTGATAAAAGCAAAGAAGAGGTGGAACAGTTGATTTTCGCCCGCTTGGAGGAGAAGTAAGGCTAAGGCCATGTCCATAGCGGCGGTGATCGCCGCCGCCGGCGCCTCGTCCCGGATGGGCGGTATAAAAAAAGAATATCGATATCTGCCTCAGATGGATACGCCAGAAAGCGCGTATGGTCTTGTTCGGGCGCCGTTGACCGTGCTGGGAGCATCGGTCTTAGCCTTTGCCCAGCATGAAGCGATTAAGCTTATCGTGGTGGCTCATCCAGCCGGCGGCCTTGCCGAAGCCCGGGCCGCCTTACCGGCGGACTGGCTAGGGGCTAAAAACCCCGCGACAAAAACTACGCTTAGGCCTTTTCCGCCCATACTCTTTGTGGCCGGCGGCGACAGCCGCCGCCGCTCCGTCCACAACGCGCTCCTAGTCCTTGCCGATAAAGCCATCGATTATGTTCTTATCCATGACGGCGCTCGGCCTTGGGTAGATACGGCTTTGATTGACCAAGTTATCGCCGCCGTAAAAAGCGTCCACGCGGTCATCCCGGTGTTACCCTTAACCGAAACGCCCAAAGAGATCGATGAGGCGGGCATGATCATCACACATCCCCGCCGCGCGGCGATTGCCGCCGCCCAGACGCCGCAGGCTTTCGCTTTTCCGGATATACTGAGGGCGCATGAAGAAGCCGCCGAGCGCGAAGCGCGTGAAGGCCGAGACTATACGGATGACGCCGAGGTTTGGGCGGAATTTATAGGGCAGGTGGCGACGGTAAAGGGTTCCGGTAAAAATAAGAAAATTACTTTCCCCGAGGATTTATCATGAGCGCCATTTTTCGTATCGGTTTGGGCAAGGACCTGCATCGTTTGGTGGAGGGGCGCCGTTTTCTTTTAGGCGGCGTCCAGCTTCCTTCCAAGGTCGGTGAAGATGGCCACTCCGACGGCGATGTCCTCTGCCACGCTATCAGCGATGCCCTTTTGGGCGCGGCCGGCCTAGCGGACATAGGCGAGTTGTTTCCTCCCGGCGACAAGCAATGGAAGGACGCGGATTCATTGGAGCTGCTGCGGCGCGCCTACGCTCTCGTTCAGGAAAAGGGCTGGCGGGTGGTTAATATCGATTGCGTCATAGTCTGCGAGCGACCCAAAATATTGCCCTTCCGCGAACGCGTACAAAGCTCCCTTTCACGCGCTCTTGATATCGATCCGGATAAAATTTTCGTTAAGGCGAAAACCAATGAGCGAATGGACAGCGTCGGCGCGGGTTTAGCGGTGGAAGCGACGGCAATCTGCCTGCTGGAGAAGCCGGCGGCGACACCTAGCGGAGAGACGGCGTGACGCTGGAAAACGCCGAGGAACGAAGGGGTACGGAAGTGTGGTGGGACGCGCTGGTCGGACAACTTGAGCTCTGGCGTCAAGAAAACGCGCCGGGAGTTCCCTCCGTCACCGAACTGGCCGTAAGCACAGGCCGCGATCCTTGGACGGTCCTCGCCTCTACCATCCTGAGCCTGCGCACCAAGGACGAAGTCACCCTAGCCTCCTCAAAGCGGCTTTTAGCGGCCGCCCCAGATCCTCAAGCGCTTCTTGATCTGGACGCCGAGACTATAGAAAAACTAATCTTTCCCGTCGGCTTTTTTAGGACAAAAACGCGCAGCCTGCGCGGCATAGCCTCGATTCTTCTGAACCGTTATGGCGGACGGGTGCCAAAAGACAGGGATAGGCTGCTAGACCTTCCGGGGGTAGGACTTAAAACCGCCAACCTCGTTTTGGCTGAAGCTTTTGGCGTAGACGCCATCTGCGTGGACACTCATGTCCATCGCATCGCGAATCGGCTGGGGGCCGTGCGCCGCGCGACAGCCGAGGCCACGGAAGAAGCCCTCCGCGCCAGCTTACCTCGGCGCTATTGGCGCATCATTAATCCGCTGCTCGTACTCTACGGTCAAATGGTCTGCCGACCTATCGGTCCACGCTGCGACTCCTGCCATATCGCCTTATTTTGCCAGCGCGTCGGGTTGGAAAGGCGGAAGAAAGAGGCAAAAACGATGGGGAAAGGGCATTGAGACCGGCTCAGGCGCCACGGTCAGCCGCTTAGAGCGCTATCGTATACGATAGCGACAGCCCTAGCTTTATTAGGTTGAATACGGCGCCAAAGACCGTTCCCAGCATGGTCGCGAGGATATCGCCGAGGATATTATCGGCCCCGTCCTGAATCTCAACCGGGCTGGCGCTTGGCGCTATAGCCAGGCCGATATCCAAGCCAAGGCTTCCCGGCCCCGCCTTAAAGAGAGGCGGTGCAATACCTAAAGCCAAGTAAGGTAAAAACATATCACCATCTTCGCCTGTTTGGGGAACTACAAAACCGTTCGCGCTGGCGGCCGGGTCCGGGCCTTTCACCAAAAAGTTGAACCCTCCATGGAGATAAACCCAGCCCAGCTCGGCGCCAAGGTACGGCGCGGCGTAGATATCCGCGTAAGCCATGCCAAACTGTATTTTGGCCCCGCCGCCCAAAGCCGGCAAACCGAAATCATAGAACAGAGCCGGCGACACCGTAAAGAAGCTTTGGTAGACCGACGCCGACACGCCGACACTAAATGACCCTCTAAACGCGCCTTCCTGGTCTTCGGCGAACGCGAAAGGAGCGATGAAAAGCAGGATGCTTAAGATAAATCGATTCTTCATCTTATGCCTCCACCCCTTAAGGTATCGCGTCCAACCGCCTTATCCAAGATCGCGTACCAATCCAATGGGTCTCACTAAGGAATTTTTGTTCCACCATGACGTAGAGGACACCCTCATCGGTGATGACGAGATCGTTCGTCCAAAAATCCAAGCGCGCCGCGCCCGGATACTCCGACAGGGGATAGCCGGGACCGATCACGAGAGCGGCAGAGGCCGCCACGCTCGGTTCGCCGCGGGGCGTTACCTTGATTAGCTTATCCGTTATATCGATGAAGTACACGTTTCCTCGGCGATCGGCGGCTATGCCGCCCTGGAGGCTGTAGCCCAACGCGCCGGCGTTGAACAGCGTGGAGACCTGGCCTGCGGCGCTTATCTTGCGCACTTTGCCACCGTCCACGACATACAGGGCGCCGAAGCGATCGGCGCAGATAAAAGTGGGGTTTTGGAAACTAGCCGCCGTACCGACGCCATCCACGCTCCCTTGTTCGCCTGACCCCGCGAAAACGCTCAGCCCCCCATCCGTGGCGATTCTACGGACAACGCGCTTAAGGCTTGCCTGGCCGTAATCGGGGACGGTAAAGAAAATATCGCCGGACGGGGTAGAGGCTAGATACTGGATCTGATTATCAACGGCCAACTCCGTGAGGCCGCCATCCGCCTCTACCCTATAGATGGGACCAGAAGGCCAGTTCGTCTGGGCTAGATAGATTGTTCCGTCAGGCGCGACAGCCACATCGCGGAAATGAGAGTACGTGTAGCCGTCGAAGCGTCTTTCCGAAACGGCATGATCGTCTTCGGGATTCATGACAAAAAAGCGATTATCGTTCGTCGTGAAATAAATTGCTCCGAGCGGCCCGCTCGCTCCGCCCAAAAGCGATGAGCCGCCCGCGTCGTACACGGTCCGACCGCCAGCGTAGCTCCAGACATACGGAGCGATAATGATCACGCGGGAAGCGGCGACCTCGCTCCGGCTAGCGGCGATGGCGGATATTGTAACGGTTCCGCCGCTCAAGGGCGTCACCATGCCGTCAGCCACCGCGGCCACCGATGGGTCGCTGCTGGACCAGAGCAGGTCTTTTTCTTGAGCATGGTTGGGATGGACGAGCGCGTTGAGTAGAAAGGGCGGATCGCCGGCGTACGGGGAAACGTCAGATGTTTCAATCGTCACGTTCGTCACGAGAACCCGAGCATTCCGCCATAGCGGGATCCAATCGAAAGCATTGACTAGGGCGACACGATAATCGTAGTCTATCTCGGCTTGCCCACTCCAATCCTGATATGATGACTCGGTCGGCGGCAAATCCGAGGCAAGCCGCTCCCAAGAAACGCCGCCGTCCGGATTGGGTCGGCGTTCCACTAGGATGGCGGAAGCGGTATTAGGCGCGGGCAGCCGCCATTCTAGGAACGCGCCATCCAATACCGCGTTTTCCGGCGGCGCGCTTCCTTTACCGAAGTCCTTCTCCGAGAGTCGTATAGTCGCCCTCGTCGCCGCGCCCGCATACACGAGGGCGCTATAGCTATTCCAAGCGTAGAGCGTGCCAGCCTTAGACAGAGACAGAAAAGCCACATAGGAACCGACCGGTGTCGGATCGAGCGCTAAAACCACTTTCGATCCGGCGAGAACGAGTCCGCGCACAGAGACGCCCCCATCCGGCCCGGTCAAACGGACGACGGCGGTGTCGGGTTGGTCCGATAACGACAAAGCGCTCCAATCGAAGCCTAGTTCCAACACCCCGGATCCGTCACCCGACATGATGTAATGGAGTACTAGTCTGACATTCCGCGTTTGGCCGTCGGAAAGATCCACCAAGGCTTCGCCGTCGGCGATCGCCTGTCCCTTATCATCCCGGGCGGTAACCCGGACGTGCCACGACAGCGGTAATAATTCGCTCACGGTAAGTTCCGTACCACTAACCCCATAAGCAGTAAAACCGCTCTCTCCTTCCGCGTTTACCGTTATGTCATAGCTGGCTATGACGGGAAAAGCGCTGGGCAGATAGCTTCTCGCCGCGTCAAGGCTCCAATGGAGATGGAGCGACGATAGACTGGACGCGGACTCGAAGGCGCAAGCGCTTAAAGTGAAAAACCCCGCCGAAACAATGGCAATCACAAGATATGGTTGAACGCGCTTCATGAGCCACCTCAATTGAGAACCAGGAAAGCGACGGCGACGCTTCGCGCCACGCCCTGGTCATCGGTCACCGTGGCCGCTATAAGGTGACGGTCGGGCGAGAGATCGGAACTATCGATGAAAATCGACATAGAGGAGAGAGAATCCAGGGGCTGTCCATCCAGCTCCCACAGGAGGGAAACAAGCGTTCCAGAAAACACGCAATCGAACCGAATCGAAGAACCCCGAACGACGGTAAGCGGTCCGTTGAGGGATAAAAGGGGTTCGTTTGGCGCTTCGGGAATCAGAGCGCCAGCGATGAAGGGATTGGGCAGCACCAGGTAGGACCGGAAAATGGGAGAAAGGCCTTCCGCTTTCGCCGTTAGGGTAACCTTGACGTTCGCGGCTTTCAACCCGCTAAGCCTAACCGACAAGCCGAACGCTTCGTCCACTCGCAAGACGGACGGATCCGAGCTGGACCAGACAATGTCCGGCATGAGCGCGTCCGTCGGCACTGTTCGCGCGGTAAGCCAGACACTATCGCCAACCAAGACGGTTCCAAGCCCCCCGTCAACGGTCAAGGCCTCTGCCGTTTTACCGAACCAATCACAGCCGACGACAAAGAGGGCCGCGACCGCCGCTCCAACCATTAGAGCTTTCATATCGCGCTCCCGAACCGCTTTCCCGCGGTTCCCTTGAAGAATTCCCATCGGATCCGTGCGCTTTACTGAGTGGCTGAAGCTACTTCGCCGCTTCATCGCTCCGCTTCCTGCGGCTAAGCGCTTAGCTTACCCGCGTCCGACGAGCGCCCAACACCGATCCGTCTCGCTGACTGATTCTTGTTACATTACTATTTTAGTAATATATATTCTGTCAAGAGGGAAAAACCACTCACCGCCCTTTCCCTTTATTGAGATCTAAGGCTGGCCGCGATTTCTCGGGGATAAGCTAAGGATTCACCGAAATGACGTGGGGGAAAAGCCCTTACTCTCCCAGCTCGGCGGTGATCGCGTTGTAAACAGCTAACTGCTCGTCGCTGAAATAGAAAGCCGCTTGGCTTAATTTGGCTCCAAGTTCCGCAAGGGCGGCGTCGGCGTCGGCGGCGTGAAGGCTATCGGCGGTATCGGTGTAGAGGGAGACGGCGGCTTCGTATTCGAGCAGCAACTGGTCGATGGCGGCCGCGTCATTGAGAGCCGCCTCGCGAGGGGCGGCGGTCTCGTTGGTTTGACTTTCCGCGTCGGTCCTTTTCTGGCTGCCACAGGAGGCTAACGCGCCTAACAAAACTATCAAGACACTGGCTAAAATATGCCACTTCACCATAGACCTCCCGGTTGTGGGGGGATTAGTATAGAAGGGAAGAAAGTCCGCTGTCAATGAAAGAACGACCGCGGCGAGACCGCACCGGCGCCGGCCAGAAGGGGGCCCGCGGCGAAAGGAGAAGCATGATGCGTAAAATATGTTTATCGCTCATAGTCGTTTGGGCGCTTTTCAGCGCCGTCCACAGCCTTAGCGCCCAAGCCACGCCTGCGGGGAGCGCCGCCTTGCTGGAGCTGGATTTGGCCGCCTTCAACGCCGAAGCCTCGCGCCAAGAAAGCTTGGAA
>CAZJJK010000091.1:2000-14141 GCA_964546285.1 uncultured Treponema sp. | reverse complement strand
TATGCTTCCTAGGCATGTTTCTTCATTAAGCCAGGAGAGCGATTCTATAAATCCAGTATTGAACCTAAAAGGTCCTTATCAAGCTTGACCCACATTAAGTCGCGCATATGAGTTTTTGTAAGCTCATTTTGGATATTCAAATAATTATAGTAAATCTTCAACAAAATTGGCAGCAGTATATAAAGAATCCGGATATTCCTCGGTCATCGCGTTTTCCAGGCAGCGTTCGTAGGGCAAAACCGTTCCAGGCGTCTTTATACCGCCCTTCATGACAACAGCGACATCCTTAGCTTCTCGGTAGCGGGCAAATTCCAGAGCGACTAAGGCTGGTCCGATATCGGCTAAAACCAAGGCGCCATCTCTTTCTTCCACGGAAACCGGAGTCGGCTCGCCAGCCTCGCCCGCGAGCCATAAGCGGAGCCAGAGCGTTAGATGGGCGCGCCGTAAGGCCGGCAAGGGCCGTAGGTTTCCTCGCTGATCGATGGCCTTCGTTAAGGCGCTGATCGGCCAGTTAGCGGCCTTGATAGCCGAGTCAGTCTTATCAGCCGTGTCAAGCGGGACGCGCCTAGCCGACAGCTCCCGCTGGCGGCGCGCTCCGTTTGATTCAGCGCGTTCCTTAAGTGCCGCCAGCCAGCGCCGAAGGCGGGAGCGGTTACGGGCGCGTCCAAAGGCGAGTTCCGCTTCCTGGCTTCTTAAAACATTTAGCCAATCCTGAAAGCCCATGGGAGCGTTGAAATCCGAGTTCTTGTCCAGTTGTGAAAACGACATAAAAACCTCCTAAAATATGCAACCGGTTACATTTCCGGTTAAAAAAAATTACGCGGAATCTCGCTCAATCAATTCCACGGGCATGACAACGCCGCTTATCGCTCGGTCATTCAGATAGCTTACCAATGATTTAGCCAAAACCTTACCTGCCTGTGAGACATGCTGACTAACCGTGGTCAAGGCTGGCCTAACATATGAAGCGGCGCGCAGATCATCGTAGCCGATAAGGGCTATGTCCTCCGGAACGCGGCGTCCCGCCCGAATTAGTATATCTAGAGCTGGTATCGCCATTATATCGCTACAAGCGAAAACGCCGTCTATTTCAAGGCCCAAAGCCAGAAGTTCCGCCATGGCTTGCGCCCCTGAAGCTTCCGTATATTCCCCATAGTGAATAAGTTTGGGGTCCAGGTTAATTCCTGCCTTCAGCGCGGTTTCGGAAAAGCCCCTAATGCGTTCCTTTATTTCGGTTTCTAACGCTGGCCCGCCAATACAGGCAAGTTTACGACGGCCTTTTTCGATGAGGCGGGCGGCGGCTAGACAACCGCCATTATAATCATCGCCTCGAACCGAATTAAACCGGCCATGCCCATCACCCCAAGCGACAAAAGGCGCTCCAATTTCAAGCAGATGATCGATATGATGTCGTTTTCGGTCTGATGTCATTAATATGAAACCATCAACCTTTCCGGAATCTAAGTATTGCACAGCCCAATCGTTATTTTTTGGATCGACATGCAAGACAAGCATATCGTAACCCAGCTCATGAAGGCCGATAGCCGCGCCGCCCATAAGTTCCACGCCAAAAGGATCGGAAATTTTGCATACGCCGGAACTATAGGCGTGATTGACAAAGCCGATGGTATGGCTGGTACGGAGACTCAGATTCCGCGCGATCGAACTAGGCCGAAAAGAGTATTGAGCGGCTATAGCGGTAATGCGATCCTTGGTTTCGGCGTTTACGAGGGGGCTGTCGTTTAAAGCCCGCGACACCGTCGCCTTTGATACCCCCGCGAGTCGGGCGATATCGTCAATTGATCGTAATCGTTTCTTACCCATACTGCAACCGGTTACAATATAAATCACAAGCCTTCGTTTGTAAAGAGGGATACGCTAAAAAGCTTTGAAAAAATCGCATCATAATAGGCGTATCCATAAATTTATAGCGGCCGCGTTTTTTAGGCTCATATTTGTTGAATAAGTGAGGCGATTTCATAAGTCTCACACTTTTGAACAAGGCTCTAAAGGTCGTATAATTCAGGCCGTCTATCGGCGAGGATATCGTTATAAACGCCAAGCTTCTTATCCCGGGCTTTTACGGGATGGACGACGGCGACAGCGACGGCGCGGCCTGTCGTGGGCAGCTCCAAAAGATAGTCTCCGTCCGGTGATACCAATACGCTTTTCCCGGTAAAGCTCAGTTTTCGGCCGCCGCGTTCTTCGGTGCCAACGCGGTTGGCGCTTGCCACATAGAGTCGGTTTTCCACGGCCCGCGCGTAATCGGTGCGCTGACAGTAGGGAAGTACCAGGTTAGAACAGTGGGCTATAATATCCGCGCCCTTAAGCGCGAGCGTTCGAAAGCTTTCCGGGAACATCCAATCGAAACAGATAGCTAGGCCGACGCGGAGACCTCTGAACTCTTCCACAAAGAAGCCGGTATCGCCGGGATCAAACAAGAGTTTTTCCCGAGCGAAAAGATGGGTTTTTCGATAAACCCGGCGGCGGCCGTCGGGTAATGCCAGGATAGAACTATTATACAAACGGCCTTCTGGCGTTGACTCGGCGAAACCGAAAACGATGCCCGCCTCCCTCGCGGTCGCCGCGGTAGCCAGCGCGGAAACATTGGGTCCATCAGCCGGTTCGGCATAAGAAGCGGCTTCTTTTCTATCCTCAAAATCGTAACCGGATAGGCATAGTTCCGGCAAGATATACAGATCGGCGTCCACTGATTGGATCGCGGCTAACAAATCAGCCCCGTTCCGTTCCAGCTCGCCAAACTGGGGATCGGATTGGACGAGAGCGATACGCATACAGTAAGCATAGCGCATCAAGCTTTAACAAGAAAGCTATAAAGGGGTGAACTATTTCTTTTTCCTTTTAAGTCGGATAGGTTAGGCTTATGCCGATAAATTCCTTGGCCTTGACTCACGTCGATTACCGGAAGCGTGTGTATCGGGCCATGAAGTATATCAGCCGCCATATTGATAGCGAACTAACGCTTGAGGAGGTCGCTTCCTCGGCCGCGCTTTCGCCCTTCCATTTTCATCGAATTTTTTACGCGGTGCTTGGGGAAACGGTAGCGGATTTCACCCGTCGGCTGCGGGTTGAATTGGCCGCGAACCGTTTGCTCGCGAAACCCTGTCGCGACATTAGCTCTATAGCGCTTGAGGGAGGCTTTTCCGGTTCGCAAAACTTCGCGAAAGCCTTCAAACGTCGTTTTGGGGTGACGGCGAGTGAATACCGTAAAGATAGGCCGGTTTTAGGACCCGTTAGTAAGCGTGAAACTCCAGTCGATTTTTGATGCTGTCTCGGACTTGATATCGTCCCCAGCGGTTTCAGCTCCGGTCGTCGCCATCAAAGTGTTGCCGGAAATGCATGTCGCCACAATCAGACGGATAGGCCCCTACAAGAGCGAAACCTGCCTGCCGGCCTTCGCTGAACTTGGTTCATGGGCCGCGGCGCGTGGTCTGGCGGGTCCGGTAATCGCGATCTACTGGAATAATCCTGAGATAACATCGCCTCAAAAATGCCGTTTTGATTGGAAGGCGGCTTTCCATACCCCGGGGTTCTTCATAAGTCTGGCATTTTCACGACTTTTTATGGCGAGTTAAGGACGGCGCCTATGTTAGAGGAGTGTCCCATCGTCTGTGAATGCCGTTACAGGGGGCAAAAGCTGGCTTTTCCGATGGATACGGTTTACTTTGGCGAAGTCTGCCAGGTTTATGCGGATAGCGAGCTCTACAAAAAAGGCAAAGCGTTCGATATCCTCAAAATTGATCCGCTGCTTAGTGGTTTGGATCGCCAGTATCGCCAGCTTGGACCGGCGCTGGCCCGCTCGTTCCATGTTGGCTGGGAGTACTCGCCTAAAACTAAAGCCGCGGCTGAAAAAGCGCTTAGCGCGCGGCCGGACGGGCGCTTGAACAACCCGATCCGAGCGCCAAAAAGCCAAACAGACGAAGAAGCCGTTTCCCGTTGCCAGATCACTGATGGTCCAGAGCGGCACAGCCTCTTTATTCAGGCTTGTATATCAGGTGCTAATGGTCAAGCGCTCATTGGCCAAGCCATCGCTGAAATTATTCACTACGCGGCTTTCTTTAGCGCTCGGCCAGCGCTGGGACCGTTCATAGCCAGAGACGATGGGGCTGAGCTGCAAGCGCCCGCGCGGATAGGCTTCATCTTCGATATTCCATTGCCGGGGAAGGGCATAATTGAAGCGGAGAATCTGGCCGCCTGTCGCCGTGTCGAAAAGCTTTATATCGGCCCTTATGAGATGATGGACGATGCTAAGCTCCAACTCCGTGCTTTTATAATTATGGAGAAGCTAGTGCCGCTCGGAACGATTTATGAGTTTTATCGAAATGATCCGACAGTCACGGCGCCAGAAAAATTGGAAACGCTTACCTTTAGCGCCCTCATCGTGAACGGTGCCATTTTGCTTGACGCCAGGCGCCGCGGCGGCTAGTCTGTGAGCATGAAAACCCGCGTTATTGTATTGTGATCGCGGATAGTATGTTAGTGTAATTAATCAGGCGAAAAGCATTGTAATACCGCTCGCGTGGGCTTCCCGCCGTTAGGCTCGAACTTAATTATGTGGAACGCGAAATGGTAGTGATCGGCTATACGGACGAATGGGAAAAAAACTATCATAAAATTAAGAAGGTATTAGCTCGAAATAGCCACAACTATTCATCGATAAATCATATAGGCAGTACGTCAATTAAGGGGATGATCGCGAAACCAATTATCGATATTGATATCGCGTATAATAAAAATAGTGATTTTGATAAACTTAAAAACGAATTAATGCGTATTGGATATTTTCATAATGGAAATCAAGGAATTGACGGAAGAGAAGTATTCAAGAGAAATGGCATAACACGTAATGAAATATTGGATTCAATTAAACATCATTTATATGTATGCCACGTAGAAAATGAGGAATTTATATGGCATATTTTATTTAGGGATTACCTGAAAAAGCATAAAGAAAAAGCGGAACGGTATTGCATGATAAAAATGGAAATACTGAATAAGTATGGTCATGAAAACAGGGAAAAATATGTTGAAGTAAAAGAGACTGAGTACAGATGGTTTATCAATGAGGTGATCGAATTAGCGAGAAGAGAGAAAGAAAAATGATGGGTGTAATTTCGCCTTTAATGGTGGCGGCGTCTGCTATAGAATCAAGACCCCAGCGCGGCAGAAGTATTTTTTCCTGACTAGGGTGGAACTTAAGCCGCTTGGGCTCCTTGTTTATGAAACCATCGAACTAGCCAAAGCGCGGTTCCTGGGTATAGAGTAAGTTGATGGCGAAGCCGTTCTTAGCCGGATATGAAATCCGTCCGGTTTTTGCCCGCTAGAGAAGCGGCGCGCCCAAACGTTGTTTGGCGATGGCGCTGAAGATGTATGGGCGGTCGAGACGCTTGTACCGCGATTAGGGGCCGCGTTATTTTTTTTAGGAAAACACAATGAAACGAGGCGTTTTTCTTTTTTGCGGGCTAGGCGCGCTTGCCGCTATAATCGTGTCCGCGCAAACGACGGATACTTTTCGCGTTATCGCGTCCACGTCCTGGACAGCCGCCATCGCGCGAGCGGCGGGCGCCCGCGATCTTGTCACTATCGCTCCCTTTGAGCTTCAACATCCGCCGGAATATGAGATTAAGCCATCGGACCTTAAAGCGACAGCTGAAGCGGATTTTCTTGTTTATTCAGGGTATGAGCGCTTCGCGTCCCGGCTGGCGGAAACCGCCGGCAATGGGGGCTTAGTTATAGCGAAGGTGTATACGGATAATATTCCGGAAACGCTAAAGCAAGAGGCTAAAAAACTGGCTCTGCTTTTTGGAACCGAGCGGGATTACGAGGTTTGGGCCGCTTCCTTTGACAGCTTGACAGAGGGGATGAGAAAGCGAATCGCCGCCGCGTATCCCGATAAGAGGGTGATTGCCCATAAATACTTGGAGACTTTCGCTGAATGGCTGGGTTTTACGGTGGTAGGTGTTTTTGGCCCCGGCGAAAGTACGCCGAAGCAACTTCTGCAGCTGGTACGGGCAAAACCCAGCCTGATTATCGATAATTACCATAATCCAGCTGGGGCGCCGGCCGCCGAAGCGTTGGATGTGCCCCTTGTTATGTTGATCAATTTTCCCGGTAAGGATAATACAAAAACGATAGAAGATGTGTTTAGACGCAACGAGCGGGTTTTTATGGATGCCGCGTCTTACGATAAGCGATGAATAGAATGGAAAGCTTGTTGGAAGCGTCCAAGCTGGCGCTTGGTTACGCGTCGGGAATCGTGCTTCAGTTGTCGGCTCTTTCAATCAAAGGCGGCCGTGGCTTAGTCGTGGGTTTGGTTGGGGCTAACGGATCGGGAAAATCCACCTTAATCAAGGCCTGTCTTGGCTTGGTCCAACCGCTCAGAGGTGTAGTGCGTTTGTTGGGGGAAAGCCCCGGGACTCGACGTTTTCGAGCCATGCTTGGGCGGGTCGGCTATGTCCCGCAGGCGCGTCCCGCCGGTGCGCTACGGCTTACGGTTAAGGAAGTTGTGGAATGCGGCCGTTATGGACGGGTCGGTTTTCTCAGACCTTGGCGTGAAGAAGACCGGCGCGCGGTAAGCCGCGCCATGGAAAAAGCGGGGGTAGCCGCTTTGGCGAAAAAAGCGGTTCAGGAGCTTTCCGGCGGGCAATACCAGCGCGTTCAGATCGCCAGAGCTTTAGCCGCCGAGCCTGACCTGTTAATTTTGGATGAACCGAATTCCCATCTGGACAGCGAAGGTCGTGTGGGTGTAACGGATCTTATCGTCGGTTTGGCCAGAGAACGGCAAGCCTCCATGCTGGTGGTTACTCATGACGATGGCCTCCTTGGTATAGCCGACGCGTGGTTGCGTTTCGCTGATGGCGGCGCTGAGTATCGTCATGCTTGAATACCTGTCTCTCGCTCCCTTTCGTCGGGCGCTTATCGCTTTAGCCGCGACCGGCCTGGCTTTTCCCGCGCTTGGCGCCTATATACTTGCCTTGGAATTAGTGCCGGCGCGTTTCGCGGTTATGCACGCTGCCCTGCTTGGCGCCGCGTTAGGTTTATTGGCGGGTTTACCGCCGCTGGTTCCAGCCTTGGCCGCGGCACTAATAGCCGGAGCCGGTATCGCCAAGCTCTCCGAGCGGAGCGTTGTTTCGGCGGGTGGTCCGCTCGGTCTGGTCATGGCTTCTTGTTTAGCCCTGGCTCTTATCATCTTTCATAAGGTCGATGTCAACGCTGTTGAAGCGTTCAGCTTGTTTTGGGGCAGCGCGCTCGCCTTATCAGCGGCGGAGCTGGCGGTGGCTGTGGCTGGATCGCTTATTGTTGTCCTTGTCAGCCTTATCTTTTTACGGGAGATTCGTTCGGTCTTGTATGATCGGGCTTTAGCCTCGGCACAGGGTGTGCCCGCTCGGGCGGTCTACTATGCTCTTGTGATGCTTGTTTGTTTCGGTATTGGCGTTTCCATGAAGGTGACGGGCGCCCTAATGATAGACGCCGTTACCATACTGCCGGCCCTCGCCGCCAGGTCGCTGCGTCAAGGGTATCGCGCTACCCTGGTTTGGGGCTCTGTTTTTGGATTGGCGATCAATTTTGGCGGTTTCGCTTTGGCCATAGCGCTTGACCTGCCAAGCAGTCCGGCGATCATTGTGGTGGGTACTATCGTAGTCCTGATTACTGGCTGGGTAGAACGCTCGCGCCAGAGACTTGTTGTTTTCTAAGTGGTTCTGACTTTTAACATTTCATGACTCAATTTTGACACAAATGGAGCAAATATCGATATTAATTTTATATTTATGTTTGAATGCCATGTAGAAAACAAGGGGGTCTATTTCAAAGGATTTCCGCTTTTGAAATATGACCGCCATCGCAAACTTAGTGCGGCTGGGCGATGCCTGATATACTGAAATATCGCGGGGAGTAAAGCGTGATACATATTGGCATTTGTGACGACGAGCGGGTTGAGCTAGATAGGCTGGAGAGCTTAATTGCTGACTTTTTTAAGCGAAAAGAGCTTGTTTATAAGCTCAGCGCCTATCAAAATGGCGATGAATTACTTTCCTCTCTGGATCAGAAATACGACATCGTTTTTTTAGATATCTACATGGGCACGAATGACGGATTGAGCGTCGCTAAGCGAATCAGGGAGCGGGATTCAAGCTGCGCTATTATTTTCGCGACCAATTCTAGGGCCCACGCCATTGATGGTTATGGGGTTCGGGCGCTCCACTATCTGTTAAAGCCCATAGCTGCCGATAACCTGAACATGGCCTTAAATTTGGCTTTGGACGAACGATCGCGGGGCGGAGAAAAAAGCATACCAGTAAAGAATCGTCAGGGTTGCTATCGGGTTTCATTGGATGATCTTGTCTATGCCGAAAGCAACGCGAGGGTCGTGATACTGCATACAAAGTCACTCGGCGATATAAAATATTACGATAGACTTGATAACCTTGAGGTGAAATGCGGCGACAAGCGTTTTCTCCGTTGTCATAAAAGCTTTCTGGTCAATTTGGACCATGTGCTTGGTATTGTGGATGAAAAGATGCGTTTAGAAGATGGTCAGGATCTGCCTATCAGCATCGCCCTATCCAAGGCGAAAGCGAGTTTCGCCTCCCATACGGCTAAGGGCCTATAATACGCCGCTAAAGGGCTTTTTCGTCGGATCGCAGGCGGAGCACGGCCGAAAATACAAAGAGAGCATCTTGACGTTCACAACTCATGCTGCCTTGATAAAGTTCAACGGCGGCTCTAACGCTTTCCAAGCCAATCCCGGAGCCTTTGCTGGAAGAGAAGCCCTGGTCTTTGCGCTTGGGATCGTCTAGAAACGTGTTTTCAATCCTCACCACAAGACGTCCCTTATCGATCTTAGACCTAATATCGATGTATCGTTTTTCATATAGGGCGGAGGTCTTGGGAATACGTTCGCAGGCTTCGATGGCATTTTCTATAGTGTTGCCAAATAAGGTACAGAGTTCGTAATCATCCATGCCGATCCTGGCGGGCAGGTCCAGGTCCGTCCTGGTCATTATGCCATGTTCTTGAGCCATATTAACATAGCCGCCGATGATCGCGTTGGCCGCGGCGTTTTTACAGAACCGCCTAATTCCCGGCGGATCGTACGCGTCCAACAGCGTCTCCATATATTGGTCTATCGCCTTATAATCCTCGGCTTTGGTCAGCGTTGACAAGGCTATCATATGATGCCGCACATCATGCAGAAGCTTATTCTGCGCTTGTATACCCTTGTCCACTTCTTCATAATATCTTTTCTGTAAGGTGAGTTGTCTTTCCGCGAGCACCAGATCGCCATCAGCTTGAAGATTATCATAGACTGTTGTGAAGTGTGAAAAAAGAATATAGTAGGTCAGGATTATCAAAGCGGCGTAGAGTATCATGGACACAAACCAGCTGGTGGTTTCTGGCACCGCGATAGGACCAAAGAGTATCGTAAAAAGAACAAAGGAAAGAAAGGGGAAGGCCGCATAGAGAGGGTTGCTTTTGCGGAAGAGATAGAGAATCTGGCGAACCCGTGGCCTGATATACCTAAAGTAGATTGGAAGAAGGATAATTATAATCAAGCAATAGAGGAGGCTGGCGGCGAGATCTTTGAGATTCTCAAAATGCAGTTTGGCGACTATCCAAATGCAAAACGATGAAAGGAAAGAGGTGGCGCTATAATCCATATAGAAAAGGAAAGATTTTTGAGACGTGCTTTCCCCAAAAAGATACAAGCAGGAGAGATAAAAAGGCGTTGTCGCGATAGCTCGTGTTAAGAATGAGTTTATGGGGATTAATGGATCAATTAGGATGAAGATGGCAAAGGTCATAACTAGGGCGATAAAACGTGATAAAATATGGCTTAAGACGCTTCGCCGCCTAGTCAGCGTGCCGTATTCCATCAATAAATTGGCGGAGAGCATAACAAGCGATATTATTAACGGCATCTGTGGATTTATTGAGATCCTAGTCATGAATGTTAGATGGCCTCCGCTCTATCGCGTATTGGATAGATGGTATGCTCAAGTCCTACCGTTTGTCCATAGTCGGTATTTCACTCATATAAATACTTGACAGGACCACGAAATCGCGTTCACCATACATGTCAGCTTTTATAAGCGTGAGGTTTTTGAAAGCGTTTCCCTTACGCTATTCAAGCTCACGGCTTTCCATTGTAAGGAAATTTTAAGACAAGCCTCCATATTCGTGCTATACTTAAAGTGTTAACATTCAAAACCAGGAGGCCTTCAATGCGCCGCAATTCTTCCTTCCTTCCTTCCTTCCTTCCTTCCTTGGTAGTCTATTCCTCATCAGCTGCCTCAGCTCTTGTCCGGGAGTAGGGCCGGGAACGACTCCGCCGACACCGGAAGTCGGTGCCATAGGCAGTTATTTCTGGGGAACTTGGGTGCGGATGGACGGGACCAACGAGGAATGGTATGTCTCCGATTCAACGGTGAAGGTAGGCGGCGCCGCGGCGGCGGCCGTGACGCTGAGCCAGGACGACGCGATAGAGTTTTCCGGTCTGCGGGCGGAGCGGGAGACGGATAATCTTCTTGAGGTAAAAGCGCAAAGCGGCGGGAGCCTGCCGTACTTCCTGTTCCGCAAGTCGGGCGCCACGGCCACGGTGGAATTGGGCGTGGCGGGTTCCGGCGCGGCCGCCGCCGCTCGTGGTTTGGCGGGTATCGGCGGCATCAGGATGATCGTCCGGAATTTGAAAAACCCGACGGACAAGCGGGAAACGCTGACGGATTCAAACGGGATCGTCAATCCAGAGGACATCATTCTCGGCGACGAATACGAATTAGTAGTTCCCGTCCAAACGGGCGTGGCCAATCCTGTCACCACCACGGTAGTCCCGGTTTTTGACGGGGAGAACCTGGGTTTCATCACGGTAGGGGAGGCGGCGCAGAACTTTAAGGTAAGCTACGCCATCAGCGGTGATCCGGAGAACCTTTACGCGGGAGTGAGCTATAGCTTGACGATCAAGATCAGGAATATCGGGACGGCGGATATGCTGAGCGCCGACTACGTCATCACACAGCCTGAGGGCATGAGCCTAACCGGCCAACTGAGCGACATTTTGGGCACGGTGCAGGCCTCAGGCGGCGAAAAGCTTATCAACCTCACGATGAACGTAGCCTCGCTTGAATCCGCGGAAGCGACCTACAGCATCCCGGTGCGTATCACGAGCGTGGACGGTCTCAACGAATGGAACGACGCCATTTCCTTGCGCTTTTTCCGAAGAAACATGACGATCTACGTTCGGAGCGCGGCGAAAGAGGTGCAGGGCGTGCTGATCAGTCCCGACCGCCGTTCCTTGCCCTTCAGGACCAATGGCTATACGGGGAGCGTTGCCGTGCCCGAGCGGAACCAGCCCTACATCCTGGCGCTCTCAGGTGCTGGATACAATTCCGAAACCAAGTACGCGGTCCGCGTCGGGGCAAGCCCAGTCACCAACGGCTCGGAGCTGACGACGGCGACGATCAACGAGCCCAACAACACCGAGACCCAGACAACGGTCTTATTCAATGACCAAACCCACTTGGGCTACCTGGGCGTCTACGACCTGGACTTCTATTCGGTCTACGCGATGAACCAGGCCGACGCTATCAGCTTTGATCCGCCCGCGGGTACCTATAACAGCGCACAGACAGTGAACATTTCTAATGGTTTAGGCGGCACCCTGCGCTATACCACCAACGGCGACGATCCCGCTGAAACCAGTCCTGTCTACTCCGGCGCTATCGCGGTGACCGGGAACACGACCATTAAGGCGCGGGCCTTTGGCTCCATCCTGAGCGACGAGGTTTTCAGCGCGGGTTATGTGCTCTCGCCCGCCGCTCCCCTCGTGAGCCTGGCGGCGGGGAGCTACAACGATACGCAGACTTGCACGCTTTTGACGACGACCGATGGCGCGATGATCCGCTATACGACGAATGGCGACGATCCCACGGAAATGAGTGAGACGTATTCAAGCGCGCTCAGCATCGACCGCAGTCTGACGCTAAAGGCCGCCGCCTTTATAGCGGGCTGGACGCCGAGCGCGGTCGCTAGCAGCGCCTATACATTGAAGGTAGCCACGCCGGTGGTGGCGGCGGGCGTCAGCGGCTGGACCATCAGCTGCGGCACCCCGGAGGCGACGATCCG
>CAZJJK010000091.1:0-1900 GCA_964546285.1 uncultured Treponema sp. | reverse complement strand
TGGAAGCGCGAGACAAGTGGGGTGTGACATCCCAAACAACACGGGAAATCACCATCAATAGCTACTTCCTGTCCGATTTTACCATGGTGAACGTCCCCGCCGGTAGTTTCAACAACGGCACGAGCGACGTAACCCTTTCAGCCTACCAGATGAGCGCGACCGAGATCACCCAAGGCCAGTACCAGGCGGTGATGGGGAGCAATCCCGCAAACTCCTATGGGGTTGGGACGAACTATCCGGTATACTACATCAACTGGTACGACGCTCTGGTATTCTGCAATAAGCTATCGATGCAGGAAGGTCTGACGCCGGTGTATACGATCTCCGGCAGCATGAATCCGGCGAGTTGGGGCGCGGTGCCGACGAGCGATGACAGCACCTGGAACGCGGCGGTGATGAATATGGACGCCAATGGTTACCGTCTGCCGACCGAAGCCGAGTGGGAATACGCGGCGCGGGGCGGGACACCGGTAGACAGCTACACCTACGCCGGAAGCGATACGATAGATGGCGTAGCTTGGTACACCAGCAACTCTGGGAGTACGAGTCACGCGGTGGGCGGCAAAACGCCGAACAAGCTGGGCCTTTACGATATGAGCGGGAATGTCTGGGAATGGTGCTGGGACTGGTACGGGAGCTATCCGAGCGGGACGCAGAGCGATCCCGTGGGAGCGGCCTCGGGCACGTACCGCGTTGGGCGCGGCGGCAGCTGGGACTACGATGCCAGTATCTGCACCGTCTCTAACCGTGGCTACACCAACCCGAACTCCCGGTTCAGCAACCTCGGCATCCGTGTTGTCCGGCGCCCCTGAGTTCCGGATTTTAAGCAAAGCAAGCCCGCGGGTGGGGCGGCGGTATGAGCGGCCGCTAAGGACGCCATCCGCCGCAGCTCCCGCGGGCGAACAAGGCACAGCGGTGGGGGGGAGGGTGCGGGAGGGGGAATGCCCCCTCCCGAGGGTAGAACGAGAGGCTGGAGGACGGCGCCATGAATTCGCAATACGAAGTATTTTTCTTAAGCGCCTTCGGCGCTCATGGGGCGGTGGAGGAACTCAATACCTTCATGAGGTCGCACAAGGTGCTCAACGTGGATAGGAAGGCTATTGACTCCGAGCGCGGTACCGGCTGGATGGTTTTTGTAGAATATCTCCTCAACGCGGCAAACGAAGTAGCTGTCAGAGGGCAGAAAATCGATTATAAGGCTCTGCTTGGAGATGATGATTACCTTCTATTTAACAAACTTCGCGATGAGAGAGCCAGGCTGGCCAAAATCGACGGCATCCCCGTATGGAGCGTCGCGACGAACGACCACCTGGTAACAATGATCAAGAATAAGGTCGCTACCCTTGAGAGCTACCTTGAACTCCCGGGAATGAGTCCCAAACAAGGCAAAAAGTATGGTCAAGCTATGGTGGATTGCCTAAAGTCGCAGAGTTCAGGCGGACAAACTTCGTTGGCTGAGGAGGCCGCCGATCAAACGGCAGGGAAGTCTGTATCCTAGCATCATCGATCGGGATAATTTACATCTGGCTCTCTTCAAGGCGCTTAGAGGGAAACGGCACAGCACGGCCGCGCTTGAATTCCAGAGGGATGTTGAAGGTAATCTTGCTTCCGTAACTCGGCGCCTTGAATGTCTGGACCCCGAATGGGGAGACTACCGCATGTTCAAGGTGTATGATCCCAAAGAACGCACGATCTGCGCCGCCGCCTTCCCTGAGCGGGTGATGCACCATGCCATTATGAATGTCCTTGAGCCATTTTTCGAGCGGGGACTTGTCTACCACAGTTACGCATGCCGCAAGGGCAAGGGCATGCACGCCGCCTTGCGGCACGCCTTTTCCCGTTGCAAGGCCCATCCTTGGTTTCTTAAGCTTGATGTCCGGAAATATTTCGATAGCGCCGA
>CAZJJK010000090.1:0-14237 GCA_964546285.1 uncultured Treponema sp. | reverse complement strand
CAATGATATGGAGTTTGGATACAAGGGATGCAGTTTCTCCGGGGACCGTAGGCGGCAAGGGATCGGCCCTGATACGTGCGATGAACTCCGGCGTTCGTGTTCCAGAAGGCTGTGTTTTGGGCACGGCGTTCTTCGAACCCTGGATCGACCTCCTACGTACGGACGAAGCCTGGAACGGCCGCTGTTCTGAAAATGTACAGGAATCAACGGAGGCCTGCCGACTGCTCAAGGAACAGACCAAGATGCTCGAACTCGATCCCGCCCGTTCGCTGCTCCTTCGGGAAACCCTCCGGCACGTCTTCGGCGACGCCTTGCCCTTGCTCGCGGTTAGGTCCAGTTCGCCCGAGGAAGATACGGGAGACTCCTCCTTCGCCGGGGCATACGAGAGTATTCTCGCTGTGACCGAGTCTACGTTGATGGACGCCATCAAAAGCGTATTCTCGTCATGCCTGGACATAAGGATCGCGAGCTATAAACAGCAGCGTGGATACGATCCGGCGGACGTGAAAATCGCGGTAGTCATCCAGAGACTCGTCAGCGCGGACCGCTCCGGCACGGCTTTCTCCACCAATCCCCTGGAAAACGACCTTGATGAGGTCCTGGTAAACGCGTCCTTCGGACTAGGGGAGTCGATCGTCTCGGGAAAGGTGACCCCCGATACCTATGTTTTCAACAGAGTAATGGACCGGATTGTCAATAAGAGGCTCGGCGGGAAGGAAGGGGGCGTCTTCGCTATTAAAGGAGGCGGAACCGAGGAAAGGTCCATAAGTGGCACGACGGATTGGTCCCTCAGCGACACCGATGTTCGTGAGGTGGCGGGATTATGTGTCCGGGCTGAGGAGATTTTAGGCGGTCCGGTGGATATCGAATGGGCTTATGAAAAGGGGGTCCTATATCTTCTCCAGGCAAGGCCTATCACGACGCTTTTCTCCATTCCCCCATCCATGATGACACGGCCGGGAGAGCCGAGAAAGCTGTATCTTGATTTCACCCTGGTCGGGCAGGGAGCGCAACAGCCGCTGTCAGTCCTGGGTAACGAATTCTATTCCATGATCCAGAACGGCGCCACGAAGAGCCTTATCGGCCTCGACCTGCCTGGGCTGGAAGAGGGCTTCTTTGGCGGCGTTGAGGGGAGGACCTACCTCAACATCACCAATACGCTCAAGGTGCCTGGAGGGATGTTCTTTGCTAAAAAGCTGAGCCGGGAGGATCCCATCGTCGTCTCCATCTTAGACAATCTACCCCCTCGGGCATATCGGACTTCCAGTAAGCCGGAGAACTTGAAGTTTTTTTTATTTAAGGTGATCAAGGCGACGAGCCGGTATACTCGACTCAAGTACGAACCGTATAAAGATCCGCAGGGCTACAAGGCACGCTTCAACGAAGGATGCCGCGCCCGGATCTTGGAACTTAATAGGATCGAGGAGGAAACCGAGGGATTCCGGGATCTGGCTTCCTCCCTCGTCGATTGGTTTGGTGATTTCCTAGTCTCCCTATCCCTCGTCATGACCACCGCTTCCCATTCCATAGCTTTCGAGTCCATCAAGAAGACCTTTAAACGACGTGGTCCTGAGTTTCACGATGCGGTATCGAAGCTGGAACGGGGACTCCCAGATAACAATACCGTGGCCATGGGATTGGATCTCGAACGGCTTATTTCCAACGAGTCGATACGACGTTACGAGAATTACAGGGAATGGATCGCGGCTGCCGATGCTGGAAAAATCTCCACGGAATGCCGGAGGGACTTCGACGCGTACATAGATAGGTACGGTTGCCGTTGTCCCATGGAAATAGACGCTGCTATGGTGAGGCCGGCGGATGATCCCGCGGCGTTCTACGCGACCCTACATGAGCGGGCGATCCGAAGACAGGATGCTAGCTACGGAAGAAAAAGATTTGAGGAAGCGTGGAAGGAACGGGAAGAGGCGTACGCCTTCCTCCGGGATTCCCTGCCTGAGGGGGCAAATAGGAAGAAGTTCGAGAGGGACTACCAGGTGTGGGTAACCTTGGGAGGGTTCAGGGAGATCCATAAACATTATATGGTTTTCGCGATCTATAGACTCAGGCGGAGAGCTCTGGCGCTCGGCCGTAAATTCACGGACGAAGGCCGCCTAGATAAACCGGAAGACATCTTCAACCTCAGCTTCGACCAGATCGAACGAGCCTTAAAGGATCCCAGCCTTGACCTTCGTTTGGCTGCCTATTCGAACCTGACGTGGAGGCGGAATTGGGCGAAGGTGCGGGAATTTCCGGCGCTCTTGGATTCTCGTGGGAGAATCCTTAAGGCTCCACGTAAGGCTCAAATGGAAAACGAATACCGGGGCCTAGGAATTTCCTCGGGTACGGTGGAGGGCAAAGTCAAGGTATTACGTTATCCGGATGAAAAGCCATTGTTCCCGGGAGAAATCCTTGTTGCCCGCGCGACCGATCCAGGATGGACGCCCCTATTCGTGACCGCGGCGGCGGTAATCTTGGAGATAGGCGGTCCGACTCAGCACGGCGCCGTAGTCGCCAGGGAATACGGTAAACCCTGCGTGGCTGGAATAGAAGGGGCAACGGAGATTTTCAAGGACGGCGACATGGTATTAGTGGATGGAGCCGCGGGAAGCATCCGAATACTAAAAGGATAAACCTGTGGACTAGGCATATTCATAGGATTTACGAAGGCAGCTCTAAAAACTAACCTAAGTTTTTCCTACTGCTGCCAATTCTGTTGAAAGTTTGAGTCGCTGATTTTTATATAGAATCTTATGGCCGCATAGACCTTGTCGTAAAGCGAGTCCAGATTCTTGGTAGTGCGAATACCGCATTGGGCTCAAAAAGCCTGTCTAGAGCTACCCTCGTCAAAACCCTTCGAATGTATTTTTAGTTAATCCCCGTTGGCTGCGAGAGAAAAGATGATGTGCTTTTCAACAAAATTGGCAGCAGTACATAAGTTTTTAGAGCTGCCCTATAAAAAATAGCATTAGCAAAACCAACAAGGAATACCATAAAGGGCACGAGCAAGGGAGCGAATTCCGTATAAAATTGGACACCGGGTTCCTAACGAAACGACAAGTTACTCAAATTGTTACCTGAATCCGTACAAAAATAAAGAAAGCCAGAATCATCTCCATGGTGTATAGTGAGTTAACCACAACGACACAAACACCTGGAGGGTGATAATGGCTTTCGTGATTCAATCTACCACTGAACGGCTTGAAAGTGTAGCGGGACTGGCTCTGGTCGGCGAAATTGCCAAGCGATCCGGCCTAACCCAGCTTCTTGGTCGTCGGCGCTCCATGAATAACGCCCTTGTCAGTATGTACGGTTTATTAGCTCAAGGACGATCCAGCTTCGAGGAAATCGCTTTATACCGCGATAACGTGCTATTCGCGCAGTCGTTTGGTCTATCATTCGTTCCCGCCCAAGAAACGTTGCGCCTATACCTGGAAAAGTTGGCCGCTGAGCCGGACCTTATCGCGAAAATCCGAACCTGCAACAACGCTATCCTCAGGCAAGCAAAACTCACGCCGATTGAAATCGCAGGGCGGAAGTATCTCCCGATCGACGTCGATGTCTCCATTTTGGACAACACCGGTTCGCACAAGGAAGGAGTTAGTCGGACCTATATGGGGACCGACGGCTATGCGCCGATCTTCAGTTACATCGGAAGCGAAGGGTATATGCTCGATTGCGAGCTTCGTCCCGGATCGCAACATTGCCAGAAGGAAACGCCGGATTTCCTGCGGCGGAATCTCTCGGTGATCGCAAGTTTACCGAACGCGGCGCATCCGCTATTGTTTCGCTTGGATGGCGGCAATGATGCCATCGATACCATCAAAACCTTTGTCGAACAGGCGGGTGCATCTCCCTTTTTTATCATAAAGCGTAATCTTCGCCGCGAATCCGTCGCCTACTGGCATGATATGGCCCAAACGCTTGGACAGAAAAGACAGGATCGTCCCGGAAAGGACGTGTATACCGGCGTGATTACCAAACACCACCCGCAGGCTGATCAAGACATGCCCGCCTTCGATATCGTATTCCAGGTAACTGAGCGCACAATCGACGCTCAAGGCAACCGCTTGTTGGTGAGAGACCTTGAAATAGAAACCTGGTGGACCAATATGTATGAGTCGCCGGAGGCCGTGATCGCGCTCTACCATGACCACGGTACCAGCGAGCAGTACCACAGTGAATTGAAAAGCGATATGGGCGTCGAGCGGCTTCCTTCGGGGAAGAGGGCTGGGCGTACGGGGCGTTCATCGACGTGGAGGAGTAGGGGGCTTACGTTAATAGAAAACGTTTAATGAAATACGCTAACAGCGGTAAAACGCTTAGGGCGGCGTGGGCGGTGACGGCTCGGCTGTAAATACGATGTCTGGAACGGGTTTGTATGGGCCCAAATACGTTCGCGATAGCGTTTTCAGCCCGGACAGCGAAGGCCGCGAACCATAAGCAGCGAAAAATAAAGGTAAAAATGAGTATATTTTTCACGCTTGTTCGGGTAGAGGCATGGTAAAAAATCAAAAACAGTTCGATAAAAAAGAGCGTAAGAAAACCCGCTGCGGGTATGTCGCGCCAGTAGAGGGATAGAAGCGGATAGCGGCCGGAAACGACCTTGCGCGGAAATCTGTTTATCGCACCCATGGCGGCGCATAAGAGGGCTAAGAATATGGCTCCGCTAAGCGGTAATAAAAATAGCGGGAAGGGACTGTTCCGCGTCAAAGCGATACTGGAAAATAGGGTAATCCGCGCCGCTCCGTCGCTTAGTGAGGGGTCTGGATTGGCGAATAAACAGGCCGCAATCGAAATAAGCTGAATAAACTCCAAATGCTCCTCTTTTACCCGAAACGACCAGGCGACCGCGACTAGCCCCATTCCACTCGCTAGGCCAAAAAATAGGAGAATAAGCCCCTGTGCGGCGCCGTCAGACCTTATTGGCGCCGGCGCAATAAGCCACGCGCTAACGAAAAAAGCTAGGGGAATATAACTTGGGAAGCCGCGAATGGCGGCGATAAGGATGCTTGAAACACGTTTAGTATGGGATATAGGCAGGTAAGCGGCGCGCGAAGCCGTGGCGCTTCGGAGGATGGACCGGTAACTAAACAGGGGAGAAACCGTCGCTAGAAAAAAAGCCATCCAGCTACAGTTAAAATTCAGGAAAAAGGCCGCCATTGCCGTGTGTTCAAGCTTGGCGGCGCCTGGGCCAAAGATAGAGCCGGCTAAAAACGCGGAAATATACAAATTCGATGCCATACGAACGCCGACGGCTATCAACAAAATTAGCAGCAGTGTGCTCAAACCGCTGGAATACGCTTCCGGTCGGAGCCTTCGCCGCCGAGTCGCCATGAGCGCGTTAAAAAAAGTCATCGCCTTATCCAATGAAGATCGATGGGCTCCTGATATACCGCGTTCGGCTTATCGCCGTTTGTTTTCTCGCCCTTGTCTGTGTCAACCTGCCCTAATCTTTCCAAGATGGCCATAGAATCAGAGCCCTGCTCTATATCAACGCAAGCCTTTAGCCGGCCCTTTTCCAGCTCAATCACCCGATCAGCCACGCGGATGAGCGCCGCCACATGATGTCCGGAGATTATAACGGTACGTTTAGCGTCCTTAAGCGTGGCGAGAAGGCGGAAAAAGGTTTCGCCGGAGATATAATCCAAGGCGTTCAAAGGCTCATCCATTAAAAAAACGCGGGGCCCATGTATTAAAGCAAGGGCAAGGGATACACGTTTTTTCATGCCCGCGGACAGCTCGCGGCCTAAGGCGTCGCGTTTTTCGCCAAGGTCAAAAAGGGAAAGGAGTTTTTCAATTCGATTTTGACCTTCGGCCTCAGTCAAGCCGTAACAGGTGGCGGCTAACGCTAGTTGTTCACTGACAGTAAGTTCCGTAAATAGCGCGTCATCGTCTGGAACAATGCCAAGCTTGGCCCGCCAGTCGTTGGACCTAAGATCGATCTTACTGCCCTCAAACAGCGTAAAACCTTCCACAGGTTGGATTTGTCCGGATAAGTAACGGAGCAGGCTTGTTTTGCCGGCGCCATTGGAGCCGATAAGGGCGCTAATCCGCCCGTCGGGAAAGACAAGGCTTAAATCGTTTAACGCGATAATCCCGTGCCGGCGCACGGTAAGCTTAACAAGTTCCATCGCTGTTTCCTAAATAAGCTTCAGTTTTTCTCATCCAATTTTTGAATTTCGCTGATGAATTCATCGATATTGCCAAAATGTCGATACACGGACGCGAATCGTATATAAGCTACCTTATCCAAAGCGTGTAATTTTTCAAGAACCAAAGCTCCTAAAACCCCCGCGGCTATTTCATGATCGCCCTTGCCAAGCAGGGCCGCGGAATCCTCTATTTCATTCACTAAATTTTCTATCGATCTTTCGGAGACGGACCGTTTTTCCAGCGCTCGCCTAAGTCCTCGTTCTATCTTGTTTCTGTCAAAGGGCTCGCGGCGGCCGTTCTTTTTTATGACCATGAGTTGTTTTTCCTCTATACGCTCATAGCTTGTAAAACGATAGCCGCAGCTAACGCATTCGCGTCTACGGCGGATAGACTCGCCGGAAGCTAAGCTTCTTGATTCAAGAACTTTATCATCCAAGCCGCCGCAATTTGGACAACGCATTGGGTCCTCCGTTTTAGCCAGAGTGATTAGCGGTTTTAAAGGCTTAGCCGTTTAAAAAAGGCCCGCGTCTCATAAGCCGCTAAGATTTATTTCTATACAATAAATTAGCTTATCATAAGCACTAAAGGTTTTAAAAGCCCCGTATTCGTGAATTGAGGTTCCCGCGCTTTGCATGGACGCGTCTTTATTGCTATAATAACGCGATCGACCGCGCCGCGTTTTTTTAGGCGCTCGGAGAAGCGATGAAAATCGGTATTGACACCTTTGGCTGCGACGGAGGCAATTCTGGCGTTGGCGTATACCTTCTGCAATTGCTCAAACGTTTTCCACGGTCGGAAGCTTGTTATGAATTATTTGGTCGTGAATTTGACCGTTATTCGTATGCCGAAGCGGCTGAAGGCATGGAATATATCGCCCAGGGTTCGGCTCGGGCTTCCTTTCTTCAATCTCGATGGCATGTAAACCGCTATCCCGCCTTCGCCGCCGGCCGCGGCTTCCATGTCGCTTTTTTCCCGGTCGCCAATAAGGTTCTGCCGAGGCGTTCACCCTGTCCCACGGTGGGCGTTGTCCATGATTTAGCCGCTTACAGAGGACCGCGGGCGAATCGTGAGCGTTTAGGCGCCTTATTGCGTGTTCTTCTGCCGCGTTCTTTACGCCGCCTGGATAGGGTTATCGTGGTGAGTGAATGGGTTAAGGGCGAGCTGATGGATATGGCCGGCGTATCGGAATCCCGTATCGATGTCGTCCATAATGGCATCGATCTGGAAGCGTTTTATCCGCGTCCCCGCAACGAGGAAAGCGTGGTTTTGATCCAACCCTTTTCCTTTCGTCGGCCATACATACTCTACGTTTCCAGAATTGATCATCCGGTAAAGAACCATGAGAAATTGATCCAAGCTTTCGCTATTTTCAAAGAGCGGACAAAATATCCGCACCGGCTGGTTTTAGCCGGGGCTGATAGAAAGGGCGCTGATCGGGTTAAGCGTATCGCTTTCAAGTCTAAATATAGAAATGAAATATTTTTTACTGGGCATTTCCCGCTGAAAAGTCTGCCAGAATTATACGCTGGTGCCGATTTTGTGGTGGTGCCATCGCGTTATGAGGGTTTTGGTATGGGAGCGCTTGAGGCTATGGCGTCTGGCGTTCCGGTAATTTGCGCCAGAGCCGCTTCTCTGCCAGAGGTGGCTAACCATGCCGCCCTGTATTTCGATCCTGATAAGGCCGAGGATATGGCAGACCGGATGGTAAGCTTAGCCAGCGATCGGGAAAGCTATAAAGAATGCCGACGGCGGGGCTTGGAAAGGGCACAGGCTTTTTCGTGGACTGTTTGCGCGGAACGTACTTTTAAAATCATCAAAGAAACATCAATGAAATAAGGTACTACGCTAAAGCTTCTTATTGCGTGTTTTCGCCTTTTGCCCTTATTTGATCGCCGAACAGAAGAGAAAAAGCGTCAGCGGCTTCTTCTATAAAATGAACGCGCAGTTTATCGCGGATTTCCGCGTCTAGCTCTTCATAATCGGCTTCATTGGCTTTAGGAAGAAGTACGCTTTCTTGGCCGTTGCGAAGCGCGGCTAGAAGTTTCTCTTTCAGCCCGCCTATGGGCAATATCCTTCCGGTTAGGGTCAATTCCCCGGTCATCGCCGTCGCTTTGGCGGGTGGAACGCCGCAAATTACCGATAAAAGAGCGGCGGCTAAAGTAATGCCGGCCGATGGTCCATCCTTAGGTATGGCGCCTTCGGGAACGTGTATATGAAAATCTGATTTAGCTATAAGGTCAAGCGAAAAAACATAACGCGACGAAACGCTTCTCAGGTACGATAGAGCGGTACGGGCGCTTTCCTTCATAACATCGCCAAGGTTGCCAGTCAGAATCAATTCCCCGGAGCCATCAAAGCGAACTGCTTCCACGGGCAATAAGGTGCCGCCAGTTTCTGTCCACGCCAAGCCGGCCGCGACGCCTATACGAGCCTCGCGATATACCACATCGCTCTTGAATTTTCGCCGTCCAAGCAGTTTATCCAAATCCTTGGGCTTGACGATACGATGGAAGGAGGCTAAGGCTTTACCGCCGACCTCTTCCGCTTTACCATAATTGCCAAGAACGGCGCTTCTGGCTAAACGGCGTACGCAACGAGCAATTTCGCGCTCCAAGCCTCGGACGCCGGATTCCATAGTCCAAAATCGAATCATATCCAGTATGGCGGTATCGCGAAAACTGATCGCGGCCTTAGCCAAGCCGTTTTCCTTTATCTCTTTAGGAATAAGAAATTTCCTGGCTATCTGAAGCTTTTCCATCTCGCCATAGCCTGGCACCTCTATAATTTCCATGCGGTCTAGCAGCGGGAAGGGTATGGTATGCAGGGAATTGGCCGTGGCTATAAAAAGCACCTTGGAAAGATCGTAGGGCACTTCAAGATAATGGTCCACAAAATTATTATTTTGTTCAGGGTCAAGTACTTCCAAAAGAGCGGAGGCGGGGTCGCCGCGAAAATCGCTGGATAGTTTATCCACCTCGTCAAGCAAGAATACCGGATTGATCGTACCGGCCTTACGCATGGACTGAAGAATTTTGCCGGGTAGGGCGCCGACATAGGTTTTCCGGTGTCCTCTAATTTCCGCTTCATCGCGGACGCCGCCTAAGGAAATTCTGACAAAGCGGCGGCTCAAAGCTCGCGCGACCGAGCGGCCAAGGCTGGTTTTGCCGGTACCCGGCGGCCCGACAAAACAGAGTATGGGGCCCTTAATGGTTTCCGTGAGTTGGCGGACAGCGATGAATTCCACGATACGTTCCTTAGCCTTTTTCATATCGTAATGGTCTTCATCCAGTATTCGTTCCGCCGCTTTTAGGTCTCCCGTATCTTGTGTTCGTTCACTCCACGGTAAATCCGCTATCCATTCTAAATAGGTGCGAATAACGCCAGCTTCCGGCGATAGAGCTTGGAGTTTACGCAGTCTGCTTAATTCTTTGAGCGCCTTATCAAGAACTTCTTCTCCAGGGTTTTTAGCCCTAATAGCGTTTTCCAGTTCCTTGAATTCATCATCCCCGTTATCTCGGCCCAGCTCCTTGTTGATCTCCTTAAGCTGTTCGTTCAGAATATATTCCCGCTGGGTTTTATCCATTCTATTTTTAACACGCCCGGATATTTTCTTTTGTATGCCGATAATCTCGTTTTCATACTCCAGCGTTTCCAGTACAGCCGCTAAGCGTAGTTTCTCATCCTCAATAGAAAGCAAATGAATTTTCTTATCGGTTTTAATAGCCAAGGCATGGCAAACCAGGTTGGCAAGCCGTTCCAAGCTATCAGCGCGTTCAACGGCGGCTAGCGCTTCCGGATTTATTTTTTTGGATAGCTCCGCGTAAAAAGAAAAAGACTTTTGGATAGCCCTGGCAACCGCGACCGCCTCTGAATCATCATCATAGGCTATGCTATTGCCGATAGGGACGCTCGTGATAAAAGGAATGCTGTCTTTCACGCTCTCATTTATTCTTTTAGCGCGGTATTCGCCTTCCAGCAAGAGACGGATAGTGCCATCAGGCAATTTTAGTTGTTGCACTATTCGCGCTATCGTTCCAAATTCAACGCTTTCTTCGTTCCCTTTATGGACAGCGGCGAATAGCCTTTTGTCCCGGCGGGAGGCTTCTTCTACCGCTAGAATAGCCGCCTTTTGCGAGATGAATACCGGAACCATGGTATGCGGAAATAAAACGAGTTCCCGCAGTATTAGTAAGGGGAACTCGTCGTCTTTAGGTTTTCGTGATAAGGCGGACAAAAGGCTCATGCGCTCTTTTGATGAAAGATTATTTCCGGGGGTAGAGCTTTATCTACCACATCAGGCGTTATTTTTACGGTCTTACGTCCGGGAATGGACGGTATTTCAAACATGATATCGGTCATCATACGTTCCACTATGGCGCGTAAACCGCGAGCTCCGGTCTTTTGCCGAATGGCAAGGTCAGCGATAGCGTCTATCGCTTCCGGCAGGAATACCAGATCCACATCGTCAATGGCCATTGAGGCCTGATATTGCTTGATAATGGCGTTTCTCGGCTCGGAAATAATACGCTTTAGTTCATCGCGCTTTAGGTCTTCCAGACAAACAGTAATAGGCAAGCGGCCGATAAACTCCGGTATCATGCCGAACTTAATCAGATCATCGGGGTGAAGCTGGCTGTAAAGAGCCGCTAAATCCTTATACTTACCGCTTTTAGCGTCAGTTCCAAAGCCCATGGGATGCTGCGAAACACGTTGATCGATATATTTATCAAGACCGACAAAGGCGCCGCCGCAGATAAAAAGGATATTGGTCGTATCCAGACGAATCATTTCCTGGTTCGGGTGCTTACGGCCACCCTGCGGTGGGACAGAAGCGATAGAGCCTTCTATAATCTTCAGCAAAGCTTGCTGGACTCCCTCGCCGGATACGTCGCGGGTGATGGAAACGTTTTCGCTTTTACGAGCGATCTTATCAATCTCATCAATATAGATAATACCGCGTTCGGCCGCGGCGATATTGCCTCCAGCGTTTTGAATTAGCTTTAATAGGATATTTTCCACGTCTTCACCAACATAACCGGCTTCGGTTAGAGTCGTGGCGTCGGCTATAGCGAAAGGGACCTTCAGTTTTTTGGCCAATGTTTTAGCCAACAAGGTTTTTCCGGTACCAGTAGGACCGATTAAAAGAACGTTGGATTTTTCTATTTCCACATCGTCAGGGGTTTTAGCCGGGTTGGCTATCCGTTTATAGTGATTATAAACGGCCACGGATAAGGCTTTCTTCGCGCCTTCCTGTCCAACGATAAACTGGTCCAGATAGTCCTTAATTTCGTGTGGGGTTGGAATTTCGCCTGTAAATTGGGTTGACAGGTCTTGATCCTCATCCATAAGGATCTTTTTGCACACGTCCACACATTCGTCGCAGATATACACATTGTCAGGTCCGGCGATAAGACGACGCGCCATATCGGAACTCTTGCCGCAAAAGGAGCAAGATCTTTCGTTGCCGCCGTTGCCGTTATTTCGTAGTCTCGCCATGAGCCTTCCTCGTTAGGATACCGTCGACGATGCCGTAAGCTACGGCTTCTTCAGCGGACATATAGAAATCACGCTCCATATCGGCGGCTACTCGCTCGGTATCCTTGCCGGTATGCTTAACAAAATAATCGATGGTTAGTTTTTTTAATCGAACTATTTCGCGGGCTTGGATTCCTATATCCCGCGCCTGTCCTTGAGCGCCGCCCCAAGGTTGATGGATAAGGATACGCGATGATGGTAGCGCGAAACGCTTGCCAGGCGAACCCGCGGTTAAAATAAGAGCGCCCATACTGGCGGCCTGCCCTAAGCAGATCGTTTGAACGGCGCAGTCAATATACTGAATTGTATCATAAATGGCTAAACCGGCGGTTACCGAACCACCTGGTGAGTTGATATACAGATTAACATCCTTTTCCGGATCTTGGCTGACCAGGAATAATAGCTGCGCTACGACCATATCGGCCATAACATCGTTAATCTCGCCGTCAACGAAAACAATGCGGTCTTTGAGTAAGCGTGAATAGATATCGTATGAGCGCTCACCCAGGCCGGTTTGCTCAACAACATACGGAACCAAGCCGTGCATGCGTTCTTTCATGGGATCAATTTACCGTTTTTCGGACATCAGGTCCAGGTATTTCATTTTCTTACCAACTTTGATCGTTGTTTCCGCCAGCAGAAGATCATAAAGACGGCGTTCCTTAAGATCATCTTTGAGGTACTCTTTCATTCTATTATCGGCGTAATGTTTCTTAATCTCATCCAGTGAGATGCGCATATTGTCGGCCATAGAAACCAATTCATTTTCAAGATCGGCTTCGTTTATCTCCAAATTGAAATCTTTCATTATGGTTTCAAGTATTAAGCGCGATTTGATCGCCTTTTCAGTGGATGGCCGCCATTCATCGATCAGAGCCTCATAACTTTTTCCGCTAGCTTGAAGCATATTATACAAACGCTCGGGATCAACGTTGAAGTTGTTCGCCATTTGGCGCCATCTCGCTTCAAGCTCAAGGCGAATCATGGATTCAGGAAGGTCGATGGAACTTCCTTCTAGAACCTTATCCATATACGCTTCAATTTTAAGTTCGCGAAGCCGTTTTTCCAAGTTACGCTCAAGCTTGGCTTTGACATCGGCTTTAAGATCAGCCAACGATTTATAATCTTCGCTCACATCCTGGGCTAAATCATCATCAAGAGCTGGAAGTTTCTTTTCTTTAAGCGCTTTTACGCTTATTTTTAGGCTTACTGTTTTCCCTTGTAGCGACGGATCCGCGTCATCCGCCCCGAAGCTTTTGGTCAATTCCCGCGTTTCCCCGTTTTTCATGCCGATTATATCATCATCCAGATGATAAGGCGTGTTGCCCCCGCCTACGGTAAACGTGAAATCCTCACGGGCCGTATCTTCCACGATCTCCGCGTCCTTAAGTTCAGCGTAATCGATCGTTACTACATCACCAGAGGCGACAAGATCGTTTTCGTCTTTATCAAGAACAACCGCGTTTCTTTCCCGTATATGCTCCAACTCGTTGTCCACGTCCGCAGCTTCAACCTTGGCCGTTGGCGCTTGGATGCTTAAGCCCTTCCATTGGCCAAGTGTGATTAGCGGATAGGCATCGTATCTGAGAGAAAACTCTAAGTCATTGTCCAAATCGAGTTTGGGCTCACCTTGAACGCTGGGGGTAGAGTAGGCCAGAGGCTTAGCGTCAGCGGGAAAATCCTCTTTCGCTAATTCTTCTTCTAGCGCCTTTTCCATTATCCGGCCAAGCGCTTCTCCCTTAAAGGCCTCGCCAAATTTTCTTTCCAGAATATCACGGGGTACTTTCCCTTTGCGAAAGCCCTTAATTTGCATTTTGGAGGCATAATCCTTAATTAGCGCGTCATATTCAGCTTGGACGGAATCCTTTGCTACAGAAAGAGTTAAGGTAACAGCTGAATGTTCGTTGCGGTCAATGCGTTTAGATACGGTCACGGTCTAGCCTCTCGTGAATGGATTGGGCCGACCGTAGCGGCCGGCCCGGAATGGCGCGATACAAAAAAGGCGACCCGCTGTTCGGATCGCCTTCCTCTCTGAGCGGGAAACGGGAGTCGGACCCGCGACATCCACCTTGGCAAGGTGGCGCTCTACCACTGAGCTATTCCCGCGTTTTCTTCAGTCGCAAAGCTTAGTGGAGCATGCGAGAGAAGGGATTTGAACCCTTACGCCGGCGGCACCAGATCCTAAGTCTGGCGTGTCTACCAATTTCACCACTCTCGCGCGACGTCGGATGCCAGAGCATCATACCGAAAAGCGCTTCTTCCTGTCAACCAAGCTTTTTAAAGGGGCTTTCTCGTGCCTCTTATTCAGCCCAGGTAAACACTAGAAAAAAAGGGCTTTCCTAAACCTTGGATAAAAAACGCCTGTCTAGTGCTGATTCCGTCCCAAAACACGTAAATGAAATATTGTAAAAGCATGTTAGGGATAGAGAAATACTTGAGGTGTTATGCAACAGAATTGGCAACAGTATGTACACTACTATAAAATGGAGAAATTAAATTTTATAATAAAATTAAGCGTCAAAACAATACCCTTATTTTGTGTGGGG
>CAZJJK010000089.1:8165-14397 GCA_964546285.1 uncultured Treponema sp. | reverse complement strand
AGCTTTATTCCCGGACTTATATCTATATATTACTAAAAAATAATACTTTATGTAAGTCAAACTATAGTTTCAACAATATTGGCAGCAGTATATAAAAATTTCAAACGATGGGAAAACAGATGTCCCAGCGTGTACCTGAACCAATAGAAACAGTGACTGAACCCTTAAGTTGATCAACTAAGATATGAACTAATCCAAGTCCAGCGGTTTGCGGTATGCTTTCTGTAAAATCCAACGATAATCCACAACCATAATCGCTTACGCTTAAGCGACAGTCCGATCCATCCCTTTGGAGCGTAATACATACATGCCGCTGATCGCCACGTGATGATGGGTAAGCATGCTTAGCGGCGTTTAAAATTAATTCATGAATAATTAAAGCACAGGGCATCGCTTTGGCTAAATCCAGCTTGATATCGTCCGTTTCCAATTCAAGTTTCGCGCCCCCGGGAACTTCGTTGTTAACAAGTTTTATTAATTCTACCGCAAGCGCGTTCATTTCAATGTACGCAAGGCTGCCAGTCTGGCATAATTGCTCATATACCATAGCCATAGCACGCATTTGCCCTGTCAATGTCTTTAAAAACCCTCGCGCCGATTCGGCGGTTTTTAGTTTTTCAGAACTCATTTCCACTAAAGAAATAATTACCTGTAGTGTGTTATTGACTCTATGGTTAACTTCTTTAAGCAAACTATCCTTGTCAGCTAAGGCTTTAAGTAATTGAGCTTCCGCGGCCTTTCGGTCGCTTATATCGGTTATAGTACCCACATAGCCTACCGGTTTCCCGTCTAGTCCGAGTTCCGGTACCGCTTGGCCAATTACCCATACAATGCGTCCATTGGAATGTTCATATCTATATTCGGCGGTGAAAACACTAAAATCCCGGGTAGCTTTCTCCCAAACACGCTCCACCCATTTTCGGTCGGCCGGATGCACAGCCTTAAGCCAGCCGAAACCCAAGGCTTCATCTTCAGATATACCCGCCAGCTCCAACCAGCGTGGGTTAACATATGCTGTATAGCCTTCAGTGTCGGAGCGGAAAATACCTATCGGAGACATCTCAGCGAGCGCGCGGTATTTGTTCTCGCTCTCACGAAGAACGCTTCTTGTTACCTTGCCACCCCGTGCCATACCTTTCTTCCTTGGTTATAAAGTATATCTAACATTTTGTATGACCACAACCAAAAAAAATCCCAAGACTTTTTTATATAGCATCTCATTAAGAAATATGTACTGCTGCCAATTTTGTTGAAAAGCACATCATCTTTTCTCTCGCAGCCAATGGGGATTAACTAAAAATACATTCGAAGGGTTTTGACAAGGGTAGCTCTAGACCGGCTTTTTGAGCCCAATGCGGTATTCACACTACCAAGAATTTGGACTCGATTTACGAAAAGGTCTATGCGGCCATAAGATTCTATATAAAAATCAGCGACTCAAGCTTTCAACAGAATTGGCAGCAGTAGGTAAAGCCCTGAGCTCTTGTATTTTACGCGTTAAAACTACACAGTATTTATCGCTATGAAATACGATGAAAAAGCCACGGCGATACTAAGGATGGAGGAGCGGAGCCTAAACGCGTGGCCGGCCCTCATGACGGAAGTTTATCAAGGCGCGCTTTTGCGTTTCGCCGGTGGTTATACAAAACGCTCCAATTCGGTAAATCCTCTTTATTTTCATGGACACATCAAAGCCCTAATCGAGCGAGCCGAAAACGTTTATAGCCAAAATAGTATGCCATCGGTATTTAAGATATTGGAAACAGAAGCTTATAGAAGCGTGGACAAGACTCTTGAGGAACAGGGCTATACTAAAATTGACAAGACACACGTAAAAACCATTACTCTTACAAATAATCCTCTCCAGCTTTCCACAAGGACAAAAGTGGATACAGGCTTTAGCAGTGAATGGCTAGACGCGTATATCGCCGCTAACTCGCTTGAGCCAAAAAGGCGGCTTTTAGAACGGATTCTTGAGAATATCCAAGCTGATACCCTTGTAGCCTCGGTTTTGGAAAAGGGAAATAGTGTGGCTTTTGGGTATGGGGCCTTGGAAGACGGGTGGGTAGGCTTCTACAATATCTATGTAAGGTCCGATTATCGAGGCTATGGCTATGGACGCCTTATCATGGAAACCCTTATGCGCGCCGCCGCCGAAAGGGGAATCTCACACGGATATCTTCAAGTTATGGAAAACAATTTGCCAGCCATCGCACTATATGAAAATCTAGGATTCCAGCCCTTTTATAATTATTGGTACCGTAGAAAGAATGGGTAAAATTTGAAGAATAGCGGGTAAATATTACCCATATTTGTGTAATGCGCTTAACTCCCTTAAGTACCGCGCGTATTATCCGCTTAACTCATCAACACTTAGCCTAAGCCCCATTACGCGATTCTCATAAGATGGATTCACGGATGTATTTCTATATAATATTGGGATATAGCCCTTATTTCCTCCGCATAACCGAAGGGTAAAGCGTTATTTATAAGTAAGAACTACTAGAAAATCGATAAAAAAGAAACCGCCCTTTTTGGTTTATCCCCGTTGGCACACTTCTTGCTGTATATACCTGTCGGCCGTTGGCTGACAGGTAGACAGGACGGATTAACACAAAATCACCCGTTCTACCCGCCGCTAAAAGCGGCGCGAAATGTTCAACGAGGAGTACGTTATGAAACGCACCGCCATTATCGTCATCGCCGCCCTTGTCGCGGCCAGCACTGTGTCCGCCCAAGCCTGGGGCGGCCGAGGAGCCATCGCCCAAAACGCTATTGAAGAGACCGAAACCATTAAGGTTGAAGGCAAACTTTCCCTCATCAACGGTTTTATGGCCGTAGAAACCGGTGGCAAAACCTATTATGTCAGTGGGCTGCAACGCTTAATCGGCTTTGTGGATGGACTCAAGGAAGGCGCTTCCGTTAAGCTGGAGGGCTATTCGGTTGAGATACCCGCGGCCCCGGAATACGCTCACCTGCGTGTCGCCAAACTTACGGTTAATGGTAAAGACTATGACCTATCGGCAAACGCGCCCGCTATGGGAGGAAACTTCGGCGGTAATATGGGCGGCAAGGGTGTCCAATACAATGATTTTGGCCCTTCCCGTTCGGCGGGAGGCCGTGGACGGCGTTAAGCGAAAATACCCTTAAGCCAGTGACCATTTACATGCCAACTGGAAAAAACTCCCCCTGGGCATCGCGCAAGCGATGCCCTATTTCTTTTACAATCGCGTTAAATGCGCTTGGATCCTTTACAAAATCCAAGCGATCACAGGGTACTACTAATACTTTAGCGCTATCGAAATTATCGATCCAGTTATCATACAATCGATTTAAGCCAGACAAGTAGTTATCATCGATATTCGCTTCCATCACGCGGCCTCGCCTCTGGATTCTTCGCTTCAAGGTTGGGACAGAAGCCTTTAAATACACAACTAAATCCGGCGAAGGCAGAAGCTCAGAGACCGTTTGGTACAACTCGCGATACGTTTTCCAATCTCGATCTGACAGAAACCCCTGCTCATGCAAATTACGGGCAAAGACCTCCCCATCCTCATAAATAGAGCGATCCTGTATCACCGAACAGCTTTCTTTTGATAAAGCCTGCTGTGCCCGTATTCTATACGTCAAGAAAAAAACCTGGCAGTGAAAAGCCCAAAGGCTCATATCGGTATAAAAATCGACCAAATACGGATTTTCGCTTACGGGCTCATTATAGGGAGCAAAACCCAGTTTATGGGCCAAGGGTTTCAAGAGGGAAGTTTTCCCCACGCCAATATTACCCGCCAAAACGATATATTTTTTAGCCAGCGGCATTATCAATAATGATAACATCCCAAGAGCGTTTTCAAAAGGCTTCGCTGATTAAATCCTGACAACCCCATTTAGCGCGGTGCGCTGTTTTTACTCGGTTGAATATTTCCGATTAACTTGGATAAGTGATAGAATTCTAGAAAAGAACGATTCCTAATATTAATTAAGTACTGCTGCCAATTCTGTTGCAAAACACTTCGGACCATTCTCAACACAAAAAAACATTTACAAATATTCATTTACTGATTTTGAGGCAGATCCAGCTCTATAACGGCCTTTTAAGTCAAAGGCGATACGCATAGTACCGACCCTCTGGATTTCATTAAATAGCAGGTCTATGTTGGCATAAAGCACAGAATAAGCTAACGTGACTAAAGCTTATCTAACATGTATTTATGTCGCTACCAGTAGATAGCGCACAACTATATCAAAGCCTTTTATGATTAGTAACGGTACGAGACAGCAACAAAATTGGCAGCAGTTAGGATGCTTTATAGAAATAATTCAAAATTCCTTTTGACCACTAATTAGCGCGATCACGGTAACTCGATAGAAAGAACCAGCGATGGAGAAGGCTTAAAACCGATTCCCAAACTCAGGCCGCCCTCATCATTCTCGTTAGTAGAATTGAGGGTTTTTCCTTGATCCTTTAGGAAGGATAAATTCATGGCTAAAACATTATTCCAATAATGGAGAGCAATGGCTTTTTCTAGACTGTATCCTTCACGTTCGGTAACATAGCCCAGATAAAACCCAGCCGCCGTCGCTACGATTGTTTGTAGCAAAACGCGGTTTACAGCGGAGTTATCGGTCCAGTCAACGAGCAATAGGCTGCCGAGATGCATTAAACCAAAACCGACCGCGGTTATCGCTAACCTGAATTTTTCTTGGAGAATACCGCGGAAAGTCACTTCTTCCATTACGGCGACGAAATCATTAAGGACAAGCGTGTAGCCTAGATTTACGCAAAATCCCGCTAAGGGGCTAAGCTGGAAGCCGAAAAAGTTAACGCTTTCCTAGCTCCAGTAATCCCGCATGGCTAAAAAATCCTCCGCCCTTAAGCTGTTAGCGATGGCAAGACCGACGACCGGCAAGATATCGAGAGAGAAGGTGTTCTTCGGGATGAATGGAGCGGCCAATAGAGTACCAAAACTCTCACGACCAATGCGCGCTCTGGTTTCTGGTGAACCAAACAGATCAAGCCGATCCCGCGAATCCGCGTAAAAACTATACATCCATTGGGAAAAGCCGATCTCAGAAAGCAGATTTCCCAATCCGCGTTCCCACTGCTCATCTGGCGTTTTGTTTCCAAACCCATACGATATCGTCATGATCTGACCAGTAATACCGAGAGCGCCTCCGGAAAGGTATTGCCACCCTTCCTCCTGTCCGTAGCTCAATTGCAGTATTCCCGGTATAAGCATGTTCGCGTAAAATAAGGCATCATCACGTTTCTCGGGGATAAGCGATTCTTGCACCGTCACTAAATTCAGCGTTTGTGAAATTAGGAGAAAACTCAGGATAACGTATTTCTTTGCCATTGAGATCCCCAACTAAAAAGCGAATTTCGTCAATTCTTATGCTCTCTCTTCTAATAGGATAGCCAAATAAATCAAGAACATACAACCAAGCTCTCGTATGATTAGTCCAGCCAAAGCTAATGGAGGGATACTATGAGCAAAGAACTGAGCCTGGTTCCAGTAGGACGGATAACACGGAGAGGCGAAACGCTAGTGACGCTTGAACCACAGTACCGTGAAGCCCTAATCGGCTTGGAAGATTTTAGTCATTGCCATGTAATTTGGTGGGCAGGCTATGATTTCGATATGGGGATAGACCCTCGGACTATACTTAAGGCGCGGCTTCCCTACGCGAACGACCATGAGGCTGGCGTTTTTGGATGCCGAAGCCCCTTTCGCCCTAACCTTATCGCGATCACGGTCTGTCCAATAATACGGGTGGATGTGGAAAAGGGAAGCATCGCGCTTCGTAATATCGATGCTTTTGATGATACCTTGGTATTGGATATAAAACCGTATTACGCTTGTTCGGATCGAGTTAAAACGCCGAGTGAGCCTTCTTGGCTTCCTGACTGGGGTGCCTGGGTTCCTGATGAAGGCATCGGCCTGACAGACTAAGTCTCTTTCAGCGGAACGCCGAAAGCGATAAAAAGGGGAGAGGCGCATGATCAACGCTGACATCATACGGGAGACAGCAGCCTGGATAGAAGCCCACCTTACGGAAGAATTACGGGTTACCGGTATAGCGGCAAAAGCCGGATACTCATTGCATCATTTCACCCGTCTATTCGCCGGCGTTATCGGCGCTTCCCCCAAAGAATACGTTCTCCGTCGCCGTTTATCGGAAGCCGCTATCTATCTAGCCAGAGGCAAGGCTCGTGTCACTGACATCGCTTTCA
>CAZJJK010000089.1:5079-8065 GCA_964546285.1 uncultured Treponema sp. | reverse complement strand
GCTTCCTGGAATGAGGAAGAGGATAACTGGATAAACATTCTTGTCGCCGCTGAGATGAAAAGCTTGGATAACATAGCGATAGACTTAGTGGGAAAAGTCTTGCCGGCTTGTCGTTGTCTCAGCTTTATTCATCGCGGCTCGGCGGCGGGTGTCAGCGAGAGTTATAGCAGGCTTTACTCAGAACTTTTACCATTACTGGAAATTAAGCCTACCCTGCCCTTTAATTTCGAAGTTTATTATAACGACGCGGGCGATCCGTACGCCGATTCCTATCGCTTTAAAATTTGCGTCCCCTTAACGACCCTTTAATCAAGCGAAAAACGAGAAAAATACGACTTAACGCCTTATGCCTAATAACGCCCAGAAAGTAAACGACGGAGAGAACCCACAACTAAGGCATGGTCTTCTTCCTGAGGCAAACCTGATACGGCGACGCAAGCGACAAGGCCAGCGCCCTTGACTCTAAGCGGGAAAGCTCCACCATGAGCGGAATACTCGGAAGCGTTTACGAAATACTTTTCCTCAATACTTAATCCGGCTAAGGCGAGAGAAACGCCAACGGCAAAAGAACTCCTATAAAAACGAAACACCACCGCGCTTTTTCGTCGAATCCACTCATCATTATCCCCCGTCGCGCCAGACAACGCGGCGTGAAACAACAATTGCCCAGGACGGCGGATTTGTACGGCTACTGGCGCACGATGCGACCGAGCGGCGTTTACTATTATGGAACCAAGCAACCAAGCGCGATCCTCATCAAAGCGGTCTAATACCAGCTCCTTTTCCTCGGCCTCCAAACGGGCCACTAATTCTTTTGTAGGGGTCATAGTTTTATTATATCACGATATCGGATAAGCATAGGCCCCGCCTAAAAGGTTCGGACTAAATACCGAGTATCGCGGATAAGCTATTTATTACCTTTACCTAAGCGCCGTTTCGATGTTAAGGTCCGTGCGGGAGAAAAAAATGCGCCTAGTATGTTTAGACCTCGAAGGTGTTTTGGTACCTGAAATATGGATCGCCTTTTCGGAAGCGGTCGGTATACCGGAACTGCGCCGCACTACCAGAGACGAGCCTGATTACGACAAACTCATGAAATTCCGCATTGGCCTATTGGAAAAACATAGCCTTGCATTAAAAGACATACAACAAGTTATCGGGGAACTGGAACCTCTGCCCGGCGCCAAGTCTTTTATTCGTTCTCTACGCGAAAAAACTCAATTAATCATACTCTCAGATACTTTTTCCCAATTCGCTAAGCCTCTAATGGCTAAACTGGAATACCCAACTTTATTTTGCAATACTCTGATTGTTGACGGTAATGGAGCTATCGTTGATTATCAACTGAGACAGAAAGACGGAAAGAAAAAATCGGTAGAGGCCATGAAGTCACTGAATTTCTCGGTGTTCGCCGCCGGCGATTCTTTTAACGACCTATCAATGATCCGCGCGGCCGACGCTGGCTGTCTTTTTCGGCCACCAGCGGCCATAAAAGAGCAATGTCCCGATCTGCCTTGGGTTGATGAATACCAAGACTTTCAAAAAGAGATCGATAAATTCCTTAAGCCCCTATAAATTATCACTGATTAATCGGAACCTATGAGACTCAAGCTCGATGACAATCCACACCATCACCATGCTGGCCCCCCAGTCCCGCCCGAGCGTCTGGCGCCCCGGGGGAGGGCGGATTGAGCCATGGTACACCTCAGTTGGATATGAAGTAAGTTCACACACCGATAAGGGACGACGAAGTATCTCTCTTGAATTTTGTGAAAAGATCATTACTAAAATTGCTTCAACAATATTGGCAGCAGTTGGTGTGATTTAGCGTATTTAGAAACCAACACAAAAGGTCAAAAACCCAGTCAACAGCTTAATTCGCGTATATCAAAGCTTCGGGACACAAGCCAGTAAGCTTGACAAAAACAACCTTCAACATATACCATATAGTCTAGACTATATGGTATATACCTAGTCAAGGGAGCAAGCATGCATCGAAAGATCTGCCTGATAACGGGCGCTAACGCGGGCATCGGCAAACAAGCCGCCATTCAGATAGCGGCCAAGGGCTACCATGTGATCCTTGCCTGCCGCGATGGCGAAAGAGGTCGGCGAGCTTTAGACGAGCTACGGAAGCGCGAACCGGCCGCTTCCTCGGAATTGATGCTGGTCGATATGTCTCTGCGCGGATCGATACTCAAATTCGTTAATGAATTTAAACAGAAATATGAACGGTTGGACGCGCTTATTCATAACGCCGCGCTATTCAGCGTTACCCAAAAGGAGCGCGAGGAAACCGAGGAAGGCGTGGAGACTGTTTGGGCGACGAACCATATAGGACCGACACTGATGACGGAAGCCTTGCTGGATCGCCTAAAGAAAAGCGAAAACAGCCGCATCCTGACAGTATCCTCCAAGGGTTTGCTGGCAAAGCCCTGCCTAAAAGTGTCCTTGGATGATCCCGAATTCAAGGCTAGACGCTTCAACGTCGTCAACGCCTACTACCAATCCAAACTGGCCCAGCTCCTGTATACACTTTGGTTGGCTCAACGGCTTAACGGCAGTACTGTGAGCACGAATTGCGTCCGCGTACCAGCGGTCAAAATCGATCTTTCCCGCCATCCGGGGCTTTCGCCATTTATGGTCTGGGCGTATTCCCTTAAGGCGAAACGCGCCATAAGTCCGGAAGCGATGGCCGAAACCTATACCCGACTGGCGGTATCCGACGAATTCCGCGAAAGCTCCGGCAAGTATTTCGATGAAAAGGCTCGCGAGTTACGGCTTAGCTCTTACAGCCGCGACAACGGTACTATCCAAGCCGTGATCGAACTTACGCGGCGCTATGTCCCCGAAATGGAGAAGCTCTAGCCATGGCCAAGCGGATTATCGACGAAAAGCGCTTGTTCGACGCGGCGCTGGCTGAATTTTCCCGGCACTCCTATGAGGAAGCGTCCGTTAATAAAATTATCGCCGACGCCGGCATAAC
>CAZJJK010000089.1:2816-4979 GCA_964546285.1 uncultured Treponema sp. | reverse complement strand
CTTTGGGCGCCGCCGATGAAGCCGGACTTGGCCGAATAATTGAAGACTCCTATAAGGCCGGTTATTTTAGAAAAGAATACTCATTGGCTTTCATCGATAAGCTGATCAAGGGCCTGTTCGCGTCCTTTTACGACATTCTATTTAAGAACGAGGACATCGATCTTGGCAAGAGTTTGGAACATCTAAAAAGCTTTGTCCGCTTCATGAAGTCCGGCTTGAAGGCCGTGGACTGACACGGCTCAGGAGGGGAGCTTTTAGCCAAAGACAGCCAGGTCAAGGGCCATACTGATCAATTGCCGCCAGTAATGGCCTTTTGGCGGCTTACTCCTTCATCTCAACCGGCGATACGCTGACGTTCCCGGGGCGGGGGAGCTCAGATAAAGCCCGCGCTGATCTCCGTACGTCTTCCAGTTGCTTAAACAGGAAAAGCGGATTCTGGATAGCCGCCATTCGAGCGTTGAAAAAGTTCGCGGTGCGATTCGCCTTTGAATTGAATATGATCCGCTTTCCGTCCCTCTGAAGCGGATCATAATCCCTAATGAAAGTATCAAGAATATATTCACGATAAGCGCCGCTTCCGCTCTTCGCTGAATCGTCGCCAATGGCAAAGTACCATAGGACCGAGAGATTGCCATAGGGGATCTCATCCAGCTGAAGCCTGACGGCGATCGGGCCGGTGATGGGTTCATCCGGGAATTGGTACGCGATGATTTCGCGGGCCTCTTCCTTGGTGATGATATGATCATCAAGGCCAGGAGAGAATTGTCTCATGATGATCAAATCGTCCTCATACGGCGGAACCTCCACGCTGGGTATTACGTTGAACGAGGCTAATAGCCTACCCTGGCTATCGACTACCGGAAAATAATACACGCCGCCATATTCGCTTCCGTTTTGCGTGAAGTTATAGACAAAAATGGGTTTCTCGACCTTCGCCGTCAATAGGCCTGGTTGTTCTCTATAAATGGAAAAGTTCGGATTGAAATAGCCCTTTTCAAGACAATAGCCGTACATTTTTTCCGTAATTTCTTTCTCTGAAAGTATATTCACCGCAGGCCGCTCGTCGGAAAGCAGACCGTCGCCGGCTAGATACGCGCCGATCGCGTCGCTGCCCTGCTCGCCCTCCTTTTCTAAAGCGGGCGAGCAGGACAATAGCGTCAGCGCTATTAAAATTGAGGCTAACGATAGCGCTCTTTTCATAACCACCCCCAATCGTTAACTAAAAACGGTCATCACATAACAGGGCTCATCTATACCCTTATCATAATATGGATAATCATAAACCCAGGAACCGGAAACATCCGGCGGTATCGTCATCATCCATTTATAGTCATCCACTTTATATTCTCTTTTATTATAACGCCTTATTGGATCATATACGATGAAGTATCTGGTGCCATCCCTTTCCTTTATTCCAATCACCACATTATAATGCAGAGTCGTCGCGGCGCTTCCGTCATATATATCGCGGCTTAAGACCGTGCCTATCTTATTGGAATCGATAATGGTAACGACAGGCTCCCAGTAATTGTTGATATGCTCCCAAATTTTGTTTACCACTTGGTCCGCTGGGTATATCTGGATATTAATACAACCAAGATATACCGATTTTACTGGGAATATTTCATAATCCCAGCCGCCCTCATAGGGGAAATATTCAATACGGTAATACATATCGCGCAGGAGCTCATCGGTCCTTTCGTATTGAGTTTTATCGCTGACATAGGGATTTACATATAATAGTCCGTGGTTCGCGATCACGTCTATTTGATATTGGAAGGGGTTGTAGGAGGAGCCGGGCGCCGCTCTTAACGCATTATCCATTCTAATCAAATAATCTTCGTATTCGTATGTGCTATAAGGATTGCCGTAAAGGGCCGCGTTATATCCATATTCTCTTTTAGTCCGTATCATCAACGCGCTCGCTATACCGCAATACGAGCCATCGCGACCATTGGATAGTAGTAAATCCTGGGTAACATAGGGAATGTTTTCTAGAATTATATTAACCGGCTCCGGGGGGGGGGGGCGTTGAATAGCAGGTTTCAGCTGATAAGGCGACAATGATCAAAACGGTGAACGATAAGGCGGGGAGGACTTTCAACATTTTCATTCGCGGCTCCAATAACAATATCAAAGATGATATCACTAGAGGATGTACAA
>CAZJJK010000089.1:0-2716 GCA_964546285.1 uncultured Treponema sp. | reverse complement strand
ACGGCGGCGATGGGGAGCCGGCGGCCTAAACCAAAGGCTTTCGGCGATACCTTGAGAACGGGCGCGGCCTGACGGCGCTTATGTTCGGACTTCGCCAAGGTCCGTAGGATTCTGGCGGCCGTCTCGGGATCGCGGCCGCGTGCGGCGATTTCGTCTAGGGAAAGGCCTTCCAAGATATGCAGGGTAAGGATGTCGTCCAACTGGTCGTAGGGCGGCAGGCTGTCCTGATCGGTCTGGTTGGCGCGGAGTTCGGCGGAAGGTGGTTTCGCGAGGGTGGCTTCCGGTATGGGCGGGACATCACCGGCCTCTCGCGCGCGCTCGTTGATACGGTGGCAAAGGGCGAAAACCTCGGTTTTGAGGAGATCGCCGATGGGGGCGAGCCCGCCACACATATCGCCGTAGAGGGTGCAATAGCCCATGGCCAGTTCGCTTTTGTTGCCAGTCGCGAGGAGTAAAGAACCGAATTTATTGGAATAGGCCATGAGGAGGCTGCCCCGGATACGGGCTTGGAGATTTTCCTCGGCAAGATCGAAGGGGCGCTCGCCGAAAAGCGGTTTGAGTTCGTCAAGATACGCGGAGAAAAGCCGTTCTATCGGCAAAATATCGAAATGGATACCTAAATTCTTCGCCAGTGCGCGGGCGTCGTCTTTGGAGCCGTCCGAAGAAAAGCGGGATGGCAGGCCGAAACCGACGACCCCGTTTTTCCCGACCGCCCGCGCGGCGAGATAGGCGACTAGGGCGGAATCTATCCCGCCGGACAGCCCCAGATGAGTTCTGGTGAAACCACATTTTTTCATATAATCGGCGATACCCAAGGTCAATGCGCGCTCCAGCGTATCAAGCTCGTTTTCGGTCTTTTTAAAGGCGCTCGGCGAGGTCCGCGCTTCGTTTTTTGCGGCCTCATCCCAAAAAACCAGGTCCTCCGCGAAGGCCGCGGCTTCCACCCGGCAGCTTATTTCCAGGCCAGGGGCGGCGCAGAAAGAGCGGCCATCGAAGATGAGCGAATCGTTGGCGCCGACCGCGTTGACGTAGACGACGGGAACACCGCCGCGCGCGATCAGCCGGGAGGCGAGGCTAAGCCTTTCATTATGCTTACCGGCATAATAGGGCGACGCCGAAGGCACAATGATAAGGTCGGCGCCCAGGTCAAGGAGCTCCCGTACGGGGTCATCCTCATAGCGGGTTTGGGAAGTGGCTTCGCGCCAAAGATCCTCGCAAACGGCGACCCCGACGCGGCGGTCAGCTATGGCGAAGACTTCACGTTTGTCAGCCGGCTCGAAATACCGAGCCTCGTCAAAGACATCATAGGTGGGCAATAGGGTTTTGTCCTGGCGGAAGACGAGGCTCCCGCCGCGTAGGATGCCGTAGCTGTTGCGGAGAGCTTTGCCGGAAACGCCTTGGTTTTCGCCTACAAAACCGACGCCCACAGCCAGTTCCGGCGGCAGGGCTCGTTGTAGTTCGCGGAGAGCTCTGAGATTGGCGTCCACAAACGCCCGTTGGTCCAAGAGGTCCATCGGCGGGTAGCCGCAGAGGCAGAGTTCGGGAAAAACAACAAGATCGGCCTTACCGGCGGCGCGGGCGGCAAAGGAAAGGATTTTGGCCGCGTTACCGGAAAAATCGCCGATGACCGAATTGATCTGGGCTAGGGCGATACGCATGGACAAAGGCTATCACGCCGCGGCCCGTCGATGGAAGGTAGCGCGGCGCGGGCAATCTAGACTGTTAAGGTTCAGTTCTGTTTGCTATGATAGCCGCTATGAATAGCTCGAATTTTATTGACCTTGAAAAGGTCTGCGATCGCCGCTCGCGGGAATTCGATAGACTGGAAGAAAGCGCGTACCTTTACGCCGCCGCAGAGAAAATGGACAGACCGTTTCACGCCGTCCTCCGCCGTCACGCTGAGCTTTTTGAAATACTTCCAGAGTCCTTCGATACCTTTGTGGTCGGATCGGTCATTATGCTCACTATTTTCGGCCAAGCGACCGGGTGGCGCCGCTTCATCAACCGATCGGGTTATCGAGCCGGCGATATCGCGTCTTTTGAGGAAATGACCTCGCGGCCTTGGACGCTGGAATTGATGAGCATCGTCGATCGCTTATCGGAGAATTTTTTTATTGTCGCCTTTGCCTCTGATCGCGCTAATGCCCTCATCTATTCGCCAAGCCTGGAGCGGATTGAAAGCACCGGTCGGCCGCTGCTTATCGCCAGTGTCTACGGCGACGAGACGGTCCTGCAAACCTTCGGGCCGGTAGTTGAACTTCCCGTCTTCAATCGGGGCGATATCGATACCTTTGCCGCCATGCTTCGGCCAGATACCTACTCCAATGACGGCCTTTCGGCGGTGATGCACGCCGACCCCCTATCCTTTTATTTATTGTACGCTTTCGGCACCTTCAATCCCCAGCTTGGCGAGTCTGGTACCATACGCTACGCTTCCGCTGAATTCAAATACGATGACTCTTTCGTCAACGCCTTAACCACCTTCGGCCCGCCGATACCAATAAAGGGCAGTTGGCGCTATTCGGTTCAAAAAAAGGTAACGCATGATTCGTTCGTGACGATCACGTTGGATAAGAAACGCCGCAGCGCGGCCTTGGCGGCATCCTCGGCGGCAAAGTACCGTACCGCCGCGGCGAAAAAACCGTTTCTCGGCGTAGCGCCGAAGGAACCAAGGTATATCGTTTCCATAGCGATGGCTTTCGCCATCTTACGTATT
>CAZJJK010000088.1:0-14410 GCA_964546285.1 uncultured Treponema sp. | reverse complement strand
AAAATCTAAATTCTCAAATAATCGAAAATTAAAGGACAAGCCAAGCATAACTTCGTCGCCATTATTTATTTGGCCCTATTACTGGACGAGTCGGCTTATAAAGTCCGAGCGCTTACTTGAACAGTTCCAAATAAAGCTTCTCAAAGGCGTTTCCATTGAGCTGCCGTAGCATATCCATCGCCGCCTTGGTTTGCGCGTCCTGCTCCTTACGCTGCGCCATCTCTTTCTGCCAGCTTAGCCCAGGCTGAAGATCGGAGATGAAATTAGCGTTCACATCGTAGCTGAAGTAAACGTCCTGACCAACTTTTACGGCGTTGAGCTCGTAAGAGAAAGCGGAGAATAGATCGTCGTAGCCAATTTGCCCCGAGGCATCGAAGTCCGTCTTCTTCAGGTTAGCCGCGACCACTTTCTCGTAGCTGTGCCACACATATTTCGGCGCTCCGCCCGCGAAAGACAGCCTATAGAAGCCTTTTTGGGGGTTAAGGACGTCGCCGATGGCAAAATTATTGGGGTTTTGGTCCGTGGGAGCGGAAGCTTGGGTTTTGGAGTTGGACTGGGTCGCTCCCGCGTAATCGGCGAAATTCACGCCGTCATTCCAGAAACGGAATAGCTTATCCAGCACGATATCGGCCTGTTGCGGTACTTTTTCGATGTAAGACACGCGTCCCACATACTCCTCGGAAGAAGACCAGGCCGCCTTTCCGCTATTCCGCAAGGTCTCCACATAGAAGTATATCCAAGAATTTTCCGATAATTTATACATCAGTCCGTCCTGCGGCAGCCGCGTGTTTTTAAACATCTTCTTCATGGTTTTCTCATCGATCTTTATCAAGCCTCTTTTCGCGGCTAGAGCCTTAAGCTCATCCGGCCGATAAAACACCCAATCGCGGATCTCGGTAAGAATGCACTCGTAATCGATTTTGGGAACGTTGCCCGGCGCATAGGCATAATAGGTGCCGGGGCCGTAGTTCTCACTTTTTAACGTATAGCCAGGGACGTCGGGAGCGAACCCACTGGTCGGCGTCGGGGCCAGTTCCGGAAGAGGCTTATAGACGGTGAATGTCGTGTTACCATAAGTGACTTGTTTTTCCGCTTGCGCGCTTATCGCTATTAGGATAAAAAAAGCGGCCGCGGCGGCTTTACGTATATTAAGCATTTCGTTCCTCCCATTGTCCCGCGAACTCATATAAGCTTTGGGACAAGTCTTTAGAGCGGCTTTAAAAACACGATTGTTTTTAGTCCTAGCTCCGTAAGACCTTCCCAGCTTCGCCGGCTTATTTGGGATAGCTCGAAAAATATTCATTTTTTGAGCTATCCATTACGCAGATAAGCGCGTGGCGAGCGGGCCTTGTTCAGTAAAAAACGTAAGGACTTAACCCGATCGAAGCAAGCCTGTTTAACGGCAATTCGCGGCGAAAACCGCGCTTTTCAGGCTGAAGCCGGGTTGATAGTTGAAATAGCCTAGTGGTTTGTTAGAGAAATGACCCTCTCTCTGAGTCAAATCGGACAAGCTCCCTACTGCTGCCAATTTTGTTGAAGCCTTTGCCTCTCGTTTTTTGGGGGTATAACCCAGAGCAAAGTTCTGCTTATAGCCGCTTCAAGCCCTGATGGATGACCGCGAACGTAAGCTCGCGGACCCGCTGATAAAGCCCCTGACGCAGCTGTCCGTATTACTGGCGGCCGCTTTCGTGGCGTGGCGCAAATAAGAAAACCTAAGCTTTGAGACCCTGTAAAAGTCCTTGACTTTGTTTGGTACCAGTGGTAAATTACCAATGGTAATGAAAGTGAATATGTATGAATCCCTTGTATCGTCAACCCTTACAGCTATCGCGGCGGGTAAGGGCACTAAGGGCTTGAGCCTTCGCGCTATCGCGCGGGACGCGGGTTGCAGCCACGCGAATGTCTATCACTACTCAAAGGGCTTGGACGGACTTGTCTGGGAGGCGTATAGCAGAGCTTTGGCTGACTTTTCGCGGCGTTGCGAGGAAAGGATGGCAAAGCCAGCTCTGAGCGAAAATATCGGCTCCGCTTTTGCCAGAGCAGCCTGCGATTACGCCCTGCGAAATGAAGGCCTCTATCGATTGCTCTGGCTGGATTCGTTGCCAAAGCCTGTGCCTATAACGGCGATTCAGACTGTCGCCACATACTCTGGAGCGTATGTGGATAAGATTAAGGCGGTTTTAGGGAGCGCGGACGCCGAACGCTCCGCCTGTTTCCTCATGGCTTTTGTGATGGGCGAGATCGCGATGATTCTGGCCGGGAGGATTATGGAAGGGCCGGAAGCGGCCGCCGCGCGCGCCGTGGAGGGTGCCGGAGCTTTATGGGAAATGATCCTGAGGCGAAAATAAAACGCTCGGGATCGCTATAAATTGGGTCTAGCCGCCCACGCGGGGCAGACAAAGGGGTTTGTATGAAAGCGGTGCCGTGTTATTGTTTAAAGAAGGAAAGGGCTAGAGGTGCGATCGTTCGTATCGCGTCCAAGATGGGGGCAGATGCGATTGAACTCTCAAGAAGAGGCGAGTGGGGCAAGTCGGGCACTATCACAAAGCTGACTTACGAAGCTATAGCTGTCTTCGCTGACAGTTTAGGGGCCGCGAAATGAAAACTATAAGCTCGGCCTTTATCCGCGCCTCGCTCTTATTGTTCCTCGCCTTTGGCGTAGCTCTCCTTCTCTCCTGTGTCATCCCGAATATTCGCGTCAACGCTCTCGATTTCACTTCCGTGGGGGACGGCGTATATGAAGGTTTTTATGACGGAGTGCTTTCCTCGGCGCGGGTCCGCTTATCCGTGCGTGACGGTAAACTCATCGTTTTTGAGCTGCTGAGTCTTGAAAGCGGTCTGGGCGAACCGGCCAAGGCTATCGCGGATAGGGTGTTGGACGCCCAGAGCCTCGCGGTTGACGCGGTCTCCGGCGCTACCTATTCCAGTCGGGTTATCCTAAAAGCCGCCGAGCTGGCCTTGTCTTCCGCGCCGCTTGACGCCATACAGCAAGACTAGCCTCTATACCGCGTAAAACCCCATAGCTCTTTCTCAATCAATGAGTTGGTAATGGCAAAGGCGTTTTGGCGCAGGAGTTAGGCGAGCGCGGCACAAGCCGAATCTATCGCTTGACAATAGTTTGATACAAAACTATAATAGTTTTGTATCAAACAAAGGGGGTCGTATGCTGAAGAAGCCTGAAGGCTGGGATGAGGCTCAAGCTCTCGTCGATAGGGTCAAATTCGTATACCTTTCAAGTCTTGACGAGACAGGAGGGCCTGAGACTCGCGTTATCTTCAATCTGCGTAAGGTCAGAGCTAAGGCGCTCACTTCCGGTCCTGCGGCCTTGGGCAGAGGCTTTTCCAACTACCTCGGTACCAATACCTCAAGCCGAAAGGTAGCGCAGCTTCGTACGGATGCTCGCGCTTGTCTCTGTTATTCCGATAACGTGAGGTTCGAGGCTTGTTCGGTGCGGGGGTGCCTTGTCGAGGTGGAAGACCGCGATACGCTGGAGGCTGTCTATGCCAAAAATTGGGATCGATATTACTCAGGCGGATTGGATGGCGGTGACTTTAGCCTCTTTCGCTTTGAGCCTGAGTCGGTCCGCTATTACCACGGTCTGAAGGTGCTTTCCTTTGATCCGCGAGGGCGGTAGCCTCGTCGCGCAGGCTCACCGCTTAGGCTCCCGTGTCTTCGCGCGTTTGCTCCGAGAGCTGGGTGAAGAGGAGCTCAATCCCGCGCAAGGCCGTATTCTATACGAGTTATGGAAGGAGGACGGCCTTTTGCAGGGTGAGTTAGCCAAACGGACTAAGCTTGACAAGTCTAGCCTGACCCTCGCCTTGGATCGTATGGAAGCCGAGGGTAGGATACGCCGCGAGCGGGTAAAGAACGATGGCCGCGCGCGCGCTGTTTTTTGTTCGGCTTTGACCAATACGATGAAGACCGCTTACAGTGAAGCCTCTGAACGTATGAGCACCCTCTTTTACACGGGAATGAGCGCCAAGGAGATTGACGCCTTTGAGTCCAGCTTGCGTAAGATTATAGATAATTTGGAGGCTGCCGAGGCGGATTGAACGTTATTATTTTAAAATTTCAATGCTGAGGCGCTTTCTAAAGTCTTCAACTTTTGAAAGCTGACAATAATGGCAAGCGCAATGTTATTGCTATTATTTGTATTGTATGTAGATAATAATCATCGCAATAAAACTGTGAGAGGTTCTTGCGAAAGTAACCGACTTTTGCAAGAACCTCTGCTTTCTATGAAAATCAGCAGTCCCTGGCTAGGACAGGATTGGCAATAGTTCGTAATCAATGAAATACATACGGACACCGCTTGATCTCGCGAGTACCGAGCCTAGTTTATAATTTGTTATATCTTTATACAATAAAATAAATAACAGTAAAATAGCGCTTGACTTTATAGTCAGGGTTAAGCTTATTATTATCGATATGGGAAGCGCGGATATAAAAGCCTTATTCGTTTTGGGGCGGTTGCCTGGTTTTGTGGCGGCGAAACATTCCCGGCCGTCTGTTTTCTCCCGTCATATCCCGCCGTTTTCTGGCTTCGGCGGCGAAAAAAGAGGCGACTCCGTCTTCAGGCGCCTTGTCATTTCCACGGTGGTCGTGGAAGGGGCGCCCGCTATTTGGCGAGCGTGGGTCGCCTCGCCGCCCTTCATGCCGCGCGGACTGGCCTGACTGAAAGGGGCGCGGCGGCTGCGGCTGCCGGGGCGGGCGGAGATGGCGCTTGCCTATTGGTTTAGGCTCATCGCGTAACGGTTCTATCTCAAGGCGGAAGGGATGGTCCAATTCTACCGGAACGCGGAAACCGATAAGCCGTTCTATATCACGTAGGAGAATACGCTCATCCGCGTCGCAGAAAGAGATGGCGATGCCATCGGCGCCAGCCCGAGCCGTCCTGCCTATCCTATGGACATAGGTTTCGCTTTCGTTCGGCAGATCGAAATTGACCACAAGCTCAACATCATCCACATCGATACCGCGAGCGGCTAGGTCAGTGGCGATCAATACGGCGGTTTCGCCACCTCGGAAAGCGTTCATGGCACGAAGCCGTTGGTTCTGGCTTTTATTGGAATGGATGGCGTCCGCCGCGATACCGTCAAGCGCTAGCTGTTGGACCAGGCGGTTCGCGCCATGTTTGGTCCGCGTAAAAACGAGCACCTTGGTAAAGCCGTCTTCCTTTAAGATAGCCGACAACAGCCGCCGTTTATCGGCCTTAGCGACGAATAGTACTTTTTGATCAATTTTGTCCGCCGTTGGCTGCTTGGACGCGACAGTCGCCCGTATCGGATCACGGAGCAGCGTGTCGGCAAAGGCGGCAATTTCCACCGGCATAGTAGCGGAAAACATTACTGTTTGGCGGTCTTTCGGCAGGAGGGAAACAATCCGCTTAATGTCGCGGATAAAGCCCATGTCGAACATACGATCCGCTTCATCCAGCACGATCGCCTCGATCTTTCCTAAATTCACATGTCCGCGATCAATAAGGTCAAGCAGGCGGCCGGGCGTGGCGGTCAGGATGTGTACGCCTCGCAAGAGCGCGCGTTCCTGTGGCAGAGAACCGACCCCGCCGAAGACGCAAGACCGGCTTAAACCTAAACCCCTTCCGTACAGACCAAAAAATGTATCGATCTGAGCGGCTAATTCCCTGGTTGGGGCTATAGTTAGGATTCTCGCTGTTTTTGGCACTGGCTTAGTCGGGTTTTCCAACAGGCGCTGGATAAGAGGCAACGCGAAGGCCGCGGTTTTCCCTGTACCGGTTTGAGCCAAGCCTAGACAGTCGCGTCCGGCTAATAAAGCCGGAATGGCTTCTATTTGGATGGGGGTAGGCTTTTCATAGCCTTCCTGGGTTAAATTGGCAAGAAGAGCTTGATTGAGCCCTAAGGATTTGAAAACGTTATTATCCAAGAATGGTCCTTATACCGACGCCGAGGATGGAGCCGCGCTGTTATCGCGCCGCTAATAGCGGTACGCGAAAATCTTATAACTGTCAGCGTGAAGACGGCTGTCGCGAGAGGCGACGCTCAAGCGCAGTATAGCGTTTTCCAGCGGATACGGGAAGGGGCCGCGACGCCTCATTGTAATTCATTATTGCTTAATGCCATTGATGGGAATATGGCCGTCAGTGACATCAAATTTCAAGCATTGTTGGGTTTCGCCATTAGCCGTGTACTGGGTTTTTAAGAAAAGCTCCCGCGGTTGAACTTAGCGTAGGTTCTCACCTAGTTCTAAGGCAAAAACCTGACTACGTCGCTTTTCATCGTAGAGCCGGCGTTTTCGCTCCGGTAAACTGTGTGAGCTGACACTTTTAAAGCCTAGGAGTTCAAACCAATCTTGGGCACGGGTCGTCAGGGCAATTACCCGTGTATAACCGCGTTCGCGGGCGCGGTCAATCAGATAGTGGGCGACGCGGCGGCCTAAACCTAACTCGGCGTAGGCTGGATCAACGGCCAAGGCGGCTAACTCGGCCACGCCATCGCCCCAATCATGTAAGGCGCCGCAAGCATGAACGGTGCCATCCACATTGAATACCACAAAATCATCGCGTTTTTCCAAAATCTCGTCAGAGCTACGCTGGATGAGAATACCGGAGGACATAAGCGGTTCCATTAAGCGCGCTACCTCGGGAACATCCTCGGCGGCCATTGGCCTAATCGCCTCATATTCATCGGCATAGACCATGACGCCTGAACCGAGATTGGAAAACAATTCCCGTAAAACCGCGCCTTCTTCCCGCCCGTCCACTAAATGGACGCGTTCGGTACCCGCGCGGCAGACTGTCAGAGCCAAGGCGAGGTTACCGATAGCCGCGTCGCCTTCCCCGCTATTCTTTGTTTTGGAATTAAGCGCCATTATCTCAGAGGCTTCCGCCGGAGTCAGCCTCGCGACGCGGCCTTCGCTATCGGTCCGGATAGAGGCGGGTAGACGATGCCCTTGGGCCTTTAGGCCCGCGTTGGTGGACACGATAAAAAACTTGGCAGCCCCCAGCGCCGCGCAGAGAGCGGCCGCTATTTCATCGCTGGGTACATTGTACGGCTTTCCCGCCGCGCTCCAGCCTATACAGGGAAGTATGGGAATCATTCCCAGGGATAAAAGACGATGGAGTCCGTCCACATCGATACGTTCCACGGAGCCGGAATGTTGAAAATCCACGCCGTCAAGTATGCCCAAGCCTCTTGCCCTAACATAATTGCCGATCACGGCGCCTACTCCAGCCGCGGCGAAGCCGGTCATAAAGCGGGCGGCTGTATCAAACGCGGCCATTTTGACAAAGGGGATAGCGTCCGCGCTTGTTACCCTAAGAGCGTCGCGATATTCGGACACGATGCCGTATTCCTTAAGAACCGCGTCAATCCTTTCCTTGGCGCCTGGCACCACCACGACCCTGATGCCGATATTCGCTAATAAAGCTAAGTCCCGCATAAGGAAGGGGAAGTGAGAATCAAGCATGATCGGAAAATCGATCTTAAACACTATAGTACGGCCGGTGAAACGGCTTTGATAGTGAAAAGCCTCTCGTATAAGATCCACCTGCGCGCGGCTCTGTTCATCCATGGTTCAATCATATAAGACCTACGCCTTTTGTGTGAAGAGCGAATTTCATGCTATACTAGGGCATGGATAAAGCGCCAATTCCTAAAAGGTTTCGGTTTTTTTTCGCTAAGCGTTTTGGGATGAAACTGAAAATACTCATTCCCTTTACTATCTTTCTTGTCGGCGTCCTCGGTCTGTCATGGGCTTTCTTTATTAAGGGCTCCAGCGAAGCGGTTTTAAGTTCCGCCGATATCTTGGCTGAAGCGGCCGTTGATAGAATCGCGCGGGATTTAAGCGCCCCTATAGATAAGGCCGCCACCGCTGTTCGGGTTAACGCCGCCTTCGTTCGTTCTGACTCTTATGGGGGGCAGAGCGCTTTTACGCTAGCGCCGATTTTGTTGTCCCAAATGGAAGACCTTGAAGAAATCAATCTTCTCCGTATCGGCTTTGCCGATGGGGAATATGTGGAAGCCAGGCGGCTGGATAATGGCGAAATCCAAGTAGGTTTCGCCGGAAAGGACAGTTCCGGCTTCCTTATGCTTTATAAGGCCGATGAGCCAAATATGGCGTCTCAGGCTTCGGTGTATGATCCTAGACTCCAAGCTTGGTACACGGACGCCGCCGCCAGAGGCGGTTTTGGAATAAGCGATCCCTGTCTGGACCCCTCTGGCAACAGGACCGATTTGACTATTAGTACGGTCGTAAACGGAAGGGAGGGGGCTTTGAGGGCTGTGATTTCGGCGTCTCTATCATCAAGCGTCTTAGTCGCGGCGATTGACCGGCAGAAACGTTTGAGCGGCGCGTATATTGTTGTGACAGACGAATGCGGGAATCAGATTATTCGCCTTTTCCAGAAATCTTTCTATGAAACGACAGCGCTTTCATCGGCCGAGGGCGCTTCGGCTGCTTTGCCCCTAAATACCTTGATATGGGCGGAAATAGCGGCGTTCAGCGAGGCCGGCGGCGGTTCCCGGCGTTCTCGTTTATCTGACGGAAGCCGGTGGTGCCTTTCCGGCGCTTATTTCCCAATAATAGACCGAAGCGCGTGGAATGTAACCGTGGCTTTACCTGAGGATAATTTCCTTAATTCTTATGAGCAGATAATCCCTATCGTTGGCTTGGGACACGTCGCGGTCCTAATCGCTTTTTTCTCAATGGCTTATGGAATGATCGCCGGTATCGTGAAACCGCTCAGTTCGCTCGCTCAATCGACTGAGCGCTTAAGGCAAAATCCCGTCAGCTTGGATGATAGTGCTGGCGAAGACGGAGGGATGGAGTATTTAATCGAGCTTACCGAGCGTAAGGACGAATTGGGAGAATTAGCGGCCGCTTTCATGGATTTACGCGTCAGCCTCTCGACAAATTTCAAGCAGTTGCGCCGTTCTTTGGCTGAAAAGGATGTGTTGCTTAAGGAAGTTCACCATAGAGTCAAAAACAACCTTCAGATTGTCGCCAGCCTTCTAAGCCTAAGAGCTGGCGAGGCCGAGGGCCCGTTTCATCTTATCTTGGAAGAATTACGCGACCGCGTTTACGCCATGGCCATGGTGCATCAAACCATCTATACCTCAGGCGATTTTGTCGCTGTGCCGATGGACGCCTATCTTGAACGCATCATCAAGACGCTATCGATCTTTGAGAACGCGTCCGGCAATATAATACTGCGTATCTCTGGCGGAGGGGTTAAACTTTCTTTGGATAAGGCTATACCCTGCGCCCTTATTATGGTGGAGTTAGTCACTAACGCTTATAAACACGCATTTGAGCCGCTTGATCGTGGGCTTGTGAGCGTATCTCTCGCGCGCGAGGGCGACGCTTATATACTAAAGGTGAGCGATAATGGTAAAGGCTATGCCGCCGCTCTTGACGAAAACCGAAAACCAGGCGCGGGGATTCAAATCATGGAAGCTTTAGCCTCTCAGCTAGGCGGATTTATCGAGTATCAGCCTTTGGACCCAGGCACCGAAGTGTCGCTTCGCTTTCCCGTTGGGGCGCCCAAATGAGGGTTCGTATCCTGGAATTGCCCTTGGATTATGGTTCCGGTAGGCGCGGCAGCGACATGGGCCCCTCGGCTATGAGGCTCGCCGGTTTAAAACAGGCTCTTATAGACGCTGGACATAAACCGGAGGAGCTTTCTCCCTCTATTCCCGTAACGCCAATGGAATTTTGTGAGGAAGGAAATCCACGGGTTAGGTATTTGGCGCCGATCGCTGAAGCCTGCGTTGCTTTAGCCGAAAGGGTGGAGGCGGCGATGGACGATGGCGTTTTCCCTCTTGTGCTGGGAGGGGATCATTCCATCGCCATTGGGACCTTCGCTGGTTTGGGCGCCGCTTTTCGTCGTCGCGGCCTCCGCTGGGGAACCTTATGGGTGGACGCGCACGGCGACTTTAACACGCCCGAAACGACGCCTAGCGGCAATATTCATGGCATGGGTTTGGCTGTGGCCTGCGGTTATGGCGCGCCTGAATTGACCGGACTGTATGGAGCATATAGGAAGCTTGACCCCGCCTCTGTCTGCTTAATCGGCGTACGCGATCTGGACTCTGGCGAAAAGCTTACTATGCGCGAAGCGGGGCTTTCTATATATACCATGACGGAAATAGACCGGCTGGGCTTCTCGGAAACCCTGCGTCGCATCATCGCTTTTTTTAAACAAAGGGTTGATGCCCTTCATGTCAGCATCGATATGGACGTAATGGATCCGATGTTCGCTCCAGGGGTTGGTATACCCCTGCCAGGCGGATTCAGCTATCGAGAAGTGTTGTTTTTGGCTGAAGAGCTTGCGGCTTCCGGCCTTTTGGCTTCAGCTGAAATCGTTGAGGTGAATCCAGTTTTGGATATACGAAACCAAACCGCTCATATGGCGGTGGAGATAGCCGCACGGCTTCTCGGCGCCACAATCTATTAAAGCGATTTAAAAAATATCGATTGATGAATTGGGCTCCGTTAATTTGCTCGGCATGCTTTTCAAGCGCTATCCATATAAATTATTCTGGTTGTTATGATGAATAGTCCTATTTCTTCCTGCATAATTCGCGCGATTGTCTTTCTTCGCCGCGCGTTTTACCGTTTCGGTGTCGTGTTTGCTCCTCTTATCGCTTTTGCCTGTGTTAGTCCGCCTCGGTCCACTATTGACTGGGAACGCGCCGCCTCATTGTCCGCGGCGGCTGGAAAGATGGAAGAGGGGGCTTGGACGGCTGATTTAGCCTTTTTAGTCAAGCGTTTGGAAAGCACCCACCCCAAGCCCTGGCATTCTATATCCAAACAGCGTTTCTTAAGCGAGCTACACGCCGCTTATAAACCAGCCGCTTCAGCGTGTGAGCTTGGCGAGCTCAGGGCCGCGCGGCTTTTGCGCGCGCTCGCTCTTATTGGGGAAGGTCATACCTCAGCCTACACTCAAGCCGCCTTAAGTAGGCGCTTGCCCATACACGTACTGCGTGGCGCCGACGCTTATTATGTGGCGGCGTTGAAGCTTTTCAGTCAGGGCGGCTCAAGCGCCAGCGAAAAAAACGCCGATGCCGCGGCGGCTTCTCTGTATGGGGCAAAGCTAGTGTCGCTGAATGGGAAGACGATAGAAGAAGTAGAAGCGCGCCTAAAACCCTATATCAGCGCCGAAAGCGAAGGCGCGTTAAAAATCGGTATAGCGGAAAGCCTTGTTTCAGCCGGGCTCTTACTTGACGCTGGTATCATTGAAGGCGGGGCTACTTCGGTTGAGTGCGCGTTTACCCGAATGAATGGGACTAGGGCGGATCTGGTCTTGGATTTCGATGATGGCTCAAAGAAGGGTGTCTGGCGCACCGTGATGGAAGAAACCGGAATCCAGAGCGCTGAAAGTGTTGGCCGCTCGTCGGAGGCTTATTGGTGGCGCGTTTCCGGCCAGCCGCCGGTAGCCTATTTTCAGTATAACGCCTGCCGGCGTATGGAAGAACGTCCTTTCGCTCCCTGCGCCGCTCAATTTTTCGCTGAGGCGGCTGAGAAAAAAGCCGTCGCTATGATTATCGATTTACGGAATAATGGCGGCGGCGATTCCTCCATCTTTACAAAAGAGTTTCTGCCGCTGCTGCTTCGTTCCCCCTATACCGCTGAGGGAAAGCTTTATGTACTGATCGGGCCCGGGACCTTTTCTTCCGGCGTATTCGCTATAAATGAATTGGACCGATATACTTCAGCGCTTTTTGTGGGCGAAAGTGCCGGACAGGGGCTTAATCATTATGGGTATACCGCCTATTTTATGCTACCGTCTTCAGGCTTTGTCGTAAGCTGTTCCACCACCTTTTGGCGGCTCCGCGGGGGTGAAGTCTCAACGGAGTTTTCTCCCGATATCTTTGTGCCGCAGGATCCGCCAGCGATCTTCGCCGGTCATGATCCAGCCTTTGATACGGCTATGGCTTTAGCGACTGGCACCGAAATGAAGTAGAGAAGGCTCTCAGCCCTATCAGGAAGTACCATATTCATGGAAGCGATTCCGCGGCGACGGGTAAGTAGTGAAGGATAAAGGAAGGCTTGAAGCCCCTCCTTTATCATTCGCTAAGCTAAAATAGGGCAAGATTCATCGAAATTACCCTAAAGACGGTGCGTTTTACCTTTAGGCTGATTCCGCTTCAATTTCCAAGGTGTCCGCGCTTTCCTGGGCAGCCTTTGCTTTCTCTGCTTCGCCGTAAGTTCCCACCATGTCGTTATTGGAAGCGCCTGGAGGAACCATTGGGTAGACATCGGCCTCCTCGTCCACAGGCAAGCGGACGAGGAGGGGGCCTTGGCCGCGAAGAGCGGCGCCCAATGCCACTTGAGGATTGTCAGAGTCGGCCAAATCTAGAGAGGCTATGCCAAAGGCCGAGGCGATAGCGGTAAAGTCAAGCTGGGCCTTAAAGCGTGTGGCGGTATGACGGCCATTATAGAGTAGATCCTGTTGTTGTCGGACAAGGCCTAAGGACGCGTTGTCCATAACCAAAATAGTTACGGGCAAGCCCAACTCAGACAGAGTAGCCAATTCTTGAATGTTCATAAGTAGAGAGCCATCCCCGCTGATACAGAGTACCCGTTTCCCCGGCGCGGCTAGGGCGGCGCCGATCGCGCTTGGAAGGCCAAAGCCCATGGATCCTAAACCGCCGGAGCTGAGGAAGCTCCGAACTGTTTTAGGTTTGATAGCCTGCGCCGCCCACATTTGATGTTGACCGACATCCGTGCTTACTATCATGTCAGGAGGGAGGCTCCGCGACAGCGTCGCTAAGAATCGGACCGGATGGTTTTCAGGCGCGTTGTCGGGGCCGTCCTCCTGGCGCAGCATGGCTTCAAGTGAGGCGGCCCAGTCCAAGCGTTTTTGGCGCCTGGTTTTTGACGCCGCGCTATCGGAGCGTTCCTTTTCGCGGGATAAGGTTTTTTTTGTTAGGGCGGCACAGGTTTTGCCGGCGTCCGCGACAAGGGAAAGCGTTGCCTTCTTCAATTTACCAAGCTCCGCTGGGTCAATATCGATATGGATAATATCAGCGTTAGGCGCGAAAGCTTCAAGCTTACCGGTCGCTCTGTCGTCAAAACGGGCACCAAGGGCGAGGAGTAAATCACAGTCGGCGGCGGCTTTATTGGCCGTTCTGGTTCCGTGCATGCCGATCATGCCCAGACAGAGGGGGTCATCTGACGGAAAAGCTCCCAGCGCGTGAAGCGTGTATGTAACTGGAATGCCAAAGCTTCGGGCGAAAGCCGTTAAGGAGGACGCCGCCTCTTGAGACGCCGCGCAACCGGCGCCAGCGTAGATAAGCGGTCTTTCGGCCTTGTTCAGCTCTCGCCATATTTGATCGATTATGGAATCCGGCGGCGGCGGCGTTTGTCTGAAGCGCTTTGTTTCTGGCCAGTGATCAAACGAGCAAAGTTCCGTCTGGACATCCTTTGGCACATCAACTAACACCGGTCCCGGTCTGCCGGATCGGGCGATATCGAAGGCTTTTGGCAGTTCCGTGAGCAGTTCCTCCGCGGAGTTGACCATAACACTATGTTTGGTGATAGGCAGCGATAATCCAAAACTGTCTATTTCTTGAAACGCGTCCGTCCCAATCATTGCCCGCGGTACTTGTCCCGTTATGGCGACTAAGGGGATGGAATCCAATTTAGCGTCAGCTATTGCCGTCAAAAGGTTTGTGACGCCTGGGCCGCTGGTCGCGAAACAGACCGCGACTTCCCCAGTGCGCCGGGCTATACCTCCCGCGATAAAACCAGCGGCCTGTTCATGTCTAGCTAAAATATGCCGGATATTGCTGGCCCCCAGTGCGTCGTATAAGGGTAAGTTTGAGCTACCGGGGATACCGGCTACCATGGTAATCCCCTCTCGTTCCAATATATCAATAATGATACTCGCGCCGGTCATTTCCATATAAAGCCTCCGTTTGTAAAGCGAAATAAAAAAAGCCCCCGTCGGCATGCGCCGACGGGGGCCACGATTCCTCGTGTATCGTCCTATGGCGTATGCCTAATCCCGTTCCCGCGTACAGCGACGAGAAGATCTACGCTTACAAGGACAGTAGTGGAAAGGGCTAAAGAAACAAAAAAGGGAGGAAAGTTATTTTTATACGGTATTTTCGTTAAAATAGCCATTTCTTGCATGAATATGCAATATATCAGCTGATTCTTATTCCGTCAAGTAAAATTTTAATGTAGAGGGCCTCTTTCTAGGAAGCTATGTCTATATAAGACATGTTTACGGTTTTATCTTGATGCTTAACAATTCTCTATGACACGGGCCGATGCTGTCATAAAGTACTGGAGGCGTTGCCATAGCTTGAAGTTGATTTAGTGAGTAAAACCACTTCTAGCAAAGCGTGCGCGCCTAATTAATCTTTGCTAACTGCTGCCAATTCTGTTGCAGCCGAGCAATCAAGCCTAAACCGCTAGATGC
>CAZJJK010000087.1:0-14569 GCA_964546285.1 uncultured Treponema sp. | reverse complement strand
CAATAAAACTGTGAGAGGTTCTTGCGAAAGTAAGCGACTTTTGCAAGAACCTCAACTGTGTGAATATTGTGTAATCGAACTTATTGTGAAAGCCACTTGCCGAGATGTGAAGTTCTCGCGGCTATAGCGTTATGAAGATATATCGATATTTATACTAAAGATAATCTTCCCTCTTGATTATTGGGGTTTAATCGCTATGGACCTTTGAAGTTTTAACGGTTTAGAGAGACGAGCCTATAGTTATATTTTGCTTAGTTTATCGCGTTTTAGAATAGTCAAAGCATTTTTGAATTAGGGGGGGCTGACCAATGACGGAGACGCGATTGTTCAATGATGGCTGGGAATTCGCTAAACTGCCGTTATCCGCCACGTCCAAGGAAGAAGCCGATGTTCATTGGATGCCGGTGGATGTCCCCCACGATTGGCTTATTTATGATACTAAGAATTTGTACGCGGATAGTGAAGGCAGATACCGTAAACACTTCCATCTGGAACCTTTAAAAAGCGCAAGTCGTGTTTCCCTCTATTTCGATGGCGTATATATGGATACCCTTGTTCTTGTCAATGGGCGTTATATAGGCGAGTGGAAGTACGGCTATACCAGCTTCGAATTCGATATAACCGAGGCGCTTAAGCCCCGCGATAACATACTCGAGCTTAGGGTCCGTTACCGCGCTCCCAATTCCCGCTGGTATTCCGGCGCCGGAATATATAGAGATGTCTGGTATATAACGAGACCGTCGGAGCATTTGGCGGCTAAGGGCATCTATATATCTACGCGTAAGAAAGACGCTGTCTGGACTGTGATAGCGGACGCGCGGGTTAACTTTAGCTCCGCTCTAGCCAGCTATACGATCCGCCGTACCATTCTTGATCAATCAGGCCGCCCTATCGCGACGAAAGAATCTTCCCTGGAAACAAAGGATGTTATTGATCAAAAGACCATAAAAAATACGATTCATATCAATGTTCAGGGGATTTCGGTCTGGGATATAGAAAACCCTATTTTATATCGGCTTAACACGGAACTATTTAAGGATGGTGAACTTATAGACGCCGATCTGAGCGTTTTTGGCTTTAGGACTGTCGCTTTCGATAGCGATCAAGGCTTTTATTTGAATGATCGGCGGATAAAGCTGCATGGCGTGTGCCTACATCACGATCTAGGCTGTTTGGGAGCGGCCGTTAATCGCGCGGCTATACAACGTCAGCTGAAGATCATGAAAACCATGGGTGTTAACGCGCTTCGCTGCTCTCATAACCCACCCGCTTCCGTTTTTATGGAGCTTGCCGATGAGTTGGGTTTACTTGTGGTGTCGGAAGCCTTCGATATGTGGGAACGTCCAAAAACGCCCTATGATTACGCTCGGTTTTTCGCGGAATGGTCTGACCGTGATGTGGCCAGCTGGGTAAGGCGGGATCGTAATCATCCCTGCGTTATTTTGTGGAGCATCGGAAATGAAATATACGATACCCACGCGGATATAAGAGGAGCGATTACCGCTAAAAGATTAATGGACCTGGTGCATCTTCATGATCCTCGCGGAAACGCGTTTGTAACCATCGGATCAAATTATATGCCTTGGGAAAACGCTCAACGTTGCGCGGACTTAGTAAAGATTGTTGGATATAACTACGCGGAGGACTATTACGCGGCTCATCACGTGGCTCATCCAGACTGGATAATCTACGGGAGCGAGACTGGTTCTATCGTACAAAGCCGCGGCATCTACCATTTTCCAGCATCCCGGTCCTTATTGGCCGATGACGATGAGCAATGTTCATCGTTAGGTAACAGTGCCACTAGCTGGGGCGCTAAAAGCATAGAAGCATGTATAATTGATGATCGCGACACCAATTTTTGCGCTGGTATGTTTGTTTGGAGTGGCTTTGACTATATCGGCGAGCCAACTCCTTATCATACAAAGAATTCATATTTTGGTCAGGTGGATACCTGCGGCTTTCCCAAAGACTCTTATTACCTGTACCGCGCCGCATGGACCGACTATCGGACGAACCCTTTTGTCCATATATTCCCTTACTGGGACTTTAATGAAGGCCAAATGATTGACCTGAGAGTCTGTTCCAACGCGCCTTGGGTAGAGCTCTTTTTTAATGATTCGTCTTTGGGTTGTGTCCCTTTGGATCAACGTTCCGGAAAAAAGCTGCTTGCCGAATGGCGTTTGCCTTTTTCTTCCGGCGAATTACGGGCTTTAGCCTATGATGAAAAGGGAGACATTATAGCTAGCGCCGTTAGACGTTCTTTTGGAGAGGCGCTTTATCTTGGTCTTAATCCGGATAAAAGTCTTATTTCCGCTGACGGCAGAGATCTTAGCTTTATCGAAATTTCCGCTTTGGATGCCGGAAATAATCCGGTGGAAAACGCGACAAACCGGGTTCGCGTGTCAGTATCAGGCGCCGGCCGCTTAGTTGGTTTAGATAACGGTGATAGCACCGATTATGATCAGTATAAAGGTATAAGCCGTAGACTTTTTTCGGGGAAGCTCTTAGCTGTGGTGGCCTCTAAAACTGAGCCTGGCGCTATAATCGTGTCGGCTGTCTCTCCGGGTTTACCGGAAGCGCGCCTAGAACTGACGGCCAAAGCCGCTCCTCCCGTAAAAGGAGTTTCAGCGGTGGAGGATGTCTCCGCTTTATATAAAGCCAGTCGCATAAAGCGTGATATATCACGGGAGACCGAACTACCCGTTCGTCGAATCGCGTTGGATTGTAAAGCAGATCGTACGCTAAGCCCCAGTTTGCCACAAACCCGAGTCCTAGCCCGCATTTTACCCGCTAACGCGAGCTACCGAGAGCTGGAATGGCGGGTGACAGATGATGCCGGAATTGATACAAATATTGTTAAACTGGAAACCAAGGGCCAAGAGGCGACGCTGACGGCTTTGGGCGATGGTTTCTTTAGGCTCCGTTGTCTGTCGCGTAATGGAGGCCCTTCTATCCGTCTTATATCGGAACTAGAATTTGAAATAAGGGGTTTGGGACCAGCTTATATAAATCCATATAAATTTGTATCCGCGGGGCTTTATACTGTTTCCGTGGGCGAGCTTGGAAACGGGAATGAACGCGGTGTCGCCACGGGTAGGACTGGTGAAAGCCAAATTGGCTTTCGTGGCCTTGATTTTGGGCGTTTTGGCTCTGATACGCTTACAATCCCAATTTTTGCCTTGAATGATGATGTGGTACCAATAGAAATATGGGAGGGGCTGCCTGGCCAAGCGGGGGCTGAGAAGCTACTAACGGCTTGTTACCAAAAACCATCAGTATGGAATACATATCAAGAAGAGAGTTTTACGCTTTCCCGCAGAATCAAGGGAGTGGCAACACTCTGTATCGTATTGAGGCAAAAGGTACACATAAAAGGATTTATATTTTCAAAGCCGAATAAGGCGTATAGTCTTTTAAAAGCTAAAGAGGCCGATCGCGTTTATGGGGATAGTTATACGTATACTCGTGAAGCGGTTGAGAAGATAGGCAATAATGTAACATTGGAATTCGATGAAATGGATTTCGGCGTTGATGGGACAAACGCTATAGCGGTGCGCGCCCGTTCCCGCCTTAGCTCTAATACCATTCGGCTCCGTTTTTTGGGAGAAGCTGACGAGCTAATTGAAAATATCGAATTAGCTCGTTCCGACGACTATAGCGAATCGATATTTCGTCTTAGGCCTGTTTTTGGCCTTAGGACGGTCAGCTTTATTTTTCTTCCCGGTAGCTATATCGATTTTGCTTGGTTCCGCTTTATTCGGTCTACCGAAGCGTATTAGAAATAGCCGCCAATCTGATCCTGCCAATATTTGTAGAAAGCGCCCGTATCGGTCAATTCTATGCCGCCAACGATGTCTACCGTCTTATCGACATTGAAAAACTCAATCGCCTCACGCCAACCATTGCTGTTATACCGGCGAATTACCTTGTCTCCCCTTTTGAATTTCCAGGAAATAGGTTTTTCTTTTGAGGAATAGACTTGCTGGACGGTTCCGTTGTCCGAAAAGACGACTGTTCTCGGATTGCTTATAAGTTGCCCGTCCGGTAATTGTATCGTTATTGGCGCGTCCTCCGTGAATTTCGCCAAGCTGGAAATAGTCAACTTATCATTATAGCTAATTATACCCGCTTTTACCGTTTGTTTGTCCGGCGTTGTAATCGTTATTGGCCTGTCGTCACAGATAAGTTCGCGAATATTCCCGTCCTTATCATAAGCGACACTTCTTGGCTGGCTTTTTTGACCGTCAGGGAGGACCAGGTCAAAGAAACGTCCGGACTGTACCTTTATTTGCTTTATCGTACCATCCGGGTATAGTTCAATATCGGTAGTTTTTACATTGCTACCGGCATTATCGGGCAAATAATAAACCCCGTACTCCTGAAGCGGGTGTACACCTTTCTTGGATAAACCGGAAGCGATAACGCCCAGCTTATTAATGAATTCCGATATTTCCGGGGTTTCTAAGTTAATGTTGTAGTTGCTATAAAAAGCTTTTATAAATAAAATTTGGACGGATTCAGGAAAGTCGTTAATTGAGGTAAAAATGGTTTGCACCAATCCGGCTTTGTCAAAGGTTTCCGTAGTATCTACGTTGAAATTCTCATTGAGGTCGATGGTAAAGCTGCCAGGGCGGGCTCCCGCGTTTACTATACCCACACTCTGAAGATCGGCGATCAATAAATCTAGATCATCAGCCATCGCCGACGTGGCGACGAATAACGCCGCGATCACGATCAAAATAGTACGCTTCATTGCCTCTCCTCGACCCACGCCCGCCATATCGCGCGCAAGGCCTATAAAATATAGTATACTATGTTATAGGGTCTTTTTGTAATTCATCAATGAAAGCTTTGTCCTGAATAATAAAACCCCCGGAGCTCGCTCCGGGGGGTTTCGTCCGTCTAATCAATTAAAACTTGCGCCAACGCTGTGTATGTTGGTTTCCTTAAATTTAGCGCCGCATCAATTTTTATTTATCCGCCTTGGTTACTTCCATCCGTTTTATCTTTTTGGTGGTGGTCATTTCCATAGCCTTATCCAATAAGGTTAATTTCTCTATCTTTTGGTATGGGAGAAGACGTTGGTTTACTTCGGCAATGATCTTTTGAATGCGGTCCTTAATCATGGCTGGTGGTAAATTATTGCCGTCTTTATCTTTAAAGGCTTCTTGGTTTGGGAAAACAAGGGCTTCTATTCCTTCCACCTTCATTTTTTTATCTCGCGCGAAGCCCTTAACCATAATCTGTTCAATTTCGTCATAGAGCTGGAATTCATTTTCAATCTCTTCCGGGTAGACGTTTTTTCCGCCTTCGGTGACGATCAAATTTTTAGCTCTTCCGGTCAAGTAAACATAGTTTTCGCTATCCATATAACCAAGATCGCCAGTTTTGAACCAAGCGTCATCGGTGAAAACCTCAGCCGTTTCTTCCGGCATATTATAATAGCCCTTCATAATCATGGGGCCTTTTACAACGATCTCGCCGACGCCCCTGTCATCGGGGTTCAAGATTTTCATCTCCACTCTAGGAATGATCTTGCCTACGGAGCTTTCTTTGTAATGCTCAACCGGGTTAAGCGTCAGAATGGGGGATGTTTCGGTCAATCCATAACCCTGAATAAAATCAATACCCAGTTGATTGTACTGTTTGAAAATACTGGGAGCTAAGGGGCCTCCGCCAGAGATACATATTCTGATGGTGGAAAGGGAGGCTTTTTCAAGGACTGAATGGAATAATTTCTTACCTGGATTGACTTTGAATACTTTTTTTATTAAACCGGATAGCGCCATAAGAAAACGGATAAGGCCATATACCAATGGTCCCTTCGCCTTTATCCCTCTTATGATACCGGCTAGAACCTTATTGAAAAGCATTGGAACGCCTAGGAACATGGTAATTTTCGCTTCTTTTAGATCGCTTAGGATCTGTTTTGTGATCATACGTTTCCCAAATACAACCTCGGCGCCAACGGAAATGGCTTCTATAAATACCGCTAACATCGTATAGGAATGGTGGATTGGCAGAAGGGCGTAAAACACGTCCGTGGTTAAAACCGTTAGGTTCGCTTGCGCTAAAAAACAATCAGCGACAAAATTTTGATGCGTCAACATGACCCCTTTAGGCTGGCCAGTGGTTCCAGAGGTAAAGAGGATAGCCGCGAGGTCTTTGTCCGACTGCTCTGGGGCTGTAAACTCGCTTCCGTCTAGGTCGTAAATATAGGAGCCAAGTCCTTGGCGCAGCGAGACGACCGCGTTTAGTTTATTTGCCGTTTTCGTGTAATAATCATGTTTTTCCTCATCAATGAAAAGGATCTTAACGTCAGCGGTTTTTAAGAGCTTATCTATTTCCTCATTTCTTAGTTGATAGTCAATTGGTACGACCACGGCTCCAGCGAACAGGGCTCCAAGATAGGCTACCGCCCATTCCGGCGAATTCTTTCCGCTGACCGCGACCGCGTCATTTTTTCCGATTTTTTTGCTTTGTAAAAAGCGGGCTACAGCCTCAATTTTATCTAAAGCCTCAGAGTAGCTCAGTGAAATCCGCTTGCCCTCATAGGTAGTAAAGCAAGCTCGCTCGCCATGACGGCCGGCGTTTATACGGAATAATTCTGGCAGAGTTGGCCACTCGCCGCTAAAAGCCTTGCCGCGGTATTCATCTAAAAAAGACCAGGGGGAAACTGCTGTGTTCATGAGTACCTCGAAGAAGAAAAATGGAAATGACAGAAGGGTGTCAATTCTTCTTTTAGACAGCGATACGGGCAAAAGGTTGCGTTGTTTATGAATGTGGGGCATTCTAAAAGCCTTTAAATTTTGGGTTTATCGAACAAATGGTAGTGTGGCTTTATTTATATTGTAAGTAAAGCCATTATTATTTCCCGTAAGTAGGCGTTTTTTGTGAAAGTCTCAATAGACTGATTTTCTTAAGCTTTCGCGGTATTATATATCTGGTTTGAGACTTTGAAACTGACTGGCGCTAAAGCGCTTTCCTTGTTAAAAGGCCGATGATTCCGTTTTATAGCTGGTTTTGTTATGGAACATCATGGTTCTCTTTATGCAATTGTTCTTGATCGGTTTGATCAGATTGGGGGTAGATTTGGCTTCTTCCAGCTTCCGTGTTTTCTGTGCCTTTAGGCCATGGGACGCTTTGTTGTCTATTGTCACGATATTGAGTTTAGCAAGCGGTTGCGTCGCTAATTATCATATGGTTCTCCGTGATAATGGCAGTGCCGATATAGAACTAAGCGCTGAAATGTCTCCGCGTACAACAATTTTAATAGGAAATCTATCAGATCTGGGCGGTTCGGAAGGGTCTGAAGACCCTAATCCGCTTGATGCCGAAATATTGCGTCGCTCTGTCGCTAACTCCGAAACTGTCGTTTCCGTACACTTATCAAATCCCGATTCGCGTTCCGTTGTAGGAAGCCTTAGCTTTAGCGACCTGGAGGGCTTTATAGCCGCCGCGAAGGATGATAGAGGGTCTAACGCCCAGCTTTTCTATCTTGAACGGATGGCAAGCCGTAAGGGAGGGCGTCTTACGATAAGTTTAAAGCGGGAGGAGGCGCCCGACTTACTCTTAGCCTTATCACCTGAAATAACGGATTATTTAACAGCGCTTATGGCTCCTGTCGTCACTGGTGAAATTTTGACAGCATCGGAATATCTTGAGATTGTCGCCGCTGCCTATGGGCAGGCTGTCGCCGATGAGATAGCGGCTGGAAGCGTGGAAGCTATAATTGATCTGCCGGAGGAGCCTGTTGAGCTTGCTGGAGGAAAGGCGCGAGGCAAGAGCGCTGTCTTTTCCGTTCCTTTATTAGATATCTTGTTGTTGGAAAAAGATATAGAGCTTTCCGCGCTTTGGGAATAAGCTTGTCGGCTTACTCCTGGCTTGCGTAAGTTATGTGTAATCGATAGAATACCTCCATACCAGTTACAATAGTTTTTTATCTATATTTTTGGGGGTATTCATGACTGAAGAACGCGCGGTGGGCTTAAAAGAGGCTGACACCGCTGGGGATATAGAATTCCCAAATGACTTAATCGAATTTATCGATGAGTGGAAAACGAAGCCGGGTAGCTTAATAATGATGCTGCATAAGATACAAGGGTATTTTGGTTATATCCCGCGTAAAGCGGCGGAAAAATTATCAAAGATGTCAGATATACCCTTAGCGCGCATCTATGGCGTCGTCACTTTTTATCACTTTTTTAAAACGACAAAACCGGGAAAATATAAGATCTCAGTTTGCCTTGGGACCGCGTGCTACCTAAAGGGCGGCCAAGACTTGATTGAGGAAGCTAGATCTATTTTGAGTCTAGAGGAAGGAGAGGTGACAGAGGATGGGCTCTTCTCCATTGATCCTGTTCGTTGCGTAGGCTGTTGTGGTCTCGCTCCAGTTATCACTATCGGCGATGATGTCTATGGAAAGGTTACCAAAGATCAGCTCCCGGATATCATAGCTAAGTATCGATCCCTATAAGCGTGCATTATACGCTCTGCGATCTGGCGGCTGATCTAGCACAGAACGCCGCCGAAGCCGGGGCGAGTTTGGTGGAAGCGGAATTCGCTGAAACGGATGAGGAATTTCGTTTTCAGATAAGTGACAATGGAAAAGGAATGGACGAAAAGACTCGGTCTTTAGCTCTAGACCCTTTTTATACCGATGGCGTTAAGCACCCCGGTCGGCGAATAGGTTTAGGCTTACCTTTTCTGATTCAAACCGCCGAACAATGTGGAGGGCGCTGGTCTTTAGAGTCAAAGCCGGGCTTAGGCACCAAGGTAGAAGCCGTTTTTCCGCTGAATTCAGTGGACCTGCCGCCGCTTGGAGCTTTGCCAGTATTGTTTCGTGACATCCTGACCTACCCTGGCCCGGCTGAAGTAAAAATTGTTCGAACCCGTGAGAAAAAGGGCGGAATGAATCGGTATGTCCTTATAAAGTCCGAATTAACGGATATTTTGGGCGGTTTTGATGAAGTTTCTTCGTTGGTTTTATTGACAGAGTACCTTAGGTCACAGGAATTGGATGATTAACGGCGCCTAAGCGGCGCTAATGATGAGTAAGGAGAAAGGCGATGGCGAAAATGACGCTGGAGGAGCTCCGTAAGTTACGGGACGCCAAAAAAGGTGATCTGCGGAAGCGCGAAACCGAGGGTAAAACGACACAAATTATAGTCGGTATGGGTACTTGCGGTATCGCGGCCGGGGCAAAAAATACCCTGGATGAATTTATTAGAATATTGGATGAAAAGAAGTTGGCTGATGGTGTTTTAGTACGGCAGACCGGTTGTATGGGGCTCTGTCACTCCGAACCGACGGTGGAAGTTGTAGTTCCCGGCATGCCGACCGTCATATACGGAAAGGTCAGTGCAGCTGTCGTTAAGGATATCGTTGAAACCCATTTAGCGGGGCGACGTTTATTGGATAACTTAATTATCGATAGGCCGGCGCCGGACCTGATCGACGGAAAATAAGGAGTACCCCATGGCAATCAACCACTACATCTTGGTCTGCGGCGGTACCGGCTGTGTTTCTAGCCACGCGAATGACATCTATAAAAACCTTATAGATGAAGCGGAGAAACAGGGCGTTAAGGATCAAGTGCAAATCGTAAAAACCGGCTGTTTTGGCTTCTGTGAAAAAGGCCCTATAGTCAAGGTTTTACCGGAAGAATCTTTTTATGTTGAAGTAAAGCCCTCTGACGCCGCCGAGCTTATCGCGGAACACATTGTTAAGGGTCGCGAGGTGAAACGTCTCTTATATCATAATGATCAGGCAAAGAAGACGCTTGCAGTTGAGGATATTGAGTTTTATCAGAAGCAGCTTCGCGTCGTTTTGCGTAACTGTGGCGTTATTAATCCTGAAAGTATCGATGAATATATCGCTCGTGACGGATACGCCGCCCTTGAGAAAGCCCTGTTTGAAATGAAGCCAGAAGAAGTGTTAGCGGAATTGAAAGCTTCCGGTTTACGCGGCCGGGGCGGCGCTGGCTTCCCCACTTGGCTTAAATGGGACCTAACCCGTAAGCAAAACAATGACACCAAGTATGTCGTTTGTAACGCCGATGAGGGGGATCCAGGGGCTTATATGGATCGATCCACCATTGAGGGTGATCCCCATTCTATTGTTGAAGCTATGACTATCTGCGGCCGCGTTATCGGCGCTAAGCAGGGTTATATCTATATTCGCGCTGAATATCCCTTGGCGATAGAGCGCCTTCATATCGCTATTAAGCAGGCTAAGGAATATGGCCTTTTGGGCGAGAATATTCTTGGCTCAGACTTTGATTTTGATATTGAGGTACGTTTGGGCGCTGGCGCTTTTGTTTGCGGCGAGGAAACGGCCCTCTTACAGTCATTGGAAGGGAAACGCGGCATGCCTGTTCCTAAACCGCCTTTCCCCGCTATTGAAGGCCTGTGGGGAAAGCCCACCGTTATTAATAACGTTGAAACCTTCGCTAATATACCGGTAATTCTTAATAAAGGGGCCAAGTGGTTCTCTTCTATCGGCACAGAAACTTCCAAGGGCACAAAGGTGTTCGCGTTAACAGGGAAGGTTAACAATTCCGGTCTGGTAGAAGTGCCAATGGGAACTACCCTGAGAGAAATTATATTTGATATAGGCGGCGGCATTAAAGACGGTAAGAAGTTTAAAGGAGCGCAAACTGGCGGTCCATCAGGTGGAATTTTACCGGAATCGGCCTTGGATACGCCTATTGATTATGAAAACCTAGCGAAACTGGGCTCCATGATGGGGTCTGGTGGCCTAATCGTTATGGATGAAGACGATTGCGTAGTGGATGTTTGTCGTTTTTATATGGAGTTCTGCGTTGATGAGTCTTGCGGCAAATGCTCACCCTGCCGCATCGGAACGCATCAGATGCACGCGATTCTGGATAAGATTTCAAAGGGCAATGGGGAAATGGAAGACTTGGATAAGCTCCAGCGTATTGGAACCGCTATGACAAAGGCGTCTCTTTGTATGCTGGGTGGTTCCGCCGCAAATCCAACCGCCTCCACTATACGCAATTTCCGGGATGAGTACCTTGAGCATATAGTTGATAGAAAATGTCGGGCTGGTAAGTGTAAGTCTTTGGTGAGATATGAAATAGACCCAGATAAATGTATCGGTTGCGGTCTATGCGCCCGCAGATGTCCGGTTCCTTGTATCGCCGGCGAACGTAAACAAGCGCATGTTATAGATCAGGATAAATGCATTAAATGCGGCGAGTGTTTCAATGTTTGTAAATTTGGCGCCGTCCTGAAGAAATAAGGAGTTTACATCATGGTCAACCTGAAAATAAACGGTATCCACGTTTCGGTTGAGGACGGCTCGACAATCCTCAAAGCGGCGGAAAAGGTTAAGGTTAAGATTCCAACCCTTTGCTATAATCCCGATCTTGTTCCTTGGGCGGCTTGCGGAATATGCGTGGTAAAGCTGGAAGGCAGCGCTAAGATGGTCCGTGCTTGTTGCACCCCAGCGGCTGAGGGCATGAGTGTTATTACCCATGATCCCGATATTGTCGCGGTTAGACGAACGGTTATAGAATTGATTTTGTCTAATCATCCCAACGACTGTCTCCAGTGTCCGCGCAATGGAAGTTGTGAACTTCAGACCCTAGCCGCCGAGTTCGGTATTCGCGAGATGCCTTACCAGCGGTATCTTCGTGATTTACCGATAGACAGTTCCAATCCAGGTATAGTCTTAAATCCGGAAAAATGTGTTCGTTGCGGACGTTGCGTTAAGGTCTGCCAGGAAATGCAAAATGTCTGGGCTATAGAATTCCTTGGCCGTGGTGAAAATGGGCGTATCGCTCCCGCGGCTGATCTTTCCTTGGGGGATAGCCCCTGTATTAGATGCGGACAGTGTGCCGCCCATTGCCCAGTTGGCGCTATTTATGAGCGCGACGACACGGCTAAGGTGTGGGAAGGCTTGAACAAGGCTGACTTCCATTCCGTGGTTCAGATCGCTCCGGCCGTCCGCGTCGCGCTAGGCGAGGAATTCGGTCTGGAACCTGGAAAGGTAATAACCAAAAAGATTTATTCAGCCTTACGCAGACTTGGTTTTAAAACAGTATTTGATACGAATTTCGCCGCCGATCTTACCATTATGGAAGAGGGCACCGAGCTAGTGAAACGGCTTTCCCAAGGGAAGGGCGAGCTTCCGCTTATAACATCTTGCTGCCCAGCCTGGGTAGATTACATGGAAAAATATTATCCTGATATGATTCCCTGCTTTTCCACCGCAAAAAGCCCTCAGCAGATGATGGGTGCCATGATCAAAACCTATTGGGCGAAAAAAGCTGATATCGATCCCGCGAAAATCTTTTCAGTTTCAGTAATGCCTTGTACCGCCAAGAAGTGGGAAATTTGTCGTAACGAAGATATGGCATCATCCGGTTACCAGGATGTCGATGTGTCCATAACCACGCGTGAATTGGCTCGGATGATTAAGCAAGCGGGAATTGATCTGTTGGATTTGCCTGAAGAAGAACCAGATAGTCCGATGGGGCCTTATAGCGGTGCCGGCACTATTTTTGGCGCATCAGGCGGCGTTATGGAAGCGGCAGTCAGAACCGCGTACAACCTTGTCACTAAAAAGGAATTGGATGACGTAAACTTTATGCCGGTTCGTGGGCTTGAAGGCGTAAAATCGGCGGAAGTGGAAATGGACGGCACTAAAATCCGTATCGCTGTCGCTCATCAGATGGGCAATATCGCGGCGGTTCTGGACCAAATTCGCGCGGCCAAACGAGATGGTAAAGAACTCCCCTTCCACTTTATTGAGGTAATGGCCTGTCGGGGCGGTTGTATAGGCGGTGGCGGACAACCCTATGGTTGTACTGATGAAGTGAGGGAAAAACGCATAGCGGGCATCTATAATGACGATGTTAAATCTAGTTACCGTTGCTCACACCAGAATCCATATATCCAGCAGGTATACGCAGAATTCCTTGGTGAGCCAAATAGTCATATTGCCCATAAGCTTTTGCATACGCAATATATACCGCGGCCTTTATACATGAAATAATAAACGTACAACTAAGTATTCCGCCCTGGATTTATGCCGGGGCGGTTTTTTTATCTTTATGGCCATTGAAATTTAGCCTCTTTCGTTTGTGCCACTTGCGAGCGCTTATCATCGCTGTTTGATTTCAAAATAAGAGAGGCGCTTTAAAAAGTCTTCAACTTTTGCAAGAACCTCAAGAGGCTTAAAAAATCGTCTTAATAGTCGGGGATATAAGAGGGAACAACAAACCCTTTAAAAAATAGCGTCTGCTTTCGCCGCGAACCACTTATAGATAGCCGCGGCCCGGTTGCTGAAAGAATCCCGAATTTTTCCATCCAAACCAGGTAGCAGTAAGGTGTCGCCGCCAGAAACCGCGTATAGTAATAAATATTCGCCCGCGTCCGCGATATATACGGCGGTCCTCAGTTTTTCGGCTCCAATAAGCGGAAATATTCCATAAAACATGGTGTTTATATTTTTCTGAACAAAACGTATGGAAGAGGCCTCTGATGTAAAACGATAGATATAACGATTTTTCCCAAAGCTAAGATCTTTCTGTATCGCGTGTATTTCCGTGGACTCGGGTAGTTCCGAAAAAACTGGATCTGGAATAGCGGTATCGCTTTTCGCGTCAGGAACGGCATATGAATACTCATAAAAAACCCGCATTCGTTGACGGGACGCGGAAAAGTACTCTATGCCTTCTAAACTGCTGAGCGAACAAAGAGCGTTGAAAAGAGCTAAATGCTGAGCTTCTGTCCAGGCCTTATCGTCAACTTCTTTGTTTTCAGCTTTTTGAAAAGCAGGTTTCCGGTAGAGAAAGGCGCTTTCAACTAAGAAAGACGGTTTTACTTCCAGGACTTGGTTTTTTAGATCCCCTGTCCCCTTTGGAAGCAGGGAAAATTCCGTCTTGCGGAAACTAACTTGGGTAATGCTCCCTTCAGTTAATAATAATTTAGCGCACGTCTCACCAACAAGAGCGTTAATATCATCTGCCCGCGACGCTGATGAAACAAAAATACCGAAAACGGATATGAGAAAAAGAGTTAAAACCTTCATGAAATAACCGCTTAATTTGGTTTTTGATCGTTCCGGGCTAAGCTTTGGATGTAGGCGTCTATAGCCTCTTTGTCATCTGGCGCTATATCGGTGAAACAAATACCAGCTACGCATTTACCGCCATCCATGTGCGAATGGGCGACATAGCCTTCCACCTTGAGAATGCGTTCGCCATTCGCTTCTGGAACACCAAGCATAACGAAAATAGGCGCCATTGGGTCTAGCGGACTGCTTGTTTCTATGGATAAACCGCCAGCTGACAAATTCATACCCTTGGCTTGGATAAAATCCTCACCATCCGAAGATAAATCGATAAACTGCTTAAGTGTGAATCGCGGTGACGACCTACGCTCTATACTCATGATCTAATAGTAATCCAGAAAAGACTGGAAGGGAAGCGGTTTTCCTCAAGATTTGAGATCTCCTCACTTTGCTTGACAGGCCCAACTCTTTCCGTTATATTCCTAGCACCTTCTGGGGGTGTAGCTCAGTTGGCTAGAGCGTT
>CAZJJK010000086.1:0-14603 GCA_964546285.1 uncultured Treponema sp. | reverse complement strand
TCCGATGTATGGGAAGCCGCCTTCCGATCTATGGTCACAGCTTGCAACAAAATTGGCAGCAGTAAGGAAACCATACGCTGGAGCGGGCCGGGGTTTCTTCCTTTTCACGAAAAGCGTTGAAGCCGCTTGCGATAATCGCGCGCGAATCGCCGGTCCAGAGCCATAGGCAGCTAAGGGATGAGCCAAAAGCCGCCATGTTCGGCCTCTCAAGGAAGGCGAAAAAAGAAGCGCCGCGGTTGCAAATTTTACGGCTTTCCGCCACCATTAATCATCGCTGGGCAGCCCAAAAAGGCTAGCCTCGACGCGCCGAGGCGACAAACCAAGGAGGCCCCTATGTCCTATTCCGCCTATCCTCATCGACGCTACAACCCGCTGGCGGACGAATGGGTCTTGGTTTCCCCCCAGCGAACCCAAAGGCCATGGCAGGGCCAGACGGAAAAAGCGGCACCGGCTGATCAAACAGCGTACGACCCACAATGCTATCTCTGCCCAGGCAACGAAAGGGCTGGTGGAAAACGCAATCCGGATTATCGCGGCCCCTATGTTTTTACAAACGATTTTTCCGCCCTCCTAAGCGATACGCCAAAAGAAGCCGATTATAGCGATCCGCTATTTACCGCGGCGACCGAGCGCGGCCTTTGCGAAGTCATCTGTTTTACGCCACGCCATGATCTAACCCTTCCGCGTATGCCCCTAGGCGATATAGAGCGGCTTATCGATGTTTGGAAAGAACGCTATATAGCCCTCGGTTCGCGTCCGGAAATCTCTCACGTTCAAATCTTTGAAAACCGAGGCGCCATGATGGGTTGCTCAAATCCCCACCCTCATGGTCAAATCTGGGCTACGGAAAGCTTGCCGGAGCTGCCGGCAAAGGAAGACAGGGCTCAGCGCGCGTACCGGGAAAAAAACGGCCGCTGCCTGCTTTGCGCTTATGTGGAAAAGGAAATAGCCAAAGGCGATCGGCTTATCTTTCAAAACGATAGCTTTGTCGCCTTAGTACCCTTCTGGGCGCTTTGGCCCTTTGAAACCATGATTATTCCCTTACGCCATATTCCGTCGCTTAAGGCTTTCACCCAAAAGGATAGGGCGGATTTAGCCGACATCCTTAAGCGTTTAGGGACTCGCTATGACAATCTTTTTCAATGTCCTTTCCCGTATTCCATGGGTTTTCACCAAGCCCCCTTTACAGGTCTTCAAGACAGCGAAAAGCCAGACGTTTTAGAGCGGGAGCGTGATGAAGCTTGGCACTTTCATATTCATTATTTCCCGCCGCTCTTGCGGAGCGCCTCGGTGCGAAAATTCATGGTAGGCTTTGAGCTTTTGGCCATGCCCCAGCGCGATATCACCGCCGAGGCGGCGGCTGACAGCTTACGCGCCTTATCGGAAACCCATTATATGGAAACGCTGTCATGAAAGGTGAAAAACTGATAGAAGCGCTGCGTTCGCCCTCCGCCGACCGTCTTTTTTCACGTCTGTACGGTGAAACCAAAGCTCCCCGCGAACGGTACCTTGCCTTGGCGGAGGGCGCCCTGCGCGCTTTCCCGGAAGCGAAAGAAGAATTACGCGTATTTACGGCGGCCGGCCGAACCGAATTGGGCGGTAATCATACCGATCATAATAACGGCAGGGTTCTAGCCGCGGCCATCCAGCTGGACGCTGTCGCCTTTGTGAGTCCCAGGGCGGATACTATCGTGCTTTTCCGTTCCTCGGGCTATCCCGATGTAAAACTGGATATATCAGACACCCAGCCTCGCTCCCAGGAAAGAGGAACGACGGAGGCTTTAGTCCGAGGTATAGCCGACGAATTCGCGCGGCGCGGAATACGGCTTGGCGGATTTTCCGCCAACGCCGCTTCCACGGTCCTTCGCGGTTCAGGCTTATCATCGTCGGCGGCGGTGGAAGTGTTGATCGCCGCTATATTCAACGGGCTTTACGCCGCGCCGCGACAGGCTCTTCCGCCAATGGAACTAGCCAAGATAGGCCAAAAGGCTGAAAATCTGTTTTTCGGAAAACCCTGCGGCTTAATGGATCAGATGGCGAGCGCTGTCGGCGGCGCGGTTGCCATCGATTTTGAAAACCCGGAAGCCCCCGAGCTTACTAGCGTGGATTTCTCGCTGGGCTCGTCCGGCTACGCCTTATGCGTGCTTGACAGCGGCGGCGACCACGCCGATCTTACGCCGGACTACGCCGCGATTCCGGCGGAAATGAAAGCCGTCGCCGCCCGTTTTGATCGCGGCGTCTTACGCGGATTAACGCGGGCCGAGCTGATCAATAAGCTGCCCTCCTTAAGGGAAGAATTAGGCGACCGCGCTATCCTGCGCGCCTTGCATTTTTTTGATGAAAACGACAGGGTAGTTCTTATGGTCGCCGCCCTGCGTGAGGCGGCCCAGGCGGAAAGCGCCGGTAAACGGGAAGCGGGGGACGCCGCTATAGAACGTTATTTATCAGAGGTTGACGCCTCAGGCCGTTCCTCCTGGGAGTATCTACAAAATATAGCCACTCCAAGACGGGAAAAGGAGCAGGGCGTCGCCTTAGGTCTAGCCCTAAGCCGGGTTTTTTTCCAAACCCACCCGGCCATGGCGCAAGCCGGAAAAAGAGGCGTCTGCCGGGTCCATGGCGGCGGTTTCGCGGGTACCATTCAAGCCTATCTGCCGGCGATAGCCGTAAAAGCGTATCAGGAAACTCTCGGTTCCGTCTTTGGACCGTCATCCGTTACGCCGCTTCGCGTTCGGCCTATTGGAGCGGCGGAATTATTTTTTGACGATGAAAAGGGTCAATTTGGGCGGCCTAATGCCGATATAGATGAAGGACGCCCATAAGCGCGTATAGGGGGGAATTGTTTTGGCTTATCCGAACGCTTTATCGGCTTACCGCGAAACCCGGGTGAGAACCGCGAGTCAGGGACAGTTGATCGTTATGCTTTACGACGAACTCGTAAAGCAGCTGGACGCGGCTTTGGAAATATTGGATTCCAAAACCGATTTTAAGAAATACCCAAATAAAATAGAGCCCTTTAACAACGCTATAATCAAAGCTCAAGAAATTATTACGGAGCTAATGGCTTCCCTGGATTTTGACCAGGGCGGGGAAATAGCGCGTAATCTATTCTCTTTATACAATTGGTTTAACCGCGAACTTCTTCAGGCTAATATCAATCGTGATTTTGTTCGGGTTCGCGCCGTCCGTGAGCTCATTAACCAGTTGCGCGGCGCTTGGCAGGATATTGTTTCCAAGACCTCGGCGGAAACGTTATCCCGTCCTTCGGCCGGCGTCAATATCGCGGGGTAGGCATGTCTGATTCCGACCGCGGACAGCGGGCAGAGCTTAGCGCCGAAGAAACCGCCCAAAGAGTCGCCATCCTCAAACGTCTTAAAGAATTGCTTGCCAGACAGAGGGATAGGTTTAGATCTTATTTGGATTTGCTGGATTCGCAACAGAGCGCGATCCAAAAAGGCGACGCTGAGGGTCTTATCGCTCAGGTGGAGCTTGAGGAACGTATAGTCGCCGATATCGCTTCCGTTCAAAAAGCCGTTGATCCCCTGGAGAGCATGTATCAAAAGGGCGTCGCCTCTGAGGAAAACGATATTCCTAAACTAAAAACCGCCTTGGAAGAGCTGAAAACCGAGGCTCAGACCAGGTCAAAGCGTAACCGCGTCCTTTTGACCGAGCGTATGGATGAGATGCGCCGTGAAATCCACGCTCTCCGGTCCAACCCCTTCGCTCAACGGCGGTCGGTTTATTCCGATGGAGCAACCGCGGCCCTGATCGATCTAAAGGGATGAAAGCCCCTCCCCTCTTTCTCATTGACGCATACGCTCTTATCTACCGCGCTTATTTCGCTTTTCTGAATAAGCCCCTACGCGATTCCGAAGGCCGCAATGTGTCCGCCCTCTTCGGTTTTACACGCGCGCTTATCGCTCTTTTGGATGGCGACGCGCTGAAAGAAGCCTTAAACGCTAAAAAAGCGGACAGCCTCGGCGAAAAGACTGGAGATGAGTACGGATGCGCTCCCTGTCGTTTAGCCGCGGTTTTTGATTCGCGAAAAAAAACTTTTCGCCATGAACTCTATCCCGAATATAAGGCGAACCGGCAAAAAACGCCGGAAGACCTTCACGCCCAAGTGCCTATGGTTGAGGAAACCCTGGCGGCGCTGGGCGTCCCCCTCTTGCGGGTTGATGGCTTTGAGGCCGATGACCTTATCGCGACGCTGGCGGAGCGCTGCCGCGTTGAGGGGAGAGCTTGTTATATCGTTTCGGGCGATAAAGACCTGCTCCAATTGGTAGGCGGGGACATCTATGAATTGCGGCCGGGCAAGGGCGCGGCGCCGTATGAGTTGATAGATGAACAAACGGTTTTAGCCGAATGGGGCGTCCCAAGCCTGCGCATCTTGGACTTATTGTCCCTTACCGGCGATGCTTCGGACAATGTTCCGGGGGTTAAGGGTATTGGCGAAAAAACGGCGGCCAAGCTTTTAGCCCGCTATGGCGACTTGGACGGCATTTACGCCAATCTGCCAATGATAGAAGGATCGGCGGGGAAAAAATTGGCGGAAGGCCGCGATATGGCCTATTTTTCCCGTGACCTTATCGATCTAAAGCGCGATGTACCCCTTCCCTTAAAATCCATAGACGAGCTCGATGTTTCCAGCTTGGACAGGGCGGCCGCGGCGGCCGTTCTTCTGCGCTATGGCGCGCGTTCCCTGGCGTCCGCCTTAACCAGAGAAACCAGGGCGCCCGCGGCCGGTGAACGGCCACCGTCTTCTACGCCAAGCTCGATCAACGCGGATAAGTTAGGCGGTGACATTGAGGCTCCTTCTTCGCCAGCGCCTATACGTTCTATAAAAGGACCTAAGCCGCTTCCCCAGCCCATAGCCGAGGACGCTCACCGCGTTCCCGGCGTTTATAGCGTTATCGGCGATTTAGAGGCCCTTGATCGCCTCTTAGCCCGGGCGAAAGCCCAGTCTTTAATCGCTTTAGACTTTGAGACGGATTCTTTAGACGCCTGGAACGCGACGCCGCTTGGCTTAGCCCTATCCGTCGCCATAGGCGAAGCGTATTATGTTCCGCTTTCCGCCCATCCGCTTAAGGCGGACGAAGAAAGCGGCGCTGAAACGGTTAAGGCGCCCTTTCTTGAGCCGGAAGCGGTTCGCGACAGAGTCGCGGCGCTGACGGCCGACCCGTCCATGACCATCATAGCCCATAACGCCAAATATGATTACGAGGTATCCCGCGCCTGGGGCATAGAACGCTGGCGCTGCCGAATTTGGGACAGCATGGTGGCCGCGTGGTTGGTGGACGGCGATCGCGCTAGTTATGCCCTGGACGCGCTGGTCAACGCCTGGCTCGGCTTAAGTACGACGCCCTTCGCTTCTTTGGTTCCGAAAGGAAAATGCTTTGGCGATGTGCCGTTGGAAGCCGCCGCGGCATACGCCGCCGAGGACGCGGACTACGCGCTTCGCGTTAAGACCCTGCTGGAACCCCTATTGGACGGCGAACTAGCTAAGTTATTTCATGAATTGGAGATGCCTCTTTTGCCCATACTAGCCGAAATGGAAGGAGCGGGCATACATATAGATTCCGAAACCCTAACGGCCTACAGCCGCGAGTTAGCTGAAGAGCTAAAGGGGATAGAGCGGTCCATTTATGATCTGGTAGGCCACGAATTCAATATCGCTTCAACTAAACAACTCCAGCAGGTCTTGTTTGTGGAACGCAAGCTTAAAACAGGGAAAAAAACCAAAACCGGTTACTCCACCGATGTCGCGGTCTTGGAGACTTTAGCGCGGGAAGATCCGGTACCTGAGCGCATCCTGCGTTACCGTCAGTTGGCTAAACTAAAATCCACCTATGTGGACGCGCTCCCCCTGCTTTCCGACACCGACGGCCGCCTGCACACCACCTTTAGTCAAACGGGGACCGCGACCGGCCGCTTATCCAGCCGCGACCCAAATTTGCAAAATATTCCCATCCGTGACGAGGAGGGGCGGCGTATCCGCGCCGCTTTCCGCGCCGGCAACGGCCGCGTGCTTGTCTCCGCGGATTACAGCCAGATTGAGCTTGTCGTCTTAGCCCACCTTTCCAATGATCCAAGGCTAAGGGAGGCCTTCCAGAGTGGGCAGGATGTGCATAGACGAACAGCCGCCCTTATTTTTGGGATAAGCGAGGCTGAGGTTAGCCCGGAAAAGCGGCGCGCCGCGAAAACCATAAACTTTGGGGTGATGTATGGTATGAGCGCCTTCCGCTTGTCCAACGAGTTGAAAATATCGCGGACGGAAGCGCAACTCTTCATTGAAGCGTATTTCAAGACCTACGCCGGCGTAAACGCTTATATCCAAACCTTAATCAGTCAAGCCGAAAATACCGGCTACGCGACTACGCTCCTAGGCCGAAGACGCCCCATCCCAGCCATCAATTCTTCCAATAAAACCGAAAAAGCCGCGGCTGAACGTATGGCTGTCAATACACCCATCCAAGGTTCCGCCGCCGATATAGTTAAGCTGGCCATGCTCCGCGTGGATAAAGCCTTGGCAAAGGAGCCGGGCGCGCGGCTTCTGCTCCAGGTTCACGACGAACTTATCCTGGAATGCGACGAGAGCGCGGCGGAAAGGATAGCGGCGCTGACCGAAACGGCGATGGAAGGCGCCTATAAGCTTTCCATCCCATTGAGAACAGCCATTGAGATCGGCCGGAGCTGGGGCGAGCTACATTGATCGGACTAACAGGGGCTTACTGCGCTGGCAAAAATTATATTGGGGAGCTTCTGGCTAAACGAGGGTATGAGCTCTTGGATATCGATAAGCTCGGCCATATAGCCTTGGAAGGGCTAAAAACGACGTTGGCTCAGCGCTGGCCAACGGTTATCCGCTCCGACGGCGGGCTTGACCGCAAGGCCTTAGGCGAAATCGTGTTCAAGCGGCCTGACCAGTTGTCGGTTCTAGAAGCGCTGGTCCACCCAGAGGTAGATAAGCTTATCGGTCGTTGGATAGCCGAGCGGGATAAGACTAAAATCGTTCTTAACGCCGCTTTGCTCCACCGTTCCCTTTACTATACGCAATTGGATTTCGTCATCGTCGTAAGCGCGCCGACGGCGCTCCGCTTTTTTCGCGCGCTAAAACGCGATAAGGCAAGCCCGCTCTCGCTTATACGGCGTTTCTCGCGGCAGAAAGGCTTTAACGCTCAATACTCTAAAAACAAAGCCGATATAGTAAAAGTAGTAAACCGGTCCGACTGCTGCCCCTTCCGCGCGTACGCAAAAGCGCGGCTTGAGCGCCGTTTGGATTCGATCCTAGCCCGAAAAGGGATGGTTCGATAGTTATGGAACAACAGAAGAAATTTCTCCTAGTTATTATTTTTGTCGGGGTTTTCCTCGTCATCGTTATTCTTGCCGGCCTCTATTTTTTCGCGCCCCGAGGCACGGCGGAATCCGCTCTGGCGGCGGCCTTTGGCAAAGCGGCCGGCGCGGATAGCGCCCTTAGCCTAAGCCCAAGCGGCACGGCGCCAAGTAGCGCGGCGGCCGACGGCGCGGCGTCGGCAAACGGCGCTCCTTTATCCGGCGCCGACGCGCGGACGGCGGCGGGAGCTTATTCCGATGACGCGATGGCCTTGGACGCTTCCGGCCAAGCTTCGGCGAACGCGCTGGCGGGTGCGTCTTCCGCGACGGGCGAGAGCGGCAAAGCCGAATCCACCACGGTTCCAAGCGTAAACGCCAGCGAATGGCTGCGTAATCCTTCGGCCATTCAAGGGCTTACGCCCCAAAGCGCCAATACGACAAGCCGAGGCGATGTCATTATTTTTTACGGCGAACGTTCGCCGGAAGCCGCTAAAAGCGCCGCGGCTATCGTCGATTCGGTATCGGAGTCAGGCATGGTCATAAATGTGGCGCCCCCCGCCGTTCAAACGACTCCGGTAGTGCCGACCGCCGCGACAACAAGCGCCGCGCCCGCCGCCACGGCGCCCGCTCAGTCAAGCGGTCAAACGGCCTCGGCTAACGTTGCTTCGGCTCAGCCGACCGCCACACAGACAGCGGTAAGCGCGGCGCCGGCCACGACAGCACCGGTCGCGGCTGTCCAAGCTAAACCGAGTCCGGCTAAGCCCGCGGCTAGCGTTCAGACGGCCGCTGCCACGAAAGCGACAGCGCCAACCAAGGCTCCCGCGCCAGTCTTAATTGATGAATACTGGGTCCAGACTGGAGCCTTCGCCGTTCGTTCCCGAGCTGAGGACGTAAAGTCCAGCCTAGCGGACAAGGGCATTACCGCCCTGATAGAAACCCGTGACGTAGACGGAAAAACCTATTTCCGGGTTCGCGTTGGGCCTTACGCCTCAAAGAGCGAGGCGGATTATTGGCTTTCTTTAATTAAGGGCATAGACGGCTTTTCTGAAAGCTATGTATCGCTTATTAAAGTAAAGCGTTGAAGCGCGCGAAGCTCTTTCAAAAACGGCTTATTTTTTTTAAAGAGCTTGTAAAGGCTGGCTATAGTCCAACCGATAAAATAGTACCCGCGTTAGCGGGTCTTGACTAAGGGTTCAAGCGGCGACAGGATTCCGACCTTACTTAGGGTATGGATCTTCTCGCCGCTTATTTTTTTCCGCCTTCTTATCACGTTTCCAAGACGGGCCGCTTCTTTATTGGTCCAGCTTCATTTTTTCATACGCTGCCTTTCGCCATCCTTTTAAGCGCCCTCCCCTCAGCGGCCCTGGCCATAGACAGCCAAAACAGCCTATCGCTCAACTCGCGCTGGCGAACCGAACGGGATCAAGCCGGTATACTAAAAACCGTAACGAGTCTTGATCTCGCCTCATCCTTAGGAAACTTTCAGCTGAAGGCCTTTCTTGGTGACCGCCGCCCCGGCCTTATTCCGCCAAAAATATTTAACCCCTCTCCCGCCGATACAACCGCTGGAACGCCGATACTGAGCGGCGCCGTGGAAGCCACGCTGGGCCAAGCGGCGTCGGTATTGGCTATCGGCACGCTGCGGCACAAAGGTCTGCTAGCGCGTTTACGCGCGCCGCTGGAAAGCGCGCCGCCTAAAGCCGACGGATACGCCAGCACCGCCTGGGAAGCTAATCCGACGGCGGCAAGCGACAATACGGTAGCGCTGCATGGGCTGTTCGCTTTTGAGCCTAACGCCTCCTTACACTGCGGTTGCGGCCTTACCCTTTCGGCGGATTTATCGGCGGCCGCCCTAATCAGCGTCCAAGCAAAGAAAAAGCGCGAAGAGGAAAGCGCGTTGGAACTACTTATCCAAGCGCGGCATAGGGACGCCGATAAGGACGCCTCATGGTTTGCCAAAACGCCGCTTCTGCCGGAACGCGAAGAATGGCTCGGCGCCCTAGCCCTCAAGTTAAAAAACGGGACCGGTCAACTGGCGGGAGACGCGGCCCTCTCTTTTAGCCATTACGGACAAATAGGGCTTTACGGCGGGCTAGCCGGGCAGTTGGGCCCGGCCTCGCGGCGGCTTGGGGCGTCTTTCGGCCTTATTCAAGGCCACTATGTTGACCCAACTGGTGAACTCATGGAAAGAGCCAGGCGCTTTCGCCTTAATGGCGCTATCTCGCTGAACGCGCGCCACAGTCTGACGGCCGATATAAACGCGAACTTTACGCCATCTATATCGGAATGGCGTCTTTTAGCCGGATGGAACTATGTGGGCGAACCAGCGGCGGATTGCCGCCTTACCTGGCTGCTCCGCCTTGGGGACAAAAACCCCTCTCAGGAAGCTCAGGCCGCCCTTAAAACGGCTTTTGGCGCGTTGACGCTAGAAAGTACTACCCATATCGATATAAGCGTTCCAGCGTTGAGTCTAAGTCGTCTCGCCGTCACTTTTAAACATCAAGATATAACATTTGGAGCTAAAGCCGAGCGTTCCCTGTCAAAAACAAAATCGCGCTGGGCTTTTTCGCTGAGTTCCGATTGGGAAACAAGGCGGATCAAGCTTGGCGCCGGTTTAGCCTACGCGTTTACGGAAGGCGACGGAAACGCCGTTTGGAGTCTACAGTGGGTCATCAGTCTGCGCGATACCGGCAAGCTTACCCTTAGCGGCGTCCAATAAGGCTTGAAAACGGCGGGCGTCCTTAACGGCGTTGCCCTCGCCAAAGTTGTTGAAAAGCACATAACATTCCGAAGCGCCGGAAGATAAAACAGCGTCCTTCCAGGTTGACAATTCGTAATCGGAATAAGCATATACCCCGTAGGAGCCTCCACTCTTGCCGCCTTCAACAAGACGACCGCGCATACGGAGCAGGGACCGGCCGCCGGCGTTCGGTAAATGGCAAGTTTCCGGCCGCGCCGCCATGATGTCATCGGAAGCGGCTACGCCAAAGCCGCGTTTATCGGCGCTTTCCATCACGGAGGGCGACAGCCATTCCTCACCGCGGAATTCCAAAAACAAAGGGAGATCGGACCATTCTTCGGTAAGCTCGCCTAAATAGACGCGATTGGGATCGGTATGGCGAAACCGACGGGATACAGGTAAAACGACGGCGCCTAAACGCTGCCGGAAAAGGCGCACCCTTACCGCCCCGGCGAAAGCATTGGCCATGGTTCGCCAATTGGCTGGTATATCGCGCGTTAAACTCCGCGGCGCGCGCACGATAAAACGGAAAGATAAGGGCGTCATAGCGGCAAGGTTTTCTAGTTGCCAGGGCAGAGGCGGGGCGCTATTGGCGTAATCCAATTCAACGGTAGGAAAAAACAAAGAATAATAGCGCAAAAAATCGTCTCTGGCTAAATCGGCCGGGTAGAGGATAGTCCGCCAGTCCTCGTAATTATATCCGGAGCATCCAACCAAAACCGCCATCCATCCCCCTTGAAATCTGCGAGCATTATCACTATACTACAATAACCGGAAGAATATGACACTATTTCTTCAATAATGACTCCATATTCAACACCAGCCAGACAAGTATAAGAGGTAGAGGAGAGAATGGGTATAGATATCACTAAGCTGAGAAATATCGGGATCAGCGCGCACATCGATTCGGGGAAAACGACCCTTTCTGAGCGCATCCTGTTCTATTGCAATAAAATCCACATGATTCACGAGGTCCGTGGCAAGGACGGCGTTGGCGCGGTTATGGATGGGATGGAATTGGAGCGCGAACGCGGCATCACCATCCAATCCGCCGCTACCCAAGTGGCCTGGAAAGATAAGATCATCAACCTGATTGACACACCCGGCCATGTCGATTTTACCATTGAGGTGGAACGCTCGCTACGTGTGCTGGATGGCGCTATTTTAGTGCTCTGCGCCGTAGGCGGCGTCCAATCGCAATCTATCACGGTGGATCGCCAGCTAAAGCGCTACCATGTCCCGCGCATCGCCTTTGTCAATAAATGCGACCGTACCGGCGCCAATCCTTTTAAGGTGCGTTTACAGCTACGCGACAAACTCGGCCTGAACGCCATTTTGATCCAGCTTCCTATCGGCCTTGAGGATAGGCTTGAAGGCGTTGTGGATCTGGTTTCCATGAAGGCTATCTATTTTGACAACGAACAAGGCACGGAACCGCGATACGCCGAGATACCAGCCCACCTAAAGGCTGACGCGGATAAGTATAGGGAAGAACTACTGGACGCCGTTTCCATGTTTTCCGATGATTTGGCGGAGAAATTCCTTAGCGGCGAGCCTATTCCGGAAGACTTGATCCATTCCGCGATCCGAAAAGGCACCTTGAGCGAACAACTCGTTCCGGTAATGATGGGATCCGCCTATAAAAATAAGGGTATCCAACCGCTTTTGGACGCCGTTTCGCTCTATCTCCCCGATCCAGCGGAAGTAAAGAATTACGGATTGAATCTGGATGATAGTGAAACCCAAGTGGAACTTAAGGCCGATGACAGTCTACCGACCGTCGCGCTGGGCTTTAAGTTGGAAGAAGGCCAATACGGCCAGCTAACCTATGTCCGTATATACCAGGGCTCCATGAAAAAGGGAGACGAGTTATTCAACACCCGCGCCCGCAAACGGTTCAAAGTAGGACGCCTTGTGCGGATGCATTCAAACGATATGGAAGATATCAATGAAGGCGTGCCAGGCGATATTGTCGCCCTTTTTGGGGTGGATTGCGCTTCCGGAGACACCTTCTGTTCGCCGTCGGTCAATATCGCGATGAGTTCCATGTACGTCCCGGAACCCGTTATCTCCCTAGCTATAGAGGCTAAGGATAAAAAATCAGCGGACCAGATGTCAAAAGCGCTGAACCGCTTCACTAAGGAAGACCCCACCTTCCAAACCTATGTTGACCCAGAATCCAACCAGACCATCATCAAAGGTATGGGGGAGCTTCACCTTGAAGTGTATATAGAACGCATGCGCCGCGAATACAAATGCGACGTGACGACCGGTATGCCTCAGGTGGCGTACAGAGAAACCATTACGCAAAGAGCCGATTTCAATTATACCCATAAAAAGCAGAGCGGCGGGTCCGGCCAATACGGCCGCGTCGCGGGCTATATGGAACCGATAGATACCGCCGACTATGAATTTGTGGATCAAATCAGGGGCGGCTCCATACCTACCGAATTTGTGGGTAGCTGCGATAAAGGCTTCCGCGAAGCGAAAAAGAGGGGCAGCCTTATCGGTTTCCCGATCGTCAATATCCGTTGCGCCATCAACGATGGCCAATCCCATGCCGTTGACTCTTCCGACATAGCCTTTCAGTTAGCCGCCATAGGCGCCTTCCGCGAGGGTTACGCCAAAGCTAAACCCTGCATTCTGGAACCAATCATGAAGGTTACGGTGGAAGGCCCAACCGAATTCCAGGGAAACATTTTCGCCTCCATCAATCAACGCCGTGGTATAATCATGGCGTCCACGGAGGACGGTACCTTCTCGCGCGTGGAGGCTGAAGTGCCATTAAGCGAAATGTTTGGTTATTCCACGGTGCTCCGCTCCTTAACCCAAGGAAAAGCGGAATTCACCATGGAGTTTGAAAAATACGGACGGGTCCCGGCTAGCATCTCGGACGCTTTGATCAAGGATTACGAGACCAAACGCAAGAAAGAACAACGTTAAGGAGTCATCATGGTCAAGCAAGAGCTAATTCAACGCAGCCCAGTGCGGATTTTTGAGAAATCTCTACACGGCGGGCTACAAGCTGGAGGCATGGGCGTTATCGCGTCCCGCAAGGGGGTCGGCAAGACCGCCGTCCTTGTTCAAATAGCTTTGGATAAACTACTTCAAGGTAAAAAGGTTATCCATGTATCCTTTACTCAGCATACTGATTATGTTATCGCTTGGTATGAAGATATTTTTTCCGAAATAGCCAAGAAGCGCAACCTGGAACACGCTCAGGAAGTTAAGAACGAATTAACCAAAAATCGCGTCCTTATGAATTTTAACCAGGATGGCGTCACCAGCGAGCAGATCATACGCTCCCTCCGCGCCATGATCATTGACGGCGGCTTTAAGGCTGACGCCCTAATTATTGACGGCTATGATTTCACCCGCGCCACGGTGGAACGCTTAGCCGGTGTCAAGTCCTTTATCGCCGAATTGGGACTAGAAGCCTGGTACACCTGCACCGTCTCCGGCGAGGATCCGGTTTTTGACAAACGGAATATTCCGCTGATTTTAGCGGATTACATCGATCTTTTAGACATCGTTGTCGTATTGGATCCAAAACAGGATTTTATCCATTTTTCGGTTTCCAAGGATCATGATTCATATAATCCGGGAACTCTGGATTTAAAGCTTGACCCAAAAACCCTGCTTATAGCCGAGAAGTAACCCATCCCCGCGCGTCGCTGAAAAGCCTTCGGTTTTTTGGTGACGCTTTTAGCTTGCGCCAATTCCCCTTATGATATAGAGTGTAACTAAACCGGTTTAGTTTGTTTTATATATCAGAAGGCGGTATGGAACGATCATCAGGTATTCTGCTGCATCCCACTTCTCTCCCCGGGCCATACGGTATAGGCGACATAGGCCAATCCGCTATTCGCTTTATTGACTGGCTCGCTTCCGCTGGGCAAAAGCTTTGGCAGCTGCTCCCTCTGGGTCCCACAGGCTATGGCGATTCTCCTTACGCCGCTCTTTCCAGCTTCGCCGGTAACCCCCTTTTAATATCCTTGGAAGACCTGCGCTCCCAGGGCTGGCTGGATACGGCGGATTTTAACTCAGTACCGGCCTTCCCTTCCGATAAGGTCGATTACGGCAACCTTATCCCATGGAAAACCGCCCTGCTTTTTAAGGCCGCCAAACGCTTTGACAAGCTATCCCGCGACGCCGAACGGCGTCAAAGAAAAAGCTTCTTCAGGCGCCATTCCTGGTGGCTGGATGACTTTGCCCTATTTATGGATATAAAGTCCCTCCATGACGAAAAAGCTCGTTCTGAGGGCCTTGACGGCGCGATGTGGTCAAATTATTGGCCGTCCGATCTAGCCTTGCGCCGTTCAAGCGCTCTTAGCGCTTGGTCCAGCCAGACTGAGCGCAGAGAGGCCATTCAAGCTCAAAAAACCATCCAATATTTTTTCTTTTCGCAATGGCAAAGTCTACGTGACCACGCTAGAGAAATGGGCGTTGCATTAATAGGCGATATCCCGTTTTTCGTCGCGGCCGACTCCGTTGATGTATGGGCTCACCGCGAGCTTTTCCGTCTGGATAGCCG
>CAZJJK010000085.1:0-14610 GCA_964546285.1 uncultured Treponema sp. | reverse complement strand
GAGCTTGAAAAGTTGCGCGCGCGGATAAATCGCTTAATCTCGGACGAAACCGGCGCTGTCTTGGACCAGGTGGAAAAAGATACCGACCGAGATTTTTGGATGAACGCGGAAGAAGCTGTCGCTTATGGGCTTATTTCTCGTGTCGTGGTAAAAAGGGACGCTTTGGCCTAAGCGCCTAATCAAAAACTCAAGCGATATGATGCGTTCTCCCGTACTATAGGCGGGAGAATCGTATGAAAAAAAACGCTCGCACTTTTCCTCAATTTTTTAGTCAGGTCTTTCTTTCTTTTCTCCTTTGCTCGTGCTTTTTCCGGCCAGCTGAAGAGAACGCCGAAAAAAGCGTGGTAACGATTGTTACCTGGAATGTACAGGCCCTTTTCAATGGAGCGGGCGAGGGTACCGAATACAACGAATATACGCCGCAGGCCGGATGGTCAAACGAAAAATACCGTTCGCGTTTGGACGCTATCGCTGAAGCTTTGGAGAGCGCTGTTCCTGGCGGCCCCGATGTGTTGGCTTTACAGGAGATAGAGAATGAAGCTGTTCTGCGTGATTTGGCTGAAACTTCTCTTTCCCGTTTTGAATATCGATGGGCGGCCTGCGCTCATGAGCCGGGCGCGGCGCTATCGCTGGGTCTTCTCAGCCGTTTGCCCCTAGCGAACGCGCGGGTCCACGCTCTAGCGATAGATGGGTTGGAGGGCGCTCGGCCTATTCTGGAGGTGGACCTTGGAGGGTTTCGTCCGTTTAAGATCTTTCTGTGCCACTGGAAATCAAAATTGGGCGGCGCCGATGAAACTGAAGAACTGCGCCGCGCCCAGGCTCGTGTCCTGGCTAGGCGCTTGAATGCTTTAGCGGCCAATGAAAACGGCGGTCGCGAAGCCCTCGTTTTAGGTGATCTAAATGAAAACGATAATGAATTTTTTAGACGAGGCGGTGCCGCGCTTACCGCCTTGCTGCCGGATCACGAAAAAGCGGCCTCGCTTGTCGCGGAAGCTGGGCTAAGCGTTTCGGATTGTCTCGTTCTTTCCAGTGAAAAGCCGCCTCGCAGCACGCGATTGCCGGAGGCCGCCGCGCTTTATTCGCCCTGGAACCATGCGCCTTGGGAAGGTTCTTACTTCTATAATGGCGAATGGGAACGGATTGATCATGTCTTGGCGAATGCCGCCTTATTTGATGGCATATCTTGGGAAATAGGTGCTTTCGCGGTGCTTGACTCAAGCCCCTTTATTGATTCCGATGGGCGTCCTGTCGCGTATAACCCGAGAACTCGGTACGGTCTAAGCGATCATTTACCACTGATGATAGAGCTACGGTATCTTGATTAGGAAGGCCCTGCCTCGCCTAAGGCTTGCGCCTTTGCCAAAGCGGAGGAGCAATGATCGCAGATACCGGTGAAGTAGAGTACATGACCCGTAATTTTCAGTCCGCGCTCTAGAGCGTCTTTAGCCGCCTCTTCAGCGGGGCAAAAGGCGCTTAATTCCGTGAAACGATGGCAATGCTGGCAGTGGAACCAATGTCGGTGTCCTTTCGCGAGAGTCCAATAGCGTTCGGTCCCGTACACAGCACAATGCAAAATAAAGGATTCAGCTAGCCCGGCGCTTTCCAGGTAATGGAGTGAACGATAAACCGTAGCTTGATCGCAACTTGATCTAAGGGCGTTTGCGATGCCGCTGGCTGATAGAGGTTGCGAAGCATCTTTTAATATGGCTAAGGCCGCTTCTCTTGCCCTTGTCATCAAGCTTTCCTACGGCGTCTGACACGTATGGCCGCGCTCGCGAGAAAAACCAAACCGGAAAGAACCACCACCACCGCGCCGACTGGAAGATCTAGAGTCCAACCAAGGGCAAGTCCCCCTACGGAAAAGGCGGCTGATAAAAACCCGGCGCCAAGCATCATTCCCGCTAAGCTGCGAGCGTGGAACGCCGCCGTACCAGCCGGCAGCGTTAGCATGGCAATTACCATAACGATTCCAACAAAGGTTTGGAGCAGAACGACGGCGGCGGCTGTCGCGCTTAAGACGGCGATAAAAATAGCGTCAGCGGGGACTCCTCGGGTTCTGGCGAATTCCTCGTCAAAGACGACAGCCTCAAGCTGTGGGTAAAAGCGCCAGGCGGAAAATAAAACGACCGCCCCCAGTATCGCCAAGAGGATAAGGTCATTTTGGGAAACCAAGAGGATGTTGCCAAAAAGATAGCTCATTGGATCGATATAGCTGGGAGTTTTAGAAAGAAAGAGGACCCCAAGGCTCATACCGATAGCCCAAATCGCGTTGATTACGGTATCTTCGCGCTGTTTGGCTTTTAGGGTAACAAGCCCAATAAGCAGAGCGGCCAGCAACGCGAACACCAAGGCCCCCACGATCGGCGGAATACCTGGAATAATGCCTCTAACGGAAAGGAAAAGAGCCAACCCGATACCGCCAAGTACGGCGTGCGATATGGCGCCGGCTAAACTGGCGATTCTTTTAACGGTAACTATCGACCCAAGAACCCCGAAGAGGAGGCTGGATAAGAGGCTGGCTATCAAAGCATTACGAATCAAGGATAGAGAGGGATCGAGCACGGCGGCCAGAAAACTTCTCATTGGTTTATTCCTCTTTCTTCCCGCAGTCGTTCGCGGGTAGGGCTGTGTCGTGAAGAACCTTCAGGGCGTCACCGCCAAATAATTCTTTAGGCGCTTCTCTGGCTGGTACTGAACGATGGCGCACTATATTCCCCTCGGCGCGATGCCCCTGGTTATCACGCCCGCCAGCGCAGAGTATCGTATCGGTCAAGGCTGAAACAAAACCATTGTCATGGGTTACCACTAGAATAGTGGTTTTCCCCTTCAGCGAGCCTAAGGCGCGGTACAGTCTGTTTTCACTGTCCGCGTCCATATTCGCGGTTGGCTCGTCAAGAATAAGAAAGCGCGGTTCGGCCGCTAAGGCTCGGGCGACTAAAACGCGGCGTCGTTGGCCGCCGGATAAAGCGGAATACGCGCGGCCGGCTAGATCGCCGATGTCCGCCAAAACAAGGGCTCTGTCAGCGGCGGCTCTGTCAGCCTGATTATAACGCAGATGCTTAGAACGAAGGCGTCCCATACGCACAACATCGGCCACGCTTATTGGAAAGGCTGGGTCGTATACCGCGTTTTGCGGAACATAACCGATCTCCGATCGCGCTTCTTTGGGCGTTCCGCCAAGTACCGATATATATCCAGCCTGAGTCTCGGCAAGGCCGAGAATAAGCCTAAGCACCGTTGTCTTGCCGGAACCGTTTGGCCCAACCAGCGCGACAAATTCCCCTTCATGGAAATGAAAGTCCACATTATGTAGCACGGGAATCTCGCCATAAGAGTAACTTACGGCTGAGAAACGGACGGCGACCTTAGCTTCCGTTTCCGTCGGCCGTTTATGAACGGCCTTGTGTGTCACTTCAATCATGGCTTGTCTCTTTATCTTCGGTAGCGGCGGTTTCGGGTTTTTCCATGAAGGGAAGCTTGGCGTCATTAGTCGCTTCATGTTTTATAAGCGAAGCTAAGGCTTCTCCCATCGACGTTATATTAACGAGCCAATCATAGGCCAGAGGATCCAATTCTATAACCGTTCCTCCAATGCTATCCGCTATTGTTTTGGCGGCGTTAGCCGGGAATTGGCTTTGAACAAAGACCGTCTGTATGCCCGAGCGGCGGGCTTCCTCTATTAGCGCGCTCAATTGCTTTGGCGTTGGCTCCTTGCCTCCTGTTTCCACCGCCTTCTGTCGTATATCGAATTCATCAAGAAAATAGCCAAAAGCCGGATGGTATACTAAAACAGCTTGGCCGCGAAGGGCGGCCAGCTTGATCTTAAGATTCGTGAAAAGCGTGTCCGTTTCCTCGGCGAAGGCTTGAGCGTTCGACATATAGCTGTTAGCGCCCTCTGGGTCTATTTCCGCGAAGACTTTCGCCATCGTTAGCGTGATAGTTTTAGCCGCCTCCGCTCCCAACCAAATATGGGGGTCGCGATTGGGTGTTTCTACATCTTCATCGATATGGGAACTTTCATGAAAATGCTCACCCCCCCCATTATCCAAGGAGCGGAACCGCACTCCTTCCGTTCCATCCACGATTGATAGTTTTGGGAAAGAAGCCGCTATTTTTGGTTTTAAGCCATCCTCAAATTCCACTCCAATGGTAATCCAAACGCTAGAATATGAAAGATCGCTTAGCTGGCGTGGGCTTGGTTCATAGGAATGAGGACTCTGGCCGGGGTTAAGTAAGCTTACTATTCTCAATCTATCGCCAGCTATGCGCTTGGCGAAATAAGCCTGAGCTTGAATGCTGACCGCGATGGTTTTACCTGGTCTTTCTCGATCCGTGGAACCTAAGCCATGGCCTTGTGTCGCAAGACAAAGCGCTAAAAGGAGTATCAGGAAATAGCGCATACACTAGCCCTCCATAATGGTGGGATAAATATAACGCAAATGATTCGCAAAACAAAGAGCCGCCATTATCCCTCTGTCTATCTCAATAAGGAGCCTGCTTCTTTAAGCGTTTGGACAAATTTGGGGGTTTGGGTATTGACATAACGGAAAGTGTTAGATATATATAACCATAAAAAGGGACGCGTCGTTGTCCCTAGAAGGTTAGAAGAGACTAACTATAAAGAGGAACTATGGTCATATCCGAAATGCCCTGTGGGACATCTTTTGTTGTTCGCGGCGTAACAGTCGGAAGGGAAATTGGTAAGCGCTTGGCCGATATGGGTTTTACGGCCGGCGCCGAGGGTTCGGTGGTGCGTAGGAGCTTTTGGCGGGGGCCTATTCAAGTACGTATTAGGGGATATGACATACTAATACGCGAACGGGAGGCGGCCGCTATCGTGGTAGATCCGATAGGCCCTATTTTTCAAAGACGAAGAAGGTTCGCTCATGGCTGGCGCTAAACGTTCACTTAGGATAGCCTTAGCCGGCAATCCCAATTCTGGTAAGACGTCGCTTTTTAATGCCCTGACGGGAGCTCGCCATAAGGTTGGCAATTATCCCGGCGTAACTGTGGAAAAGAAAGAAGGTTCGCTTAAAAGAAACGGACGCGTCTACCATTTTATCGATCTTCCCGGAATATATAGTTTAACCGCCTATTCTCAGGACGAAGTGGTCGCGCGGGATTTCTTGCTTGAGGAAAAACCTGATTTAGTTGTTGATGTATTGGATTCCACAAATTTGGAACGGCATCTCTATCTGTGCCTACAGTTTTTGGAGTTGGGTTTGCCGGTGATCGGCGCTCTGAATATGAGCGATGAAGCCGAGAGCAAGGGTTTGCGTATAGACGCGGGTGTTCTGTCTTCGTTGCTTGGCCTGCCCTTGGTAAAAACCATAGGCAGCCGCGGCGTAGGACTTGACGCTTTGCTTGACACTATAGACAGCGTCGCGGACAGCGGTTATGGAAAGGCTATAGACGCGGACACACCGCTATCACAGCGGCTTCCCTCGGAAACAAGCGCCCCCGTTCCTATGGCTTCCGATAAAGAGCTTGGCAAGGCCGCGGCCAACTGCTCCATAGTAAACGGCGCTCTGGATTATGGCACGGAAATTGAAAGCCGCTTAGTCCCGCTTAGACAGCTAATTTTTTCCGATAAGGACTTTTCCGCGCGCTATCCCGCTCGCTGGCTTGCCGTTAAGCTGTTAGAGAAAGACGCGGACGCTGATACGCGTTTGAGCGATCATCGCCGAGCTGATGAGGTTCGCCATGTGGCTTCGGAGGCTATAACTTGGCTGGAAACGCATTTTGGGCGTGATGCCGAAATCGTAGTATCCGAGCAGCGTTATGGCTATATCCGCGGCGCCTTGGCTGAGGCGGTCTCACGAGTCCGAATTGACGATTTCTCAACGACTGAGGCTATCGATCGCGTTATCATGAACCGTTTTTTAGCTTTGCCTATTTTCGTATTAGTGCTCTGGGGCGTCTTTCAAACCACCTTCTTACTAGGCGAATATCCAATCTTGTGGCTTGAAATGTTTTTTGGGAAATTCGCTGGATTGGTTTCAGGGTTTTTACCGGAAGGGTGGATTCGTTCTCTTATTGTTGATGGTATAATAAGCGGTGTCGGCGGTGTTTTTTCATTTGTCCCGCTGATTGTTATATTGTTTTTCCTACTTTCCGTGCTTGAGGATACCGGGTATATGTCCCGGGCGGCCTTCGCTTCCGATAAGCTCTTGCACGCGTTTGGGCTCCATGGTCAATCGATATTTCCAATGATTCTTGGTTTTGGCTGTTCTGTCCCAGCTATGATGGCCGCGCGCGCTCTAAAGAATCGGCGCGACAGAATTGTTACTATACTAGTTATCCCAATGATGAGCTGCGGGGCTAAATTACCTGTTTACGCTTTGCTTTCAGCCGCTTTTTTCCCAAATAACCGGGCAAGCGCTGTGATGGCGGTTTACGGTATCGGCGTAGTTCTATCTCTTCTTTCGGCCTTGGTTCTAAGGCGGACCGTACTCAAGGGCGAGGCGACGCCCTTTGTTATGGAACTTCCCCCATATAGGATGCCGACTTTGAACGGGCTTCTCTGGCATGTCTGGGATAAGACCCTGCAGTACCTAAAAAAAGCCGGTACGGTCATTTTAGGCGCTTCCGTCTTGATTTGGATAATGGTTAATTTCCCCGTATACAAGCCAGCGGTGGATAACATATCTTCGGCGAATTCGGATAACGCGGCGTTTGCGGCATCCAGCGCTGAGACTAACGTTAACGCTGCTTTGGCTTTGGAATATAGCGCCGCCGGGCGAATAGGAAAATTCGTGGAGCCGGTTTTTCGTCCTCTTGGCTTTGATTGGCGTGTAAGCGTGGCTATGCTGACTGGGTTCGCGGCTAAAGAAGTAGTTGTTTCTACTCTTGGCGTACTCTACGCGGCTGGCGAGGACGCTGATGAACGTAGATTAAGCGATGCCTTGCGTTCAGACCCTGGCTTTGATGCCCTGACCGCCTTTATTCTAATGCTGTTTGTCCTTGTCATCCCTCCCTGCTTTGCGACCTTGGCGACCATCAAAGCGGAATTGGGTTGGGCTTGGTTAGGGTTCAGTTTTGTTTCTCTATTTTCTCTGGGATGGATACTCGGTTTTATCATACGCGTTGTCGGCACACTGGTTGGGGTAAGCGCTTAATCTAATGAAGGCCAACACTGTTATCTAAGTGTTGGCCTCTTATCAACTAAAGAAATAAAAGCAAGCTTACCGCCATTACCGCCATGCCGGCTATTACGCCGTAAATGGCCAAGTGGCCGCCGCCGTATTCGCGGGCTGTGGGTATAAGCTCGTCAAGCGATATATACACCATGATGCCCGCCACGGCCGCGAATAAGGTACCAAATACAGCGTCGTTCATGAAGGGACGCAGAATAGTATAGCCCACAATAACGCCGACAGGCTCCGCTAAACCGGAAAGGAAAGATAAGGCAAAGGCTTTTTTATGGCTGCCGGTAGCGTAAAAAATGGGGACGGAAACTGAAATACCTTCTGGGATATTATGGATAGCGATGGCGATGGCGATGGCGATACCGAGCGAGGGGTCGCGTAAGGCCGATAAAAAGGTGGCTAAGCCTTCTGGGAAATTGTGTATGGCCAACGCGAGGGCGGTCATGGTGCCCATCCGTAAAAGCCGTTTCTTATGGTGCTTCTGCCGAATATCATCACAGTGGCCTTCCGGCATAGAGTCATCGCAATGCGGCTCGTGAGGATTGACTTCCGCTGGGACCAGCCGGTCAATTAGGGCGATAAGGAGTATCCCTCCAAAAAAGCCCGCGACCGTTAGCCAGGAGCCGCCAACCATGCCATAGGAGCCTACCAAAGCGTCTTTAGCTTTCTGAAATATTTCTACTAATGAAACATAAATCATCACCCCGCCTGAAAAACCAAGCGCGGCCGCGAGAAAGCGGGGCGTTGGCTTATGAACAAAGAACGCGATAGCGCTACCTATGCCTGTCGCGAGACCAGCGAATACGGTAAGCCCAAAGGCTGGTAGAATATTTGATTCGAACATTGAGACGCTCCTTTGCCCTAAATACGCTTACTCTATGGTAGATAGCGGGAAACGCTTATATTGTATGTTATTTCTCTTCAATTTTCTTCAATAGCTTCTTCACTCTATTCTTTTGCGAGTCGCTTAATGAAGCTAAGCGTTTGTTCAGAGCTTCAATAAATATACCCCTATTCTCCTGATTGATACATAGAGAGGCTCTTTCCGCGTGTTGCGCTACTTCTTTTGGTCTACAATTTTCAAGATGATTGATCAGTATTGGGATTATTTCTTTTGAATACGTATCATTCCCTTTGGCTATTCCCGCGAATATACTGATACAATAATCGCTTGTGATTACACTACCATTTTGAAATATTCTTTTTATAAGATCGATGTCCTTATACAGGATATCACTATTTGATTCCGTGATAAGCGATAACGCTATACAGCAGCCCCATATAATACGATTATTGCGGCTATGTAGTTTTTCTAGAAAGACAGTAATATAGGGATTGATTAGTTCGGGATTTAAATAGCCAACCTCATATAATACCTTTATACAATCATTATTAACTTGTTTTTCTTTATGGTCTAAGCCCCTAATCATTTCTTCAATGCCTTTCGTATTTTTATCTTTAGCTATTTGGGCCGCCAATTCAATATTTGGTTTTTCATCAGTACGTTTTTGGTAAAACGCTGTTTTCTCAATCAAATACGGCTCCATAAAAATGAACCGACAGGCTGTATAACATACGAGGCGCCGCGAAAGCGGCACCAGTCAAATTGTTACAAAAGAGCTAAAATTTTATTAGCGCGCGCCTTGAAGTCCTGCGTGGCCTGTTTGGCCGCCTTGACGAATGAATTGTCCGCCATTGAACCTAACACCGCTTCCATTTCATCGCGGTTGCGGTATGTCGCGGCGCGGAAAGAATTTTCATAATCTTTAGCGCGGCTCCGATAGACTTGATCGCCAATCCAATGACGTAAAGCAACAGCCGCTTCTAAGCGAGCGGCCAAGGACGCTTGGTCTGGGCTTGGAAACGCGGTTTGGTCGGCTACCGTGGAAAAAGGCGGGGGAAGAGCTTCACTTTTAAGGCTTGGAGCGTCAGCGACCGAATCCGGATAGCGCCGATCTATCGCAAGTAAAAGACGTAAAACGGACCAAGCGTGAGAAGCGCGATCAAGCGGATAGGAATTGTCAAAAGCGTTATAGGCTTTGTGTATTTCTTCCCAACTGCTCAATTTTCCCTCTCCGATCTCGGCGCGAAGGGCGTTCACTCTAGGCGCCGCTACAAGCTGACCACCCAGATTGACCCATTCGGTTTGGCGAGCGCTCACGGAAGCGAAAGCGGCCGCGAAAGAGGCGAAATCAGTGGAGCCCAGATCTTCCCAAGCTGAAAGCAGGCTGCGCGCGACATACCAGAGCAGCATTTCGCGGTATGCGCGCCAAGCTGAATGCGCCTTTAATATAAGTGTGGGACGTGGGTCGTTTTCCAAGCCTTCGCCTACTATTTGCAAGGAGCGCGTCGCCTCCGGCGTTGAACTGAGCAGTTGAGCGCCAAAATCGCTCAAAGCGTTACGGGAGTATTCCACGTTTCCCCCTTGAGCGGTGATAGCCGCTTTGCCTGTCCAATAGGCGATACTGTCCATGGCGTTTATTATTTCCTCAACCGTATCAGGGGCTAGGTAATCGGCTTCAATCCTTTGCACCTTTATTGGTCGTTTATCACGGGCGTGTGCTTTCCAAGCGTTTCTTTCCAGGGCGTACATATTATGCATCCAAAAATACGCTGGCATCAGCTCTAGGCGGTTAAGATGAACATTGTTGTTGACAAGAGTGAAAGGTAGCCAGATATTCATTTCAGCCGAGTAATCTCCTTTGGCGATAAGGATATACGAGGCGAATCGACATGAATGCTTAAGGGTGACGCAGAGACCCGGCCAAAAACCGCGGCCAGCCCGTATTTCGCCATCCGGAGCTCTACTGTTGTGGTTTGAGCCAATCGTGGCGCCAGCGGCAATATTTGATAAGCCTTGAATCATACTTGCTATAAGAAAGGAATTGTTATGATGCTGCTCATGGGCGGGGAATATAAGGTTATTCAAAATTTCGCAGCAAGACACCGTGGAATTATCCCCTAAGACTGAATGAATAAGGCGCGCGCCATATTTCAGGGAGCTGTTCCGGCCCATTACAAAACGTACGGCCTTGCAACCATAAAATATATGACAGCCGTAATCGATAATACCATTAACTAATTCCACCCCCTCGCCAATCTGGGTTTTTTCATTTTCGCTTGAATTTATGGTAAGATTTTTTAGTTTATTAGCGCCCTTAATGTACGCGTATTCGCCAATATTAACATCCTTTACGACACGGACGCTTTTTATTACGGAATACTCGCCTACATAACCATAGGCTCCACGGTCTCCGCCAAAATTCTTCTGCGTGATCTCTTTTAAAGCCTCGCATAATTTTTTATCATCGCGGTATGCCGCCCAGAGATAAGCGTCCGCGCAGATCATGCCGTTGAAAGGCAGGATAGATCTACCGCCAGCCTCGTTCATGACATCGATCCAAATACGGATAGCCTCGTCCTCACCGTCCTTTATGATGCCATTGCCGAATTTAGCGTGGTCTGTCGTGTGCATCTCATCGACATTGTATAAAATAACGGCGTTTTCCATGATGTAATGGCTTATATAGCCGCAATCCTGAATAGCGCAATTATCGCCTATGTCACAGGCGATGATGGTGCTGTTGCGGATCCCTATCGGCAGAATGAAATCGTGATGGCGAAGAACCGCTGGACTCATTTTGCCAATTCGTACTAAACCAGCGAAATTAGAGTTCAGTATAAGCGAAGGATCAAAGGGGTCGCTTACCAGGAAATCATCCCAATCCACACAGGTATTGTTATTCTTTACCAATATTTCCAGTTCGGCTGTTTTTAGGCGCCGCCAACCGCGTTTCTCCGCCGATACTTGACGATTACGGAAAAGGTATTCGTCCTCATCGCCTTCCATATATTCCGGTTTTACGAAACCATAGCCATATTCAGTGATAGGGCGGATTGATATATCCTTCATAAGGCGCTCCCGATATCGCTATTTTCGTATAGTATAACTCGCGTATAAGCTATCGGCAAAGATCAGGCTAGCGGATTTTATCGTCTTTGTCCGAATTAGGGTGAACTTGACAAGAAAGCTTTATAAAGCGCTTAATGCTGGCCATGGATTCCAATTCCATTCCCGCGCGTATAGCTTCCTCGGTAAAAGCCGCTTTTAGACCCGCTTTATCCACTATCCGTTTTCTGTTGCTGATAATGATTCCTGTATCTATATGCGTCGAACTCATGAAAGCGCTGGGCGTCCTAGATATCCTGGCGCTTTATCTAGGCCCTCTGATGAAGCTTATCGGCTTATCGGGGGAAGCGTCTTTGGTTTTTTTAAGCGCCGCTTTGATAAATAATTATTCAGCTATCGCGGTGATACACACCCTTGAATTAAGTGTGCGGGAGCTTTCCATATTAGCGGTCCTCTGCCTTATCAGCCATAACCTTATTGTAGAATCCGCCTTTATGAAACGGACCGGCTCTTCAGCCATAAAAATGGTGATTCTGCGTATCGGCGTTGGCCTTCTGGCGGCTTGGGTCCTAAACCAAGTCCTGCCTTCCTCTCTCGCCGGTACAAGTCTTTTTGAGAGTACGGCGCTTATCGCGCCGGCAGCGTTAAGCTGGGGCAACTTAGCCGCCTTTATGTTGAGCCGCTTCGGCGAGGCTTGCTTATTGGCCGCGGAGCTGGCCGCTATAGTTTCGGCTTTGATTATTCTGCAAAAGCTGCTGGATGAATTCGGCGTTATCACGGCCCTTGTTAGGGCAATGTCTCCCCTTATGTCAATTTTCGGGCTGCCCGCTTCCGCTAGTTTCCTCTGGATAGTCACTAATTTCGTCGGTCTATCTTATGGCGCTGGAATAATGATTGAGCGGGTGGAATCAGGAAAAATGTCGATCTCCGATAGTGACCTTTTAAATCATCATGTTGGCATCAGCCATTCTTTGATAGAAGATTCGGTTCTTTATATCGCTTTAGGGGTTCCCGCGTTACTCGCCGTATTGCCGCGTTTGTTTTTCGCTCTTATCGTTGTTTGGATGGAGAGGTTGAGGCGCGTTATATTTCGGCGTTCGCTTCGTGTCGGTACTATCTAACGCGGCGTGGCTCTATTCTAGGCACTGGCGTTATTGGACATTTTCAGTTAAACTTGACATATACGCTGGCCTATTGTATCGCTCTTTGGCCGCGCGTAAATATGTGTAACGGAGGGTGACCTATGGCTAGGCGCCGAGTGGGCTTAATCCTCATTAATATTGATAGTGTTTATATGTCGTTTATTTGGCCTGGCGCTGTTGCTTACGCCGAGGATAATGATATAGATCTGGTGTTGCTGCCCGGCAACCAGATGAATGGTAAAGGTCAGCGGGATATACAGGAAAACCATATATATGAGTTTCTTTCCAGTGGTTGTTTCGATGGCTTTGTTATCGCCAGCAATGTGTTTGGCTCCACCAATACCGATGAAAGCTTGTCTCGGTTTTGTCAGCGTTTCGCGCCGCTGCCGTATGTGAGTTTGGGGACGCGTTTAAGGGGCGCCCCGACCATTATGATTGATAATACGGCCGGACTCAAAGATCTGATTGGCCATTTCGCCGATCATCATGGTTTTCGCCATTTTGGCTATATTCGCGGCCCTGAGGGGCATCAAGAGGCGGATGAGCGTTTCGCGGCTTTTAAGTCCGCCTTATCGATGCGCGGAATAAGCTTTGACGAGGATCTACTGTATGTTGGCGATTTTAACCCTCCCGCCGGGGTTAAGGCGGCGTCCTATTTTCTCGCTCGGCGGCAAAAAGTCCAAGCGATATTAGCGGCTAACGACCTAATGGCTATCGCTTGTCTGGAAGAGCTGGAGCGGAATGGCGTTCATGTTCCTCAAGATATCGCCGTTGGGGGCTTTGATGATATCAATGAATGTAAGTTCATCAGCTCTCCCTTATCCACCGTTCTCCAACCACACCATAAGCTGTCTTATACCGCGATGGCGACCTTAGCGCGCTTAATGAATGGCGAAAAGGGTGTGGAGGATGTGGTTTTACCGACCCGCGCTGTAATTCGCCGTTCCTGCGGCTGCTTGCCTAAAGCTATCCGAGGTATGGAAGAAGCTTCCTCGGAAGCGAATGATTCTTATCAAAACGATGAATTATCAAGACTTGTTTTAGCTTTTAAGGGCGGTGATGAAGAACTTGCGGAGCTATTACGCCGCTTTGAAAACGCGATGAAAACCTCAAAAGCGACTCTGGGCGACGTAGAACTTTGGAATGGCTATCTGAATCAGCTCTGGCTGGACCTTAAGCGAAGCGGTAAAGCCGATGAAAATATGGCCGTTCTATTCCAGAAACTACGCTTAATCATAGGCGATTTCGCGGAAAGGAAACAAACCGCGAAAAGGATAGCGGCTTGCCAAGCGGCTGAAACGCTTCAGGGCGAATTGCGCCGAATCGGATCAAATTTCGATATCGTTTCGCTTAAAGAGGATTTTAGGCGCAGTCTGAGAAATCTAGGGGTGCCAACATTCGCGCTCTGTCTCTATACGGAACGATATAAGCGGCCTGAGGGCGATTGGGTTTTCCCCCCAAAGGCTAAGTTGGCGCTCTGCGAAGTGGATGGCCGTAAGTCGTCTGATGAGGAAACGGAATTCGATCCTAGAATCCTGGTGCCTCGGCGGTCTCTGTTTGAGGGGCGCCCAGGAACATTTGTCATTACGCCTCTGTATTACAATAACGATCATTTTGGATACATGATCTTAAAAATGGGGCCGCGTGAAGGACCGCTATATGAGGCTTTGCGGGCGCAATTATCTGGATCTTATAGGGCGGCCTATATTTTAGCGGATCAAAAGCGGCAAGAAGAAGACCTGGCCGCTGTGGACGCGCGCTTGCGAGAATTAGCCAAACCGATGCTTGAAGCGATTGACAGCGTCGCCGGGATAGCCTCCGCTAGGATAGACCGCTTGGATAGGCTATTGGGAAACACCGCGGCGGCGGCGGCTAAATTAAGGGCGGCGAACGACAGCGCGGCCCGCGTTAAAGAAAACGCTAGGGATTTGAACGAACTAATTTCCATTATTGAGGATATTTCAGTTAACATTAATCTTTTATCTATCAACGCTTCTATAGAATCGGCACGGGCTGGTGTTCATGGTAAGGGTTTCGCGGTTATAGCGTCCGAGATACGGAAAATGGCGACTAGCACCGCTGAGAACGCGGGCAAAGCCTCCGTGACGCTTTCCGCTACCCATGCCAATATTGCGGAATCAAACGCTCAAAGCGGGGGCGCGGTGTCGGCTTTCGCCACGCTTAATGATGAGATTTCCGAATTGTCCGGGGCTTTTAAAGATATCGCCGACCGAATGGTGAATTTGGAGCGAATTAGCCAGGATATGGCTGGGGTGCTAAAGCGATAAAGGCGTTAGCTCTTTACTCCCTTTGGTTTTTTCTGGTCTCTTCTAAAAACGGCGCTTTTTTGAAATAGACGACGATAATTGCCGTCGCGGTTTCACCGCCATTGTAATATACATTAACTGCT
>CAZJJK010000084.1:11712-14620 GCA_964546285.1 uncultured Treponema sp. | reverse complement strand
TTCTCAGACTCCCATAAAGAGGATAGTAGAGACAGAGTTCTTTTATGGTTTAGAAGAAAAAGTCGAGCGTATTCGCTAGAAGCCTGTTATACTGTTCGCCAAAGGGGAGTCGCCATGAAAGCTTCAGAATTAGGGCATACGTTTTCGCCCTTGCAGGTCGGCAGCATCGTTGACTGCGTTGAGCCTTTATCGGCCGGATCGGAAGCCTCTTGGGCTTTGGAGCAGTTGACGGAACGACCGGAACTCGCCGTGCTGCCGATAGAACGAGATGGTATCGTATTAGGCGTCGTGTCTCGCCATACTCTGGAAAACCTAGCCGCTTCTTCATGGAAACGCTTTTTTCAAAAGGACCTGGACGCGTATATCCTGCCTGCCAGACGGACTATAGAAGCCACCAACTATGTGGATGTTATCGTGGCCGAGGATTTGGGCAGCGCCGATCCGGAAGATCCAGGCTGGTATATCGTGCAACACAGAAGAAGCTATCTAGGGATCGTTAATTTACGCCGCATGCTGGAATATTTGAATGAATTGCGCGCTCAGGACCTTCGCCGCGCCGGCGAAATTCAGCGTTTTCTGTTAGACAGAGAAATCCCGAAAGACGAGCGCTTTTCACTTATCTTCTTTAACAGAATGGCGCATGAAATTGGCGGCGACTTTTATCAAGCCGCGGCGCTCGGGGACAAACGTTATTTAATTGGTTGTTTCGATGTGGCCGGAAAGAATATTTCAGGCGCTTTGACAACGGTCGCCCTTGGAGCCTTCTTTTCCAGCCTTCGTCTTTTCTCCCATGACGGCGATCCAAAACAAACCACAAACTTGCTTAATTCCATGATAGGCGATGTCGTCCCCCCAGGGGTTTTTGTTACCGCTATCCTTTTTTATATCGATTTCAATCTTGGCACCGTGGAAATACACAATTGCGGCTTTTCCCCTGTTCTCGCCTTTGTTCCCCAAGAAGGCGGCAAAATAGCGTACCGCATAGCCCGTCCAACCATGCAACCCCTCGGCGTGGATCCCGAAAACACCGAGATAACGCCTCAGCAGATGCCTATCGCAAAGGGCCTGCGCTTAACGGTTTTCTCGGACGGCTTAACCGATATGGTGGACCCTTCCGGTGAACGTTACGGCGAGGAACGAGCTATCGAATTATTCCGAAACAGCTACCGCAAAAGCGGCGAGGAACTAAAAGAGACGCTTAAGGAGTGTATAGACAAATGGATAGAGGATGCTCATCTATCAGATGATATAACCCTGGCTGAACTTCGTTTTAACTAAAGATTCCAGCCACCGTAATGGCGGCTGGAATCCGCTTAATACCTATACCGAATTCCCCCGCTGAAACTTAAATTGACAGCCGTATCAATGGGGAATTGTCCGGTGTACCCAAATTCAAGTGGAAAGGAAAAATGATCGAATAGGATGGTTTCTATACCGATACCCACGCCAAGCACCGCGTCTAGAATTAAAGGGCTGGTCGCGGATCGTATATAGCCGATATGGCCCGCTTGCCCCCAAACATAGAGTTGACCGGAAAACCAGTCGGCGAAATCGGCGCCGTAGACACGGTACTGGACGCTGGCCGTAACCGAATAGTCCAAGATCGATCCGTAAAAAGCTTCCGGTGAATATAGAATGCCGGCGGTACAGGCAAACCCTAGCTTATCAAGCCAACGCTGGTAATGAAGTCCCCCGCCGGGATTCCCGGCTAAACTTGAAAAAGAAAACCCCAAAGCGCTAGGCCAGCGCTCATACGCCGTATCCTTTGCGTATAGAGCGGAAGAAGAAAAAATAAGGGAAACAATAAGAGACGCTATAAAAAAGCGGCCTTTATTTTTTCGCATAGACCCTCCTAACTTTAATAGATCATATCGCTATATATTCTTCAATTCCAATTAAAGAAATAAGGTACCCAATTATACCCCTTAAGGCAATGGACGCGCCTTGCCTCAGCTCCACGCTTTTCGTTATTATCGAAATACCATGTAAGGAGTGTTTCATGTTAAGTTCTCTCTCAAAGAATCCCCTATGGCAAGGCCGCCGCGGTCCTCTCGTCCTGGTAATTATGGACGGCGTCGGTTATGGAAAACATAAGGAAGGCGACGCTGTCGCGGACTCAAAAATGTACAACCTGGAGGCTATTAAGGCCAAGAGCCCTCATACGCGCTTAAAAGCCCATGGCAAAGCGGTCGGTTTACCGTCAGATGACGATATGGGCAATAGCGAGGTAGGACATAACGCTATTGGTTGCGGCCGGGTGTATAGCCAAGGCGCCGCGCTGGTTTCTCGCTCTATCGCTTCCCGCGCCATGTTTTCCGGCGACGCTTGGCGCTCTTTAATAGACAATGTTCTCAAGACCGATGGAACCCTGCATTTTATCGGTCTTTTTTCCGATGGCAATGTCCATAGCCATCTTGACCACCTAAAGGCCATGGTGACGGAGGCTAAGGCGGAGGGCGTTAAAAGGGTAAGAATTCATGTCCTGTTCGATGGCCGCGATGTTGGAGAGACCAGCGCGCTTGATTATATTGATCCCTTTGAAGCTTTTCTGACTGAGCTTAACGAGCCTGGCGTTTTTGACGCGCGCATCGCGTCCGGTGGCGGCAGAATGTGGATTACAATGGACCGTTACGGCGCCGATTGGTCTATGGTAAAACGCGGCTGGTCAACCCATGTCCTGGGACAAGCCCGTCAGTTTTCAAGCGCGCGCGACGCGGTTGAAAGCTATAGAAAGGAAATTCCGGGTATTATCGATCAAGACCTTAAAGAATTCGTGATCGCGAGAGACGGAAAAGCGATAGGGACGATAGAAGATGGCGATTCAGTCGTGTACTTCAATTTCCGGGGAGATCGGGCGCTTGAAATAACAGCCGCCTTTGAGGATGACGCTTTTGATAAATTTGACCGC
>CAZJJK010000084.1:10289-11612 GCA_964546285.1 uncultured Treponema sp. | reverse complement strand
CCCTTTGAACAACGGCCATGGATGAAATGCGCTGAGATTGCCGACGCCGTTATCCAAGCCATCGGTTCTGGCGACTATGATTTTATCCGTCTCAATTTTCCGAACGGCGACATGGTGGGCCATACCGGGATCTATCAAGCGGTAGTTTGTTCCATGGAAGCTATGGACCTGCAGCTTGGCCGCTTGGCTAAGGCGGTAGAAGCGGCCGGCGGCACTCTTATTCTTACGGCCGATCATGGCAATTCCGACGATATGTTTGAGCATGATAAGAAGTCTGGCGCTGTCTTAAGAAAAGAAGATGGAACGCCCAAAGCTAAAACCAGCCATAGCCTGAATCCCGTTCCCTGCGTTGTTTACGACCCAGAGTATAAAGGCGAATACCACGCCGAAAAGGGAGAAGGCGCCTTGGCGGAGGGCTTGGGTATTAGTTCCATAGCCGCGACCTGTATAGAGTTGCTTGGTTTTGAGGCCCCGGAAGATTATGATCGCTCCGTTCTTAACTTTAAATAGGCGGTGAGCGGAGCTACGGGTCGGCTAAACTAAGTTTCGGTCTATATATCGACATCACAAAGCGCGAAGCGGCTTTTATAGCGCTTCGCGCTTCGCGTCTTATGCCTAATATCTTATGTAGTAAAGAAATAGCCTAATCATCGGCGCCCTTTGGCCTTAGCTATTTGGACTTTTTGTCCTTTTTCTTTGGTTTTTCGGTAATAGAGTCCACCAAACCTTTTAGCTCATGATCCAGTTCTTTATTTTTGCGATCCGCATCGTCGCTGAAAGAGCCAATGGTGGGAAGACCGTCCTTGATGATTACCGTTTCAGCGGCGTCTTTAGGATAGTCAACCATAACGTCTCTATCAAAGGGCGAAATAATTTTAAAATCGTCAAATTTATTGGAAATCGTATCATCCTCACTATCAGACAAGGACGAAGAGGAAAACTCTACTTCTTGCTCAATTTCCTTTAAGCGCTTTGCTAAGCGCTCGGCTATCTCGCTGTCGGACAGATTGCCTGCCACAGCGTCGTCCTTCACGGCTTCATCCGCCTCATCGGTTTCTTGAGTGTCGGCTTTAGCGTTATCCTGACGCGACGACTTTTGCCCCTCCAAGAGCGCGTCAGAATCTTCAAGCGGTTCCGAAACGGCTAAACCCGCTAAACCCATTATAGAAGAAGATCCTGTACCATTATGATGTTTAGGCTCAGCTTTCGCTCCCCGCTCGGTTTCATCTTCCTCGGAATCTAGTTCCTCTAGCTCGGCGCCCTCTAGCTCGTCCTCCGCGGCGCCCAGCTCCTCTAGCTCGGCGCCCTCAAGTTCGTCCTCCG
>CAZJJK010000084.1:4317-10189 GCA_964546285.1 uncultured Treponema sp. | reverse complement strand
CGCCCTCAAGTTCGTCCTCCGCGGCGCCCAGCTCCTCTAGCTCGGCGCCCTCAAGTTCGTCCTCCGCGGCGCCCAGCTCCTCTAGCTCGGCGCCCTCAAGCTCGTCCTCAACTAAAGGAGCGGCACTATCGCTATCGGCCGTTTTGCCGGGCTTAGCCCCATCCGCCCGAATAGGCGGTTCCACCCGAACAGGCGCCGCCAGTTGAGCCGGCGGTCTTTTTTCGGCCGCGCCCTGATTATCCGGTGTAGTCCGTAAAAACCGCAGCAATAGGTCGCGCAGACGTTTTTCCTCAAGACTCGTCGATAACCCGGCCAAAGACTTTCCGCTGAGCGAGGCTATCGTATCTTCCCAGGATTTATCGATCAACTCATTAAGCTTAGCATCAGCTTTTTTCCCCAGTCTCCGCCCAAGACCGCGTTTGAGTTCACGGCGCACTTCCTCATGTCGTCGCGATAATTCCCTGGACCAGCGCGGCCAATCCAACTCATCCTTTTTATCGTAATATTCTTCCAATAAGGTAATTTGGAAACGCTTAAGCCGATCACGCAGGGTCACCATCGGATCCTGCCGCAGATTAAACATAAGGAAAACCACAAGGAAAAGGGTCAAATAAAACGATACGAGAATAATCACCTTCATCGCCGAGGGAAAAGCGAACATCCTCTCGTTGTATAAGCGCGCCGCTACCAAACCGGAATGGGTTTTTGATGATATTAAGATATAGGAAGAACCATCGGAACCGCCCCGTAAAGCGGTGGGGGCGAAAAAGCCCTCACTCCAAATAGCGGCGATGGTCGTACGTAAGTTATCCCGCCCTACCTGCGACAGACCGATAACATAGCCTCGCGGGTTATCCAGAAGAGTAAGGTCCTCACCGTAGCGTAAACGCCCAGCGGCCACTAGACCTTCGGTAAGGGAACGAACCGACAATTCAAAAATAGCGACGCCTTTATATATATCGAAAGAATCCACAAAGGGGTATATGAATAAAAGGCTTTCGCTCTGGCTGTCGATTTTTATTATGGACGAAGCTCCCGGCCCCACATAGACATCGGCGAAAGCCAATGAAGCTTCCAGCTCATCAAAATTCTTATACGAGATAGCCCCAGCGTCCCGGCGCAAGAGGTCCTCTTCCTTGGTTGAATAGTGGAGCCGTCGTCCATCCTGATCCACAAAACGAACGGATCTGAGCCCCGGAACGGATTCCATCAACAAACCAAAACGTTTGGACCTCTCAAAAATATCTTCCACGCTTTGATTAGGGAGAAAACTACGGCGAATAGCGCCCTCGTTGAGAGCTTCTGAAAAGCGCGCGGATAGAGCTTCCAAAAAACGGTCGCCTGAACGCCCATCCTCTTCCACCACGCTTCTGGCTTGAGCGCTAAGCGCCGGGTTATAAAACCTAGCCTCGACACTTTCAAACAAGCCGCCAAAGGCCACAAAAGCGAAAACCGAAAACCCCAATAGGCTGATGAGAACGCTGATTATTATTTTTCGCGATACCTTCACTATAATATACCGCCGCGGCTCAAGTTTTAGACGGCTTAAAAATCGGGTCGCTTTGGAAAGCCGTCTCTACAAATCCCTTACGGATTCGCGTTTCCTATTGTTGTCCTTTAGCTGCTTAAAAAAGCGACCACTTTTTAAGAGCCTGGTTTAAACACCGGCCGATTAGCCGCCGCCGCTAAAGGACTCCATTGATTTTCTTTTTCATTATCGCCGCTTTTCGCGCTTAAGTATAGAGCGCGATCACATTTAGGGACCCAAACCAACCCTATCTCCCTTCCCCGTCGCCGTCTTTTTTTTATTATTACGTCCTGAAGCGCCAACAGCGACTTGACCGCGGGTGTCGCGAAACAGCATAGTTAAACATAGCATGAAAGCTACTATTGAAACCAGCGAACACGCGGTTCGCGCGTATCTTATCACTATCCTTGATAACACCCTTTCCGCGCTTGAAGCCGATAGCGTCCATAAGGAGCTTATCCGTTTAGCGCGTACCCTGGATGTGGAAATCGTGGGGGCTGAGCTTATTAAGGTTCGAAACGGCGCCTCCCGCTACGGGCTTGGATCGGGAAAAGCCGAAGAACTTTCGGTCAAGTTTAAAGAAGAAAAAATCGATTGCGTTATTTTTGATAAAGATATCAGTCCCGCGCGGCAGCGCAATTGGGAAGAGCTGATAAACATACCCGTAATAGATCGCAAAGAACTAATAATTAAAATTTTCGCCGGCAGGGCAAAAACCCGTGAGGCGGTTCTACAAGTAGAATTAGCCGAGCTGGAGCACCGATTGCCTCGTTTGGCTCATGCCTATATCGATCTGTCTCGCCAGCGCGGCGGTCGCTACGGGACTAAGGGTTCCGGCGAAACTAAACTGGAATTGGATAGGCGCACGGCTTTACGCCGCATCCACCTGCTTAAGGCCGAATTGGAGGAAGTGCGAAAAAACAGGAACACTCAACGTAAGCGGCGCGATCGAATTTCTCTACCCTCCTGCGCCTTGGTGGGCTATACCAATGCCGGAAAATCTTCCCTGCTCAATGCTTTAACTGTCGCCGACGCTTTGGCGGAGGATAAATTGTTCGCTACCTTGGACCCCACAACGCGGCGGATGGTTTTAGGGAAAAATAGGACTATACTGCTCACCGATACAGTTGGTTTCATTCGCCGTCTTCCCCATGAGCTAGTGGATGCTTTCCATTCCACCTTGGAGGAAGCCGCTTTAGCGGAACTGCTTATTGAAGTCTTGGACGCTACGGACCCTGAGCTGGAAATACATCATCAAACCACAATGGCGGTTCTTCACGATCTTGGAGCCGACCTTACCAGTAGGGTAATGGTTCTTAATAAAATTGATGGTGTTAAAACCGAGGAACGCGGATCCTATCTCAAAAGGCTTTTCCCTGACGCTATCGCCGTTTCCGCCTTGACCGGGGAGGGCTTAAGCGACTTAGCGGAACATATAGACCAAAAGCTGAGCACGGGCGTTTATCGTTTCAGTTTCCCCAGCGACCGCCACGATCTTCCCGCCTTTCTGCATCGAGAAGCCTCGGTATTAGCGGAAAATTACCTGGATGACAGCATCGAAATAGAAGCGCGGGTAGACGCACGGGTTTTGGAAAGCGTCAGGAAATATATAAGGCCGCTATGAAGCGCGAAACGAAGGGAACTACTTCATTCCTGCTATTCATATATCGCCTATTGATCTTACTTGTCGCCGCATTCGCCGTTTTTACGGCTGGCGCGACTTTCTTCGCGCTCGCCTCCGGAAAAACGGGACAAAAAACCGCGTCACCGGATAATAAACCTGGCTCTCTTGCTCCGGAGTCCCCCACTCTTAGTCAAAACGTGAATGGCGGCTATACCGAAGCTAGCTTCACTGGTATTGGCCGTTTGCGCATTGCCAACGCGTCTATCCCGCCGGCGACCATTATCATTACCATCGTTTTCCCCTATAATCGTGAGGATCGCCCCTTCTTTGAGGAGTTGGTCGCCAAAACGGACTATTTCCGGACTGTTATTAAAGACTTATTTTCAAATACTTCAACGGAAAGCCTTCAAGGCGGCGATGTTACCTTAATCAAAGACCGGCTCGTCACACAATTCAACGACGAATTGCGTTTAGGACAGATAGAGACTATTTATTTCGAGGAATATTTGATTATCGAATAAGGCGAACGGGGCGATCGCGCGCGCAACCGTTCGCCATAAGCGGTGTCATAAAAACCCGGAGGGCTTATGGAGAGAATACCATCAGTGGCCGCGCAAATTATTATTACAATAATTCCGATCGTCGCGATCGTAATGGGCTGTCTTGTCATTTTTTTCTACCTTTTATGGCATCACAAGCGCAACGTCATGCTTATAAAGGCCGGCCACTATCAAAAGCCTAATTTCAACGTCTATACATTTAGCCTGCTGACCGGGCTTCTCCTATTTTCCGTAGGCTTGACTCTGACGGTATTTCTCTCCTTACTGTCCGGCTTTAATTATAGTCTACTCGGCGGCGTGATTCCCTTGTCAATCGGCATCGGCATGCTTTCGTATTGCGGAATCCGGCGCGGCGAACGCCGGACATGAAGAAAGAGTCCGATGAAGTCGACGATCGCGCGATCGTTGACGCGGTCGCGGGCGGAGATATTGAACGTTTCGCTATACTCGTTCGCCGCCACCAAAAGGCGGTTTATGCCCTGGGGTATAGTTTTTTCCGCAACCATGAGGATGTGTGCGACTTTGTTCAGGAGGTGTTCCTGAAGGTGTTCCGCGGTTTAGCTTCTTTTCAAGGGCGTTCGCGTTTTTCCACCTGGCTTTATCGTATCGCCTACAATACGGCGATCAATGGAGTGCGAAGACGCAAGTCCTATGTCAGTCTAGCGGAAGATTTACCGGAACCCAGTTCCGAAGCGCCTGAGACCTGCGCGATTAGACAGGCCGCCGCCGCCGAGCTTAGAAAGGCTATGGGCGAGCTACCGGAACGGTATCGGATATGCCTGGATTTGTACTTTTTCTACGGCATGAGTTATCCGGATATAGAAGCGGTAACATCTTATCCCGTAAACACGATCAAGTCCCATGTGTTCCGGGCTAAAGAAAAGTTGCGAGGACGCTTAAGCGATATCGCCGAAGGGGGCTTAGCATGACCTGCGAGGAATTCCGTATTCTTTCACTGAGACGAGACAATGATGAGCCGATCAACACGGAGGGTTCCGAGCATTTAGCCTCCTGTCCCACCTGCGTAGCCAGCGAAACAGCTTTCGGCGACGCCTTATCCTGGTTCCGCGCCGAAGGCCTGCCTAAAGCCCCGGATCTCAGCCTATCGGTAATGAAAGCGATAGCGCTTGAGGCCGAAAGCGGCGAAACTCCGGTATCGATCGGCAAATGGTTTACTATTCTTGTCATTATGATTGGAGCTATGTCTTTATCGCCAATCGGCGCCACCTTCGCCTGGCTTCAGGCGCGGTTTGGGCAACTTTTTTTAGTTCCCTTGTTTTTAACCTTTGGCATCGCCGTGACAATTTATTGCGCTTGTTTTATCGCCAGTCACTTGGACGATCTAGCCCAACGCTGGGGTATACGATAGTTAGACATTGATGCTAGGTACAAGCGGTCCTAGTCTATTAGTATGAATATCCAAATGTTTACGGTTAAGCCGAAATTGCCCCCGGCTTTGGCGGCGCTTGAGGAAATAGCGCACAATCTTTGGTTGTCTTGGAATTTTGACGCGGTAATGCTGTTTATCCGCTTAGATTATGAAACTTGGACCCGTTCTCAACAAAATCCCGCCCGAATGCTCGGAATGGTAAAACAAGAACGGCTGGACCGTATGGCACGGGATGATTCCTATGTGGCGGCGCTTAAAGAGGTGTATGACCGTTTTCTACAATATAAAAAAGCTAAACCCTGGTACCAAGGCGGCGGGCGCGAGGTAATTGCGTATTTCTCCATGGAATTTGGCCTGGATGTTTCCCTGCCTATCTACTCAGGCGGTCTTGGCATCTTATCTGGGGACCACCTAAAAACCGCTTCTGACCTTGGGCTGCCGTTAATCGGCGTTGGACTTCTTTATCGGCAAGGCTATTTCAAACAATACCTAAACGATGACGGCTTTCAGCAGGAATCGTATCCGGAAAACGATTGGTACAATATGCCGGTTTCCCGTTTATTAGACTCAAAAGGATCGCCGATTACCATCACTGTGGAAATGGCGGGGCAAAAAGTATACGCCCAACTATGGTCAGCCGCTGTCGGGCGGGTATCTCTTATCCTGCTGGACACCAATATAGAAGCGAATCCCGCCGCCTATCGAGATATCAGCGCGACCCTTTACGGAGGCGACAAGGAAACTCGTATCAGGCAGGAGTTGCTTTTAGG
>CAZJJK010000084.1:1365-4217 GCA_964546285.1 uncultured Treponema sp. | reverse complement strand
CGCGTTGATCCAAACGATGACGGAGAGGAATTTTGCATGACCGTTCTAGCCTTGCGTTTTTCAGCCTACGCCAATGGGGTTTCCCGTCTCCACGGCATAGTATCACGCGATATGTGGAAACGCCTGTGGCCTGGCTTACCCTTGGAGGAAATTCCTATACGGTCTATCACCAATGGGGTTCACCCTAGGACCTGGATATCTAACCCCATGGCGGAGCTGTTGGACCGTTATCTTGGGCCGCGTTTTGAAACTGACCCAAACGATTCCGAAGCCTGGAATCGGATTGACCGCATTTCTGATGAGGAGCTTTGGCGAACCCACGAACGCCGCCGCGAACGCATGGTCGCATTTGCCAGAGACCGTATCCGTCAACAACTGAAGCGACAGGGCGCTTCCAATAGCCGCGTCAGAACGGCGGAGGACGCGCTCTCTCCTTACGCGCTCACCATAGCCTTCGCCCGTCGTTTCGCGACCTACAAACGCGGGACTCTGCTATTACGCGACCCAGAGCGCCTTCTAGCCCTTTTACGCGATAACGATCATCCCATCCAACTGATCTTCGCTGGGAAAGCTCATCCCCATGATCTACGGGGCAAGGAACTGATTAAGGAGCTTATTCACTTCGCGGAACAGCATAATGTGACCAGCAAGATAGTCTTCCTAGAAGATTACGATATAACCATCGCGCGCTACCTCACCAGCGGTTCCGATCTTTGGCTTAATACGCCGCGCCGCCCTCTAGAAGCCTCCGGGACCAGCGGTATGAAAGCGGCAATGAACGGGGTCTTAAACTGTTCGGTTTTGGATGGTTGGTGGGATGAGGCCTACGATCCGGATATTGGTTGGGCCATAGGCAAGGGAGAGCAATACGATGACACCGAACTTCAGGATGAAATAGAAAGCAAAGCCTTATACAACTTGCTGGAAAGGGAAATTATTCCCCTCTTTTATCAACGCGGCCGCGATGGACTGCCGCGCGAGTGGATACGCCGAATGAAGAGTTGCGTTAAAAAAGTTGGGAGAACGATGTCCAGCCATCGTATGCTGATTGACTACTCGCGGCTTTTTTATCTTCCGGCCTTACGCTATCAGCGAAAATGGAACAGAGAAGGCTTTCATAAAGCCGATAAACTGGCGGCGTATATAGACCGCTTGGAGAGAGCGTGGCCAGAAATTTCCATACTCCAGATAGAATCCACCGCGAAACCGGTACAACGCCGAGGAGACTCCATTACCGTTCGAGCTCGGGTCAAGCTGGGTAGCTTGACGCCAGAGGATCTTATTGTGGAGCTGTATTATGGCGCGCTGTCCAGCCATAATGACTTTGAGGCGGCCTCTCATATCAGAATGAAGGCGCTTTCCGCTGAAGCTGACTACTATAACTACCAAGTCCGTTTGCGCTGTGATGATACCGGGCACCAAGGTTTTACGGTCCGCGTTCTGCCCCATCACCCCGATTTGATTCATCCATATCGATCCGGACTGATAGCCTGGGCATAAAGACGCTTGATGCTGTTTAGCCATTGAGCTTCTCGTAAAAAGCCCAGGTTTTAGCAAGAAGCGCTCGCGGTTTATAGTCATTCTATCTATATACAATACAAAACAATAAAACCGCGCTTCCCCTTGCTGTTAAATTTCAAAGCTTTGATACTTTAGAAGGTGACATGGTCGGATTAGCCTTTTATCGCCACGGCTTTTTGTATAAACTTAGCCCACGGGAAGGCTTAAATTGAGAAGAAAAGACAAAGAGCTGTGCGATAAAGCTGAAGTGACGAAAATTCTACGTTCCGCCGCGCTTTGTCGAATCGCGCTTAACGATGGCGATTATCCCTATATTGTGCCTTTAAATTATGGCTTTATTTGGGATAAGGAATTAACGCTTTACTTCCACAGCGCGGCCGAAGGAAAAAAATTACGGTTAATGAGAAAGGACCCACACGCTGGTTTTGAAATCGATATTCCGGGTAAATTGATTAAGGGAGATAAAGCCTGCGGCTGGGTAATGCGGTATAGGAGTATAGTCGGGAAAGGTGATATCGAGTTAATCAGCGGTGACGAGGAAAAACGAGAAGCGCTGAATAGGCTGATGGAACATTACGCTTATAAGGGTACACCCGTTTACGACGAAACAGCCCTAAATAACGTAATTGTATATAAACTCAACGTAAAGGAACTGAGCGCTAAGGGAACTAGGGACCGCGGCGCCGAATAAGACTGCCATGTTAAACGGCTAAAGGCTTTTGTGCTTACGGAAAGGGGATAAAGGCTACCGCGACAGCGCAGATCAAACCCCACACGCCCCCGCCGATAATCTCGGCGATACTATGCCCCCTAAACTGAGGAGGCTTCTCCTCCGGCTCCAAGCCCGCTTTTGCCAATAAGCGTTCTGTCTCATGCCAGGATAACTCCACCATCTTTCTTAGCCGGATGATATCATAAATAAGAATGGCCGACATAACCGCGGCCAAAGCGAAGAGGGACGAAGCGAAACCTCGCCATATACCTATTCCCGAAGCGCAGGCGACGATAAAGGCGGTATGGCCCGAAGGAAAATCCCCATAGTCGCTAATTTTTTGTAGGCTTAAAGCCTTTCCCGTAAAAACAGGTTTAATAATCGCCTTAAAAATTTGAGCGCTGAGCATGGCGATAAGCGCTCCAACAAGCGGCGGGTTTAGAAATATTTCCCATATCTTATAATCTCGCATCTTTTATCCTCTACGGTAAGCTCAAACCTGAGAGCTAGTCTAAGGTGCTGTTACTGGCATTATTCCTTCTTTTGATTTCTTTTGTAAAGACTTACCGACTGCTGCCAATTCTGTTGCAACCTGTACCTGATTGATTGGAACGCGAAG
>CAZJJK010000084.1:0-1265 GCA_964546285.1 uncultured Treponema sp. | reverse complement strand
ATGTATCCAAAATTCTGCGCTTACGGTTTTCTTAAAAACCTGCAATTTTTTGACCCCTTCTTGATCTTCTTTTTCCGAGAAAACGGTTTAAGCTTTCTCCAAATTGGCCTGCTCTTTTCTATCAGGGAAATCACCAATAATCTGCTGGAAATCCCCTCAGGTATTATCGCGGACGCCATGGGGCGTAAACGTAGCATGATCCTGTCTTTTTTAGCCTATATCGTATCCTTTATCGGTTTCACCTTCGCTTCAAACTTTTTCTTTTTCGCCGTGGCCATGCTCTTTTTCGCCGGCGGCGAAGCTTTCCGTAGCGGTACCCATAAAGCCATGATTATGGAGTACCTGAAGCGCACCGGCCAACAAGATAAAAAGGCTGATTTTTATGGTGGAACCAGGGCCTGGGCCGAAATTGGCAGCAGTCTCAGCGCACTTATTGCTATCGCTATCGCTTTTTGGACCGGTACCTATCAACTGGTATTTCTTTTTTCCGCTATACCCTATGTGCTGGATCTCTTACTCCTAACAAGCTATCCTTCTTGGCTGGATTATAGCTCCAATGAAAAGGGCGAAACTCATGTCCCATCCATACCTTTGGTAGCTAAGGAAATGCTCCACGCCTTGCGTGTAAGCGAGCTACGTCGCGGGCTGCTTTCCTCCACCCTCTACGACGCCCTCTTTAAAAGCGTCAAAGATTATATCCAACCCGTGCTACGCGGCTGGGCCCTCGCTTTCCCCGTCGCTATCGCCTTAACGGGTGAAACCAGGGTAGCTGTCATTACGGGGCTTGTGTATTTTTTACTGTATATTCTGAACGCGGTCGCTTCCTTCAAGTCAGCCGCTTTTAAACGCCGTGTTGGCGACGCCGCCGTGGCGTCAAACCTTATGTATCTTATGGGTATTAGCCTAGTCGTGCTCTGCGGTCTTGGCCATATATACGGATTCGATATTCCCGTTATTATCCTCTTCCTTCTCTACTACGCGGTAATGAATCTACGCCGTCCGGTTATGCTTGAATATGTCAGCGACCGTATCCCTGAAGGCTCCATGACCACCGGCTTGTCTCTAGAGACTCAGCTAAAAACCGTTTTTACCGCCATTATAGCGCCCCTTGTCGGACTTATGGCGGACAGACTTGGTCCCGGTCAGGCCTTGGCCATCGCGGGAGCCGTTGTCCTGCTACTCTATCCCTTAACCCGCTTAAAGCCGGCGGCTCGGCGTTGACGAGGGAGCGTTAGCGCTCCTTCAATAAAGCGAGAACCGTTTCC
>CAZJJK010000083.1:13129-14705 GCA_964546285.1 uncultured Treponema sp. | reverse complement strand
CGGAGCGGCCGACGGGAGTCGAACCCGCGTCACGAGCTTGGGAAGCTCGGGTAATACCGTTATACGACGGCCGCTCCGACGACCCTCGCTTTATCGTAAGAATGTAGACGAAGCCGCGTTCATTGTCAATAAAATGAAACTAGACAAGCCGGAACGAAAAACTTAATCCTTCCCTTTTTTGATCCGTTGAGCTATTAGTAACTCTAATTCAACGTAATCAAAAGGCTTGAACAGTACCTCGTAGGGAATGGTTATTTCCGGTTTCAAATAACCGGAGGTCATGATCACCGGCAGTTGGGGACAGAAACGCCGTAAAAACCGAACCCAATAGTCGCCGCCCAATATCTCCATACGATAATCCGTCACGATTAAGTCAAAGTCTTGATCCAAAAGCAACTTAATCGCTCCTACCCCATCGGAGGCGACGGAGACGGCGTATCCTTTGTTTTTAAGATAGTCGCGCAGGGTTAAGCGGATAGCGTCCTCATCTTCTACCAAAAGAATGTGACCGCCTCTGCTTTTCATGTGGCTTTCTCCAATTTAGCTGAAAGTTCCACAATCATCGTAACAACGGCATCGAAATCCAAGGGCTTAGAAAAGAAAGCGTCAGCGCCCTCTTCTAAAATAGCGGCTTTCTCCTCGGGAATGTCTAAACCGGTGACCGATAATACAAAGGGTTTACCGAAAGCCGGATCGTCCTTAATCCGGCCGCATAGTTTATGACCATCCACACCAGGCAGATCGATATCCAATATTACAAAACCGGGACGATCATCGCTTAAAGCGCGACCAGCCTCAAACCCGTCAAAAGCTTGGGTCACGCGCATTGAAGGCAGACGCTTTTCAATCCACCGCTTTAAAAGATCGTTGAGTTCACGGTCATCATCCACGATGAGAACCCGCGTCCAGTCAACATCTTCTTTCATTAGCTCAGCCAACTCGTCAGGAACGCGCATCCCACGGTTTTCAAGAAAAGCCGTAAGATCCTCAGCGTAAACGCGGTATTGCCCTCCAGGCGTGGTAAACGCCTTAAGGTACCCGTTCCTGATCCAATTAATCGCAGTTTGGTTAACGACACCGCAAATATTCGCGACTTCGAGCGCTGAAAAGATTCGGATCTTCTTATCGTTTTTTGACACGACGCAATCCTTGAATGTCCAGTATCGAGACGCCAAGCGACGTCATACCAAGTGTAACATAATTATTTAAGACGGAAAAGCCATTTATTCCATGCCATTCTTGATAGCGTAAAGAATAAATAAATTCCGACTTAACCTATATAAAACCTGACCCATAGAATTATTTATAATTCATGAGAGCCAAGGATAAAACCTCTTTCAAACAGAAAACGCGCTTGAAAGGAGCTCGGCGGAAAAGCCTTCAGCCCTAAGTCGACGCCGCGATAAGGGGTCACGAAGACTAAGCTCATCAAACAAAGCCAGCCTACGTTCCAACAACTTCTTCTCGCCTTCTCCCCTTAGAAGATCCGCCACTGCCATTTCCGCTGTTTTACGAGCGATCCCACGCCGTCTTAAACCGGCGATTAATAAAGAAGGCCCCTCAGGCTTCCGCGATA
>CAZJJK010000083.1:0-13029 GCA_964546285.1 uncultured Treponema sp. | reverse complement strand
AGAACCGTCATCGTCGTTTAAGCGGCGCTAAGGCCAGAGCCATTAGCGCTTGGAGAACTGGAAGCGTCGGCGAGCGCCGCGTTGACCATATTTCTTACGTTCAACCATACGCGGATCTCTCGTTAAAAAGCCATTAGCGCGCAAGGGAGAATAATTGGTATGGTCAACCTGGCACAAAGCCCGGGCTAAGCCATGCCGACACGCGCCAGCTTGACCATTAGGCCCGCCGCCCTGAACTTTGATAAGAATATCGAATTTATTCTCACTAGCCGTAACCATAAGCGGCTGACGCACAACTAAAGCGTGTTCGCCTTGCACAAAATAATTGGGAAGATCCTTGCCATTCACACTGATCTTTCCGCTGCCTTCACGCAAAAAAACGCGCGCGACGGCTGTTTTTCGCCTTCCGGTTCCGATTCCCAGATTCTTAATCACCTGCCTACCTCTCGCTTACAATTCGATGGCTTTCGGATTCTGCGCCGCATGCGGGTGCTCGGGGCCCAGATATATTTTTACGTTTTTCAACAATTTCCGGCCCAGCGGTCCCTTCGGCAACATACCCTTGATCGCCAATTCCAACGGTTCCGTTGGATGACGCTCAACTAGAGTCTCAAAATTACGCGCCTTAAGTCCACCCACGTAACCGGAATGTTTATAATACATCTTATCGCGGCGCTTATTGCCGCTTAACGCGATTTTCGCGGCGTTCACAACAACAACATAGTCGCCTAGTTCCTGGTGAGGAGCGAAAAGCGCCTTTTCTTTGCCTCGGACGATACTAGCGACTCGGGCGGCGACGCGGCCAAGGATTTTATCCTGGGCGTCAATCACGAACCAGTTACGCTCCGCGTCAACGGGCTTAACGAAAATGGTCTTCATTAACGTACCTTCACAATTAAGAATCAACCACGATTTAACGCGGCGATTCGATTTTTTTCGGCGTCGTATTCAAGAGAATGACACCAAGGCCGCGGGACAGGGCATCAGTCCAACGACTCAATAACGGGGCGAAGGAAAGTATTCGCATATAACAAAAACAATGTCAAGACGCGTCACCGCGGCGCTCCGCGTGCTTCGGTCTGTACTCAGTAAGAACGGGGTCAAAGAAACGCCTAGGCCTTAGCCTCGGGCTTTTCCTCTTCCTCATCCTTTTTATTCTTTTTCTCTTCCTCTTCCTCTTTTTTCGCCTCAATCCTATCCTTAATATCAGCGATACCGATAAATACGGCGATCAAACCGACAAAGACCGAAAGAACGGGAGCCGCTCCCCTCAAGAAAGCTAAAACATCGTAGCCCCAGGCTAGGCCAAACGGCAACACGCAGAAAACGGCGAATACAATAAATACGATACCAACGATTAAAGCCGTCATTTTATTTCCCCCTAATCCCTATGTAGAATAATAATTTTACCGTCTTCGTCAAGCTAAATGATACGCTTGGCGTCACCTTCGCCGCGTTTTCCGGCTTATCATAACACCAAAAGCGATGATATAGAATACTGTCGGCAGATTTTGAAGAATTAGCACAACAAGGGGAACTGAACCAAGAAAGAAGCCTTTCGCGACGCCTAAGGTATCTAGAACCGAATATATAGTTTCAGCGTAAGAAGTGATTGTTCCAATGACGATTAACATCCAAGCGATGTCCCGCGTCATTGACCAAACGACAATAGCTAAAAAAGAGGCAAGGCCGCCTAAAAGCAAGCGGCCAAAAAGCAACGCAAGGATACCGTTATCCATGCTGATACTATCGGATAGAAAAGCCGCCATACTGAGATTTCACTTATTAAAACCCATTGTTTTTCGCTTTTAGCGCTTATCGAGCCAAATATTTAATCAACCTTTCACAAACGACACTGCCGCCCGCTATCCATAGACACTATTCTCCAAAAAAGCAACATGCCTAAGGAAACTATCGCGAGAAGCTAGCTGGCATAAAAGAATATTATTAGGAGACGATTTCAAAAGCCGGTTTTTTTACTACCGTTTATGGCGGACACGGCTTAAACGCCAATAAGCTCCAATAACGAACCTTCCGCTCTCTCCGATAACTCGGCTGGAATAATCAGGGGTTCATCTAGTGTCGGCGGCAAAAGAAAGCCGGATTCCAAAAAGCGCGTACGCCGCTCAACATAGGCTACAGCGTCCTTGGATCTAAAACGGAGGTATATACCGCGTCGGATCCAGGACGGACTTGTCGCGGCGGCCGCCCATATCCGAGAAGCGGCGTCGGCCCTTGGCCGTAAGGTCCGATCAAGCCGTTTGGCGGAAGCTGACCGCCGCCGCGCTTCCCTGGGCGGCGGCTCGTCCGTTCCGGACGAGCCGCCGCCAGCCATGGCTACGCGTAAAAGATCGCAAGCCCGGCAAGCGGCGGCTAAAAACAGGGGAGCTGGAGGGAGAGATGGCTTTAACGCGTCCAAACGCTTATCGCGGCCTAAAACTATGGTAAAAAGGGAGGCGAGGGGCGTTGGAAGTATAGGGCGAATTAAGGCGGGATAGGCTTCATCAAGCTCGGGAAAGGGCGCCCAAGGGCGCCAGAACGCTTTGTCAGCCCCTTTTGGTATAGCCGAAGAACTAGGATCCAGCCAAGCGGCCGGACTATCCAGCCCGAGGGCCTCACGAGTCTCCGTTGCCGCGCCAGCCTCTATATAAATCGCGGGAAAACCGGGAAAAAGCCGTTTGAGCGAGCGCCGTAGTCTGCCTTCCCAGACGCTTGGCATCGGGCCGTACAGTCCACGCGCGGCCGCGGCTTTAATGGAGGCGAGCAAGCCGTCCGGATTATGGCCTAAAAGAGAGTAGCCGCCATATTGCCAGAGATCTATCAAACGATGCCCGTCTTCGGTATAAAGAAAAAACCCACGCGCTCGCTTTATCAACGGTGAAAGCGTTGATTCCATCGCTCTAGACATCGCCCTTAATCCTTAAGAACTGGCCGGCTTGATACTTCGGTAAAAAACGCGTCTCTTGCCCATTCTCAAATCGCACCGTCACAAGCAGCCCTTCGTCTCCCCGCTTTTGGGAAACAACCACCCCGTAGCCATTATCGTCGTTAAACAGCCGGGTACCCGGCGCCCAGGTATCGTCAAAGGCCGCTCCTTGTCTTGATTCAAGCGGGGAAGCTCCTATAGTCCGTACGGCTTCCCTCGGTATTTCGCTTAAAAACACGGAGGGCTGCATGGCTGACACGCGGCCGAACTGGCGCCGCCAGCCGCATGCGGTGAAGTACAATTCATCCATAGCCCGTGTCGCGCCAACATAAAAGAGCCGACGTTCCTCTTCCAGGTCATCGCCTCGTTTTTCGTCTCTTGGAAATATCCCCTGCTCCATTCCGCTGATGACGACTCTACGGAATTCCAGTCCTTTCGTATTGTGTATAGTGATAAGCGTTACCGCGTCATCGGAATTGGCTTGGCTTTCCAGGGAGCGGTCCAGTTCAATATGTTCAAGGAATTCGCATAGGCCATCCAGACTCGCCTCATATTTGCCGGACGCGTTCACCAACTCTTGAAGATTGCCAATTTTTTGCGTTCCGGCAATTTCGTCCTGTCCGCGATGGTACTCAACCAAGCCTGAAGCTTCCAAAAGCCGCGCCAAAAACCGGGATAAGCCTTCAGAGCCTCTGACGCTCTGCTCTTTGGGAACGCCGCTTTTACGTTTTCCGCCTATCGCCTTAGCCGCTTCAGACTTAGCCGGCGCGCTATTGGGCTCCCCGTCTTCCAGATAACGCCGAGCCATAGCGATAGTTTCCGTAAAAACCGCGGCTCCAGCGGCCGCCTTTTTCCCAAGCTTGGGGCCCAAGCGCTCGGCGGCGGCCACAAGGTCGCCGTATGGTTTTCCAGAAAAAGCCTCATTCATAAGCTTCACAATCGCCGCGGGGCCTATCCCGCGCGAGGGTTTATTGACCACTCGTTTAAAAGCGATTTCGTCACGGCCGTTTACCGTTAGAGAAAGGAAGGCCAACGCGTCTTTGACTTCCTCGCGGTCGTAAAATTTAAGAGAGCCGACAACATGATAGGGGATGCGCCGCCTGAGAAACTCGGTCTCAAAGCCAAGCGACTGCGCGTTGGTGCGGTAAAGGATAGCCCAATCGGCGTAACGCGCGGCGGGCCGAGACCGTTCCACTAATTCCGCGCAAAAGGCGGCTTCCTGATCCTGTGTATCCAAAAAGGCGAGCACCGGTTTTTTCCCGCCGCCGCGTTGGGCGCGGAGTTCCTTGCCAAATCTTTCCCGATTATGGTCCACAACGGCGGAAGCGACCGCTAAAATCGGTTCAACGGAACGGTAATTGCGCTCCAAACGTATGGTATCCGTCTTAGGAAAATGCTTGGGGAATTCAAGAATATTACGTACTTCCGCGCCTCTAAATCGATATATAGATTGGTCATCGTCGCCGACAACGCAGATATAGGTATCGTTGCCAGCGAGTTCCCTAAGCAATTGGAATTGAGCCACGTTTGAATCCTGGTATTCATCCACCAGAATAATCCGAAAACGCTGCCGCAAACGCTGGCGAACTTCAGGGAAAGCGCGAAGTAATGTCACCGGTTTCATGATCAGGTCGCCAAAATCGACATTGCCAATAGCGTTAAGCCGTTCTTCATAGGCGGCGTACAAGCTCTGGAATTCGGGGCGGGGATCAAAGGCGTCTAATTCAGGGGATTTAGGCGAAAGGCCGTAATCCTTAGCCCTAGCGATACGCGCGGCTGTTTGAGCGGCTTGAACACGTGTCAATTCAGGAGCCACAGCGGACACTAAAGCCCCGCTATCGTCGTCATCGTAAATGACAAAGCGGGAATCTAAGCCTAAGAGCGTTCCATTTCTCCGCAACATCCAAGCGCCAAAAGAATGGAAGGTACGCAGGATCGTTCCCGCCGCGCGAGCCTCCAAGCCTTGGGCGCGTAAGGCCATTTCCCGCGCGGCTTTATTGGTAAAGGTGACAGCCAAGATGGATTCAGGCGACACCGCTTTTTCCTTAATCAGATAGGCAATTTTAGTCGTTATTACGCGGGTTTTACCTGAACCGGCGCCGGCTAAAATAAGGAGGCTCGCGCCGTCATGTCGGACAGCCGCCAGCTGTTCGGGGTTAAGGACGGCTAAGTACGAGGGGAGACCCGCTTCACCCGGCATACACGGCATCCAAATCCAGATCAACGCGGCGTAAAATTCGCACGGGGACGAATTCGCCCGGCGTCAAAGGTTCAGCCGAGCTGACGACAGTGGCGCCGTCCACTTCCGGCGCTTGGCAATAGACGCGGGCTAGGTATAGCCCGGCTTCGCCTTCCACTTTTTCCTCAATCAGCGCCGTCATTTCACGATGCGCGAAACGGTCCATCCGGCGGGCGCTAACGCTTGTCTGAATTATCTCTAGGCGCCTTTTTCTTTCCAAGGCTATTTTCTTCGGCACCCGCTTCGGCAGCGCATAAGCGGGAGTATCCTCCTCGCGCGAATACGCGAAGACGCCAAGCCAATCAAGATCAGCCCGTGTCTGAAAATCTAAAAGTCTGTCAAAATCTTCCTCGCTCTCGCCTGGGAACCCTACCAAAAAAGTTGACCGTATTATCGCGTCCGGCAAGGCGGCGCGGATACGTTCTATTAAGCCCAAGTAGTCCGAAGCGCCGCCTTTTCGTTTCATTTGACGAAGGATAGGTTCTGAAACATGCTGAAAGGGCAGGTCAAAGTAGGGAAGAATACGCCGATCAGCGCCGCAAAGCTCCAGCAGCCCTTCAGGAAAATGATTAGGGTGAATGTATAAAAGACGCACCCAGAAAGCGCCGGACAAGGCCGATACGGCGCGCAATAAATCCACCAGCCGAGGAGTATCCGCCGTATCCATCCCATAAGCGCCAAGATCTTGGCCGATAAGGCAAAGCTCTTTTATCCCTCTTTCAAGAAGTTGGCGGATCTCGTTCAACACCTCACCGACGGGTCTGCTTCTAAGCGGTCCGCGAATGAGGGGGATGGCGCAAAAACCGCAACGATTATCGCAACCTTCACTGATCTTTACATAGGCTGAGCCAGGAAACGAAAAAAGGGGGCGAGAACCGAGCACATCCGGCCTATCGGCTTTGGATACTAGCGGCGTTAAACAGGGGCGTTTCCCCGCCATAACGTCAGCGGCGGCCTCGCTTATGGCGGACAAGCGGGCGTTTCCGAAAAAACCGTCCACTTCGTTAAAATCGTCCTTAAGCGACACGGCATAGCGCTGGGCTAGGCAACCAGCCAATAATATTTTTTTGTGGGGATACGCCGCTCTAAGCCCTAAAATCTCGTCCACCGTTTCCTTTTTAGCGCTTTCGATAAAGCCGCAGGAATTGACGATAATTAGTTCAGCGTCAGGTAAGTCCGATGCGCGTTCCCATCCGGCCGCGTGAAGATGCGCCGCCATGATCTCGGCATCCACCTGATTTTTCGCGCAGCCAAGAAGATCTAGAAAAAAACGCACTCTATTCTAGCCTTACCAGGGACAGCGCGAAACGACCTTCCTCATCCTTTATCCATTTTAGGTCAAGCACCACGACTTCACCGGCTGAACCGACTTCCAGGCTAGTTGTTTTGCCTCCGCTGATAAGCGTTAACTTTACGGCACCGGCGTTTGAGATCCACAGACGCAACGCGTTCTTCGATTGGATAGTAACTGTTTCAGTCTTATGGAAATAACGCTCATCGCGTTCTTTATTGTCGCTTTCCCAGCGGAACATGCAAAAGCCTTTAAAGGTAGCTTCCACCGTAAAGGGATAGGCGCTGGGAGAAACGAAAATTGCCGAAGCGGCGTTAGGTTTATCTATCAAAGGGGCGCTGCCATCGGCCGTGACCAATTCAGGAAGTTCTTCTACTGGAAGAATTTGATCTTGGGGGAGCAAAGACAAGCGCAGGGCGACTCCTTTATCGGGATCGTTTTTAAACATATCGGCGATAAATAATTCGGTATCCTTAACGCCATCGCCGTTTATATCCAAAACCAGCTCTTGCCCCAGTTCCAATACAAAATCGCCGACCGGGGTAGAAACCGTCACCTTATCATCCAAACCAGTCAGGGACAGCGGAGCTTTTTCATCGGCGATAGACACGATAATTTTATCGCCGATATAGAGCCGCCGTTCCAACTGCCCGGTGACCAAACTGTATTCCACGCTTTGTCTTTCAGGTACCGGCTCAGTCTCCGTCAAAGGACGAGTCGGCTTTACGATCCAATACGCGATAAATCCGACTACCCCGATAACAAGCAGCCCCGCGAGTACGGGCATAAGCGGAAACGAACGCTTGGTGTGCAGAAGCTCGTCAACCGGGATAGGTTGTTCCTGAATTTTTATGGTGCGATAGGCGGATATCAAAGCCTTAGGATCCAAATCCAAATATTCGCCATAATTACGAAGGAAGCCCAATAAATAGGGTTCGCCGGGAAACTGCGAAAAATCCTCGTTCTCCAAAGCTTCCAAAAAGCGCCGGGCAATATTCGTATCCCGAGATATTTGATCGATGCTATAACCCTTTTCTTCGCGGGTTCTCTTCAGTATTTCGCCCAGCGCTTCCATTTCATTCTCCGCCTAATCGCTGTCCTTAAACAGGAAGTTATTATAAAGATTGGCCGAGGCCGGCGAATCGTATACAAAACGCGCGTCCGGTAAACCTTGATCCACCACGGTATCGGTGAAATCAAACTGGATTGTCTCATCGGAAATGGTTTTGCCGATTATCCTACGAATCAGCAGGCTGTCGGGAGCTATAGCCAATTCCAATTCGCGAAAGCCCTCCGCTAAACTCTGACGCGCTAGAGCGAGTTTTATCACTAACTCCGTCGAGCCTTCTTCTAACGGCAACGGACTAGTATCTTTAGCGTGTTCCTTGGAATAGGAACAGACATAGTTCCGGCGTAGGATGCTGAGGCCTTGAGGGGAAGCGAGGGTCGCGCCGCCGCCGGTGGAGCTCGCGACGCTTTGGCTGAGCACAGCCCTATAATCCGGTAAATAAACCTGAAGGGTTTCGCCGTTAAAAGATATCACCTGCTCCTCGGGCTCGGAAAAATCCAAGCGCATAAGCTTAGGGGTTTTAAATAAAATGGTTCCGCTCATAAGGGCTTTTTCCGACGTTATGACAATATTCGCCTGATAATCCGTAAGCCGCCCATAACGCTCTCCCGCTTCGGCGAGGAATTGTTCGGCTGTACGTATCTCTTGGGCTGACGAAAACGAGCTGAGCCATAAAAGAGAACTAAGTACGACAACGGAGCGCTTCAACGCGACCACCTTATAGATCGATATGGATAGCTCTATAGTACCCGGTCAGACCAGAGAAACGCAAGAGACAGCTTGGCGCTCCGCTGCTCGACTTCTTGCCAGAGCCACTCGTTTTTAAGAGAAGCTCTCACCGTTTTAATGAAATAGTTGGCCGCCGTACGCGATTAAGTCACGAGCGCTGGAACCGCGCGCGTCTTGATTGCCGAATCCCAAAAGCGAAAGCCTTTTGAAACCAAGAACGCCGAGGCAAGCCCTGAGGTATCTTCGTTGGCTAGGAAATTTATAGTACTGGCGCCTTCCAATCACGTCCTCTATTTTGAGGCTAAAAGAGCTACGATATCTAGATCGATAAAGGGCCAGGCCAAGGCTGGTTCTTCGTTAAGAAACAGGACAGGATTTGCCGCGCTTGACGAGGCGCGGCTCGCCGCCCAAATAGGAAAATCCTCAGCCAAGCGCACGGAAGCCACCGGCTCAGGCACGGTTTTCGCGGCTCTTAGGGCTTGGACCACCCGCCAGAGCGTGGCCGAAGCTTCGGCGCTCACTCCTGCGCGCCGAGACAAAACCAAATCCAAACGCGGGCTATGGCTAAGCGTTTGCAGCTCGGCGCAGGCCGTTACCAGTTCCGGCTTTGGCTCGGATAGCCCTCCGGCGACGTTTATGGCGTCCAACAAGCTGATTAAGGCATAACCGAGGGGCACCCCATACAGACGATATTCCGGAGAGTCTTTAGCCGTAACGGTTAAACAGGGAATGGCGTCCACTCGATACCGACGCAGCAAGTCGCCGCTTTCCGATGCGTCGGAAACCTCAACAGCCAAGCGGCTGCTAAGCTCCGCCAACTCTTCCGCCGCTTGCCGCGTTTCTCGGCAGACGCTGTCCTCAAAACGCAGGGTGAATACTTCAAGAGTCACCACCTTGCGCAAGAGTCTTAAGCGAGACTCCGCTTCTCTCTTCGCCGCTCTATTCAATACCATAACGCTATGAGCATAGGTTAAGAATTCTCCCTCGTCAACGCCGAATCATCGCTAACCAGGGCTTTAAAATCGATCTCGTCAAGACTTTCTTTTTCCAATAAGGCTTCGGCGACGCGTTTCAGCGCTTCTTTTTTCTCGCTGAGGAGCCTTAAGGCCCGCGCGAAACGTTCCGCCATAATGCGGGCTATTTCCTCATCCACATACTGCTGAGTGGATTCGGCGTATTCGCGGCGCATAAAGGGATCGGGAGAACCGGGCAATAAGGCGCCGCCGCGTTGGGTGAGGGCGACATTCCGAAAACGTTCACTCATCCCATAATCCGTGATAATCCGTCGGGCTATATCCGTTGCTTTGGTTAGATCATTGGCGGCGCCGGTAGAAACGCGCTCAAAAACAAGCGCTTCAGCGGCGCGCCCGCCCAAGAGCGCGTCAATTTTCCCATAGAGTTCGTCTTCGGTTAAAATATAGCGATCCTCTATCGGCGTTTGCATAGTGTACCCCAAAGCGCCGAAGCCTCTGGGTATGATGGATATTTTTCTGACAGGGTCGGCGCCTTTGGTGAAAGCGGCTACCAGGGCATGGCCCGCCTCGTGATAGGCGACAATGCGACGTTCGGTCTCAGAAATGACGCGGTTCTTTTTTTGAAGCCCGGCCACGGTTTTTTCTATCGCCTCATCAAAATCTTTCTGAGAAACGCTCTTTCGGCCATTGCGTACCGCCAGTAGAGCCGCCTCGTTGACTATATTGGCTAAATCAGCGCCAACAAAGCCAGGGGTGCCTCGGGCAACAGCCGCTAAATCGGTATCTGGCGCGAGTTTGACCGTTTTAGCGTGTATACGCAAAATAGCCTCGCGCCCAATCAGATCGGGCCGATCCACCAAGACTTGACGATCAAAACGTCCGGGCCGCGACAAAGCGGGATCCAACACATCGGGTCTATTGGTGGCGGCTACGATAATCAAGCCGCTTGTCGCGTCAAAGCCATCCATTTCAACCAATAATTGATTCAGTGTCTGTTCGCGTTCGTCGTTGCCCCCCGCTATTCCGGTAAGACGGTTTTTTCCTATCGCGTCCAACTCATCAATAAAAATGATACAGGGAGCTTTGGCTCTCGCCTGTTTAAATAAGTCACGGACCCTGGCGGCTCCCACGCCGACAAACAATTCCACAAAATCAGCGCCGCTCATTCTAAAGAACGCGACACCCGCCTCGCCAGCCACCGCCCGGGCCAGTAAGGTCTTGCCGGTTCCAGGCGGACCTACCAGCAAAACCCCCTTAGGGATTTTCCCGCCAATTTCGGTGTATTTACGCGGATTGCGTAAAAAATCCACCACCTCAACCAGCTCTTCTTTCGCTTCATCCACGCCAGCCACATCGGGGAAACGGGTGCTGATATCGCCCTCCGCGACGATTACGGCTCTATTTTGCCCCACAGCCAGAACATTGTCGCCAACATTGCCCATCCGTTTCATAAGCAGACGCCACACGACGAAGAAAAAAGCGAAAGGTAAAACCCAGCTTAAAATAAAGTCCAGTATGGCGCCGCTTTCCTGAGAAAGCGCGTAATATGATACGCCTTTTTCATCTAAAAGAGATATTAAATCAGGATCGTAAACCGGCACCGTTTTGTATGAAGCTTCCGGCTGAACATACTTGCGCGTAAAGGGATCCACGGGCTCGGCGTCGGCTTTGGCGAAACCGGTATAGTATGCGCTGTCCATCTCCACTCGTTTAATCTCGCCGGACCGGATCATATTTTTAAAAACTGAATAATCCACTAGGGTGTTTGGCCGGCCGCTAATGAAATAATTGAACAGACTTAGCGCCACCACCAAAATGACGACATACCATAAGGAAAAACGGAAACGCCAACCGCCAAAGGGTCCGCCGCCGTCAGGCGAAGATCCGCCTAAATTTAAGCGGGGCCACTGCCCTTTCCCGCCCTTTCCGCCGGGACGAGAATTAGTGGGTTTCCGAGGCTTGCTCACGAAAGCCCAACCGTATGCACATCAATTTGGGGGAAGGGGATACGGATACCCTCGGCGTCAAAACGCTTCTTTACGTCGATAAACAGGGTGTTTTTAACATTGATGAAATCGTTTTTCTCAAACCAAACGCCTAGCATGATATTGATGCTGGACGCGTCGAATTTGTCAAAAACGATTATGGGTTCCGGATTATCCAGAGCGAATAAATTGTCCCTGGCTACTTCCAACAGAATGTTCTTTACCTTTTCCAAATCCGAAGAGTAATCCACTCCTACCCATAGATCAAAACGGCGGATAGGGAAACGGGTAACGTTTATAACGTTTGATTTGATGAGGGTTTCATTCGGTACCCGGATAAAACGATTATCATAGGTTTGAATCTTGACGGACATCAAATCTATAGACTGAACCAGACCGCTGACATCGCCTATCTGCACCCCGTCGCCGATACCAAAAGGTTTTTCAGAAATGAGAAAAAGCCCTGAAATAATATTAGATACCGAGGTTTGAGCGGCGAAACCGATGGCTATACCGGCGATTCCCGCGGCGCCTAAAAGCGCCGAAAGGTCTATACCCAAGCGGCTAAACAAAGTCATCGACGCCACGACAAAACCGGTATAGCGGATCGCCTTTTTGACCAGCATAGTCGTCTGATTGGCGAAATGACCCTTAATCATCTTGCCCACGACAATTTCCGCCACCTTAAAGCCAATTAGCACAAGGAAAAGTAAAAGGACACCACCGGCGATTTTTAGCGCCATATTGGATTCGCTGACGCGGCTTATCGTTTCTATCGCATTCGAGAAAAAACCAGAAATATCCAAAATAACGTCCTCCGTTTCTATATACCAGTAAGTTCCCGAAGAAAGTTGACCCCTCGCTTTACAAGCAATTCCGATTGAGTAACGCGAGCGGCCGCGAGCAAGGGACCGCGCGCCGATTCCGTTTGAACCGACATTTTTAACCCGCCGTCTGACAAGCTGTCCACTAAAATATCGCTGGTCACAAGGCCGTCGCCGCTATCGTAAACGGGCAACAGGTCCGTATAAACGGCGATATGCTTCAAGTCTATCGCTCCCTTGGTCCCGTTGCGTATACGAAGCTTGCAGCGCGCGAGAGAGCGGAAGAGCCGGGCGCTCTCACCGTTTTCTTTCCGCTCGCCCCGGCTATAGGGGTCCAGGTTCTGCCGCAAATAATAGCACAGAACGCCGGACAGCTTATCGCCAAACCACGCGTTTGTTAAAATAAAGGGCAAGCCCTCGCCTACGCAATCGCCGTTTTCCGTTTCTAACCGTGCCTCTATAGGCAGATCGATCTGAAAATACGCTTCAGAACCGAGCATCAGCCTGATACTGTTGCCGACATCGATCAGAAAGGGCCGCCGAGGCGGAGAGGGCCGTAAGGCGACGCGATTCCCACGAGCGATGACGAAAGAGACTGGCGCGTCCGTCGGGGGGGAAGCGAGCTCCGGCCCATCGGCGATGGGAGCAAGGTCCTCATAACGGATTGGGAGAAAAACGCTCCGCCACTCTTCCCCGTCTTTACGAAGATAGATTTCCGCGCCGTTCAGGCGCCAACGATACCATTGGCCATTGCTTGGATTAAACGAGTTCCACATAGGCTTAAGCATACAGAAAAGCCCTTTGTTTGTCGAACTTAGCGACGCTAATTTTGTCGCGGCCTAGGCTTTTTTATGTGAAGGCGGGAAACCATATATACTGCTGCCAATTTTGTTGCAACACACCTAAACCATATTTTCTTATCCAACAAGGGTTCTCCATAATTCATTAAAGGCTTTTGAAACGGATCTAGCTCTAGATGGACCTTTTTTGTC
>CAZJJK010000082.1:0-15242 GCA_964546285.1 uncultured Treponema sp. | reverse complement strand
TTGATTGCTAGGCTTCAACAGAATTGGCAGCAGTTAGAAAATAACCCTAAGTCAGTGCTTATCTTGCCCATTTAATCATATTAGACTCATAAAAACCTCTATATCCTACCATTGACAGGACAGCGGCTCCTTTCCTATTATCGCTCAACTTTTAACTGGGAGGCCGCGATGATTGAACGGAGCGCCTTTTACCCGGACGATCAATAGGTGCGCTTTATGGAACGGGCCCAAACTTTGGAGAGTCCCTTTATCCTAATAGACCTCTCGATCATTGAAAGAAATTTCAAAAGGATGATCGAATTATTTCCATACGCGCTTCCTTATTACGCGGTGAAGGCTAATCCGGCGGAGCAAGTACTGTGCTTATTGCGTGATCTTGGATCAAATTTCGATATCGCTTCACGTTGGGAATTGGATAAAGTTCTAGCCCTTAAGGTCAGCGCCGATCGTATTTCCTATGGCAACACAATAAAAAAACCAGTTGACATAAAGTATTTTTATGAAAAAGGCGTCAGACTTTTCGCGACGGACAGCAAGATTGATCTGCATAATATAGCCGCCGAAGCCCCTGGTTCCAGCATTTATGTGCGCATCCTGGTTGAGGGTTCAGAATCAGCGGATTGGCCTTTATCCCGAAAATTCGGCTGTCATCCCGATATGGCTTATAATCTTTTGATTGAAGCCAAACGCCTTGGCTTGGATCCTCTGGGTATTTCCTTTCATGTCGGTAGCCAACAGCGGGATATAGGCCAATGGGATGAGGCTATCGCTAAAACCAACTATCTTTTCCGCGCCATGGAAGAGGAAGAAGGCATTCAGCTATCCACCATCAACATGGGAGGCGGCTTCCCAGCTCATTATTTAGCGCCAGCCAATGACCTGGAAGTGTATGCCAAGGAAATTACCAGATACCTCCATGAGGATTTTGGCGAAGATCTCCCACGAATCATTTTAGAACCTGGCCGTTCATTGGTTGGCGACGCTGGCATTCTCGTTAGCGATGTCATTTTGGTATCACGTAAAAACAATATAGCTCTACAACGCTGGGTATATACCGATGTCGGTAAGTTTAATGGCCTCATTGAAACCCTGGATGAATCGATAAAATTCCCCATCGTTACGGACCATAAGCCTGGTTCAAAAAAAGGCGAGGTTATCATAGCTGGCCCCACCTGTGACAGTATGGACATCATGTATGAGAAAACCCATTATCAATTACCGCTTAGTTTAGTACCAGGCGATCGTTTATATTGGTTATCGACCGGGGCTTATACGGCGAGCTACGCGAGCGTTGAATTCAACGGGTTCCCGCCCATCAAAACCTATTTTATAGAAAAGTAAGGTATGTCAGCTTTCAAGACCTGAAACTTTTGAAAGTGCCCCAGGTGAGCCTCTTTCCCATAACGTCAAAAATCGATGTAAAAAAAAGCGGCTCAGGAACAGCTATCCAGCTTTCGCGAAAAGGCGCGGTTCTTTTCAATGAGAAATACCCGCGCCTTTACAGACGATGTCGTACAAAAGCCATCCGCCGGCGTATTTAAGCAATAGTCAACCATACGGTCAACGGACGTTTCGGCAACATGGAGACGCGTATCGGATGAGGCGTAATAGATGAATAAGCGTCCATCATCATCAAGGATAGTCCCATTGCAAAAAACCACATTGGAGACATCGCCGACCCTCTCTTGACCTTCTGGCGCGAGAAGATAGCCGCCAGGACAAGCGATTAAATTTGACGGATCATTAAGATCGCATAAAAACGCGTAGAGAACATAACGTAAACCCGCCGCCGTGGCACGAACCCCATGGGCTATATGGAGCCAGCCGGCATCGGTTTTTATAGGAGGCGCGCCCGCACCGTTTTTTGTTTCCTTGATAGTATGATAGCGTTTTGGGTCTAGTAGCGTTTCATTTTTAGCTTCCGCTTTTTCCATAGAGTCCGTATACGCCACGCATATTCCCCCGCCAGCGCCGGTTTCGATAAAACCGTCTTGGGGACGAGTGTATAAGAGGTAACGTCCACCCACAAATTCGGGGTGGAGGACCACATTGCGTTGCTGATGTGAAGGGGTGATGAGATCCGGCAATCGTTCCCAGCGCTTAAGATCCTTGCTGCGAACGATGCCCGCCGAAGCGATGGCGCTGGAAGTGTCGCCCACGAGCGCGCTCGGATCTTTGCGTTCAGAACAGAAAACGCCATATATCCATCCATCCTCATGAGAACATAAACGCATATCATACACATTTATGTCCGGGACCTCTGTTTGGGGAATATCGATAGGGCGTTCCCAAAATCGGAAATTATCCACGCCATTTGGACTTTCAGCCACAGCGAAAAAGCTCTTTCTGTCCGCTCCCTCTATTCTGGCTACAAGTACATACGAATTCCCCCATTTGATAGCGCCAGCGTTGAAAACGGCGTTTACGGCAAGCCGTTCCATTAAATAGGGATTTGTCGAGGGATCAAAATCATAGCGCCAAGCTAAGGGTATATGTTCAGCCGTTAAGACGGGATTTTCATATCGATAAAACAGACCATTACCCGGTAAAACGACTTTGTTCGGCGTTTCTATCGCGACACGATACAAGTTCTGAAGCAATTCAAGCCGCGCCGAAAAACCTAATTCTATCATGCTTTTTTCTCCAATCGTTCAATGAGCTCCATACACATCCGTCCATTATGATATCCAGTTTTCCAATTTCCGCCTTTAGGCTGTCCTCCCAAACTTTGGCCGTCAGCGGCGCGGCCCCACAGCCAGTCACCGCTTGGCGACTTGATAGAGCGCTCAATAAATTGGAGCGTTTTATTGGCCGCTTCCAAATAACGCTGGTTCCCGCCACGTTGATAAGCGGCGATAAAACCAACTATCGCTTCCGCCTGGCACCACCAAATTCTATCGGTTTTACGCTCAGCCTTAGAAGAGGCACTTGCCGCTTCCTCCTCTAAAGCGCCACTTTCCTCATCCCAGCCCTGAGTGAGAGCGCTAAAAGCTAAAGCTTCGCAAGCTTTAGCGCACCGAGCGCGTAGGGCTTGGCGTTTATCGTTATCGGAAGAGCGGTCCCCCTCAATTAATGAATCAGTATCGTCTAAAACAGTTAAGGCTTCCTCTATAAGCCAACTGGCTTCTATATCATGACCATAGGACACTTTAGTATCTAAACGCCGCCATTTTTCGTCAAAAAACAAAGCTAGGTGCCCGTCGGCTTGGACAATTTCGCTGGAAAAACTATCTAAAAGGGCGTATAAAGCCTCGGCGACAGCTGGATTTCCAGAATAACGGAACAGATTGGTATACGCTTCCATAACATGTAAATTGGTATTCATCGATTTTTCACAATCAAGATCAGCCGGACTCAGCCGACGATCTAAAGTCGGAGACCAATCGCGTTCCAAAGCTTCTCTGTAAGCGCCATAAGCTCTATCGCGGGCATTGCTCTCCAACAATTGAAAAACCGACAACGCCAAATTACCCGCATGATCGCGTTCGTCTTGATTCACATAAGGGCAACGAGCATATTCAACCAAAGCGTAGATGGCGAAAGCTTGCCCATAACTTTGTTTTTTAGTTACCGAGCTTTCGCCGTTTTGCCTTACAGCCCAGTAAAAACCGCCGTATTCTTTATCCAAAAATCGATTTATGAGATAATCAAAGGCCGCCTTGGCCGTTTTCAGCCAACGTTCATCACGCAGGAAACGAGCGGCCGCGGAGAAGGTCCAAAGATGACGCGATACCATAACCACGCTTCTCTCAAGCTCAGGACGCGGATTATCATAAAAATCTATCTCCCCAAAAAAACCCTCACCTTTGGTATCTGGGCCGCTTTTTTCCCAATAAGGAAGAATATCCTCCGTTAACTGGCGTCTCGCCCAATTAGCTATATCTTTTTCCATAATTGAGTTACCTCCATACATGGCAACTATATCGCCATTTCACCACTATATCGCGCTTTAGTTGATTTTATCAACTAAGGCAGCTCTTCCATAAGGCCCCAAAGACAAAAGACGTTTGTAATAACGCGAAAAAAGACGCTGATACATTCGCGCCATGTATAAAAGCCGATAAAGACAAGGCATATTGTTATCGACAGGCGGACTAAAGCGCCGTACAGTATGCTATGCGACACAGGCCCAATACTTTGGCGGGTAATCCGCTCCGCGGCCGTTCTGATTTAGTTAAGGCCGCTAAGACCTTACTGACGGCTTTGGAAACTCACTATGTGGAGGATGGCGGCGGTTACGCGCTAGGCGCGACGGGAGCCCGATTTTCGCCACGCGTCAGCTTAATAGAAGGTTTTAGCCGAAGCTTGTGGGCCCTCGCGCCGCTTTTGGCGGGAGGAGAACGTTGGGAAGGAACGGATAAAGCCGTGGAGCGTTTAAAACGCGGCATTGATCCGGCTGATAACGCCTTTTGGGGCTTTCCCCAAGACGCCGATCAGCGGCTTGTGGAGATGGCGGCTATCGCGCTTTGCCTGCTTATCGCGCCTGAACATTTTTGGCTTCCTCTGGCTAGCTCCGATAAACAAAACCTCTTCGCTTGGCTTTCCACAATAGAACGACTTCATTTGCCGGCTAATAACTGGCATTGCTTCAGGCTTCTTGTCTGCGCGGCCTTTCGTTCACTCGGCCTTGAAACGAACGAGAAAGCGGAACGGTATTCCATCAATATGGTTGAATCCATGTATAGGGGCGATGGTTGGTACCAAGACGGGGTGGATGAAAATTTCGATTATTATAATCCTTCCGGCTTTCATTTCTACGGACTCTTACTAGCGCGCATAGACTCCTTGAAGCCCCTTGACCTTAATCCGCCGGGAAGCGCCCACTTCATAGCCGCGGCTGAGCGGCGACGGACAGCGGAGCTTTACCGAGAAAGAGTGCGCCTTTTTACGGGTCAATTCCTGCCTTGGTTTCATAATGATGGATCTGTTATTCCATACGGCAGAAGCCTTTGTTATCGTTTTGGCGCCGCCGCGTTTCTTGGCGCGATAGCCTTTGCCAATGAGGAGCTTATACCCTGGTCGTCGCTGAAAGGCTTTTATCTACGTAATCTGCGTTGGTGGTTTTCTAAACCCATTTTAAACGATAACGATACACTCAGCATTGGCTATGCCTATCCAAATCTAATCATGGCGGAGCAATATAACTCTCCAAGTTCGCCGTATTGGGGCCTTAAAGCTTTTTTACCCTTAGCGTTGCCCAGTGATCACCCCTTTTGGCGAGCGGAAGAAGCGCCCCCGCCCGAACAACCAAAACGTGTGCATGCGCCAGTTCCAAATTATATAATCAGCCGTTCCATAGAAGACGCGGTTCTCCTCTGTCCTGGCCGTTATCCTGGGAAGGAGCTGATTCAGGGCGCCTCCAAATTCTCAAAATTCGCGTATTCAGCCCGTTTCGCTTTTTGCGTCTCACATGGTTCCTATGGCCTTGAGCAGACTGGCTGCGATTCCATGTTAGTTTTGTCGGAAGGCGATGGGTATTGGAGAGAACGCCGCCGAACCAGTAATCAAGAATCGGGCGCCTTTTGGACCTATGGGCTTTGGCGGCCTTGGGACGATGTACTTATTCAAACGCTTCTTGTCGCGGCGGGCGCTTGGCATCTTCGTTTTCACCTTATTCAGTCTATGCGGCGCTTATTTTCCGCTGAGGGAGGCTTCGCCATTCCGCGTTTCAACAAGTTTGACAGCGAGATCGATATAAAGCTAACTCACGCGGAAACGGCGAAAGACGCAGAGGATTTTACGATAAGCCTACCCTGGGCGGCTTCCCGCATTGTTGATCTTAAGCTTGAAAATAGTATCCTCCAAAAGCTTGGTCTAATTAATGAAAACGAAGCCTCACTAAGAGCCGATCCAAACCGGACAGCTGAAGCGCTATATGTAGAACCAAATCTTAACTTAATTGAGCCGGTCGTAGTTCTTCCCCTTTTACGGAGCGAGTTGCCCATAGGCGTGAATATTCTGGCTTGTGCCGTCCACGCGGGGGATACTAGACCCCAAAGCGCTGGAGCCGCGCCTACGCTTTGCTGGGACGGATCGGCTTTGCTGTGCCGGATAGACAACGAGGACCTGGAATTACCCTTAGCGCGACTATTCGGAAGGAAAAAATGACGCTATTTGGCCGGAGTCTTAGAGCCCGTATAAGCTTGAACAGCCTGGCGGTAACTTTCTCGGTGCTCATGTTGGTTATGAGCTTAATCTTTATCGCCGTTCGAGGCTTCTTACGCGACAACCTAGTGGAGGCGATCAATTATCGTTTACGAATCGCTATGGATAATATCGACGGCAATCTTCGGCGCATAGGCGCGATGGCTGATTGGGCCTCGCTTAATCATGAAATAATAAATTTCGTAAAAACGGCTCCAACGGATACCCTGCTGAAACGGCGCGAAGCTTTGGCCGCCCATCGTTCCTTAAGAGACAGCATGTACTCCGGCGGAATAGATAAATATATCGATAAAATATTGATCGCCGATCTCAATAAATCCGCCATCCAAGTGGGCTTGGTAAACGGACACGCCGATGATTACACCGTCTGCCGGTCTTGGTTTGATTCGCATGATTTTGAGCGGGCCGGCGACCTAGGGGATAGAGTGGAAGCTTCCCCCTTTATGTTTTCTTCCGACAACGCCGTCGTGCCGCTTTTACGGCGTATCTATGACTACGAAGCTAAAAAAGTCATCGGATTCGCCGCTTTCGCGGTCAATGATAAGGTTTTTACCGATCCACTCATTCAATACGACCTTGAAACCGGGACACGGCTTTTCGCCGTTTTAGGAAAGGTCGCCTACGAGCTCAGCGACCGCGCTTCTATAGCGGTTTTGGAGGATAGCGAAGAAAGCGCCGCCTTAATGGAAGCCGCGGCTTCTTATCAATCCACGACGATCAGCGCGGCCTCTGAAAAAAAAGGACAAGTCTTCGCCGCCGATATAGAGCTAAGCGGCAAGAGCCGTACCCTCGTCTTAGTTGAGGGGAAAAGTACCGGCTGGGTTATCGCCCAAAGCCTGCCGACTATCCAATTTGGCCATCAGAATCGCGTTTTCGCCGGCCTTTTCGCGCTTATCGGCGGCGGCATGATGCTATTGGTTTTCTTAGTGCTTATCGCTCTTGACCGAAGCGTAAATAGACCGATCGCGCGCATAAATCGCCGGGTAAACATGATAGCGACCGGAGATTTTTCATACGATCCCACTATAGAATCCGATAACGAACTTGGGCACATAGGCCGCGCCGTAAATCGTATGTCAAAGGATATCGAGGAATTGTTGGCGCAACGTCTCAGCGACGAAAAAGCGAAGAAAAGCTTGGAATTTCGTATGCTTCAAAGCCAAATCAATCCTCATTTTTTGTACAACACCCTCAATATCATAAAGTGGTCGGCATCCATCCAGAAAGCTGAAGGTATCGCTGAGATGACTGGCTCCTTAGCCACTCTGCTACGTCACGCCGCCAGAGGCACCGATGAGCTTGTCCCCCTCTCTTTGGAACTCGACCTGGTACGCGAATACTGCACCATTCAAGCTTATCGCTCAGCGCTGTTGTTTGAGCTTGAGATCGATATAAACGACCCCCTTCTATTGTCGGCGGAGTTGATGAAATTCACCTTGCAACCTTTAGTGGAGAACGCCCTAATCCACGGCATTGAACCAAAGGGAAGGGCTGGAATAATTCGTATAGGTGCCGAAAGACCAAATCCCGATGAGGTATACATTACGGTTCGCGATGATGGTGTGGGTATAGCCGCCGAACGATTGACCGATATCATGAAAACCGCGGCTCCCGCCAAACGAGCGTTCAATCATATAGGGCTTGTAAATATAGACGAACGCATAAAACTTAGCTTTGGCGATCGCTATGGCTTAAGCGTGGAAAGCGTGGAGGGAGAATACACTATACTTACTGTCCGTCTTCCCTTCCAAGAGTCGGCCAAAAACGCGGAAGGAGAGGCAGCCGATGCGCGGCTTGTTGATAGTTGACGATGAACCCCTGGTCCGAATCGGACTCGGGTCCATGCTTGATTGGACGGCGCTGGGAATAAGCATAGTCGGTACGGCGTCCAATGGGCAAAAAGCTTACGAATTCATCCTTAAACGAGCGCCGGACCTAGCGATAGTTGACTTACGAATGCCGCTTATGGATGGGATGGAACTGATAGAGCGTTGCGCCGGCTTAGGAACGGAATTTATTATACTTACAAGCGCCGAGGACTTCCAGTACGCCCGTCAAGCTATTCATTATGGCGTAACGGATTATCTATTAAAGCTTGAATTGACTGAAGAAAGTCTAGCGGAGGCCGTAGCGAAAGCGCTAGCCCGGCTTGATGAACGCCGCCCTATGACGAAAACGCCACGCATCGCGGACCCGCCCTTTGTTGAAACTATCGTAGTCCGTCTGTTGGAACGAGGGCTTGTCGACTCGGCCGCCGCGGAGGAAGCGAGCGCCGCGATGGAGCTTCCCAATGAAAACGGTGAATATAGAGCGGCTTTTTTCCACCTGGAATTAGCGAATGACCGGGCTCTTAGCGCCGAGGAAGCTGGAAAGCTTTATAATTGTACGGCGGATCTTGTCCGTCAGATATTTGGCAGAGAGGGAAAAGCCTTTACCGCGCCATTGGATCGTCACGCTTTCGCCGCCATTATTTATTACTTTGAACGCTCCGATCAATATAACACTGGGGATCAACGCGCTCGGGCCGCGGCCGCGAAAGTCCGGGAACTCGCCTCAAAATATTTCTCCGTCACATTGGCGATAGGTTTGGGAAGTACCTGTTTCAAACTTCAGGATATAGCCGATTCTTATGATGAGGCGCGTCGAGCGGCTGATATATCTATAAAAGAAAATCGTGTTGTGGATTTTGAACAGCTTCATATTTCCGCGCTAAGCTTAAACCCAGCGGCTGTCGCGTCCAAAAAGAATTTCGATTACCAAAGCGCTTTGTCCGAAGCCTTGGATAAACGCTCCCCCGACGCCATTTACGCGGCTTTTAACAAAGTACTTCGCCTTATCCATGGCAAAATCGCTCGCCTGCCAATAGCCTTAGACCTCTGTTGCCGTATCCATCGGCTGCTTCTTAAATGGGCTGATGATGATGAAAAGGTTTTGGATAGCTATTTCCCCGTTGGCGGCGATGGCTGTAAAAGCTTGTATCGCGCCGCGAGTGTTGACCATTTGGCCATATGGCTTGAACATTTACGCGACGGCGTCGCCAACGATCTGAAAAATCAGCCAGATTCGCGTTCTCGTCAAATGGTTCAGCTTATTAAGCGTTTTCTGGATGAGCGTTATACCGAAAAAATTACGGTAAGCGGCGTGGCCGAACGATTTAGCATAAGCCCCAATTATCTTAGCTCCGTCTTTAAACAAGAAGAAGGCATAGGTTTTTCCGAATATCTTGCCGCGCAACGCATAGCGAAAGCCAAAATACTCATACGCGAAACGAACAAGAAAGTATATGAAATATCGGATGAAGTCGGTTTTGATGACGCGTACTATTTCAGCAAGGTATTCAAGCGGGTCTGCGGTCAAACCCCCTCAGAATACCGTACACGCTGCCGATCTGGTATATAGTCTCGTTTTCGTAGATATTTCCAGGTTTATTTATCCACAGCTTAGACCATATCCAAATTTTTCTGAATTATCGCTTTCAAAGGCAGTCGTATCGTAGAACTTTATCGTAAAGCGGAGAAAGCTTCATTTCAAGCTGAATAAAGCCGCGTTACGATATTGTATCTCGATGAACCTGAAAGGAGGTTTTTATGAAGAAACGGATGATCTTTGCGGCCTTGTTCGCCATAGCCGCCACGATCCTATTCGCCGAAGCCCAACGCGATACGCCAGCGTCAAGCTCGGCTAAAGAAACCACATTGCGCTTTATTGTCTGGGACCTTAACCAGACCACCTATGTTCAACCAATGATTGACGCGTATCAGGCTAAGAACCCGAATGTCAAATTCGAATTTATCAACATTCCCGCCAATGAATATGGCGACAAACTAGCTATTATGCTGGCGGGCGGAGACGACGCTGATATTATTTCAGTCAAAGACATTCCGATGTATTCCGCTATGGTTACCAAAAACCAGATTGAAGCCTTGGATAGCTATATCGCCCGCGATAGCGTTGATGTCGGCCAGTATTCCGGCATTACAAACGATATTCTAGTTGACAATAAGCTATACGCCCTGCCCTTCCGTAGCGACTTCTGGCTTCTCTATTACAACAAGGATCTGTTTGATAACGCTGGAGTCGCCTATCCGACTAACGACATTAGCTGGGACCAGTATGCCGCCTTGGCCGCTAAGATATCTTCCGGCAGCGGCGTTGACCGCGTCTACGGATCGCATCATCACACCTGGCGATCAACCGTTCAGCTTGGTACGGTACAGAATGGCGAAAATTCCATCATTACCACCAACTATTCGTTTATGAAACCGATGTATGAGATGATCCTGAAAATGCAGCGCGACAAGACTATAATGGATTTCGCCTCACTTAAGGTTGGCAATATCCATTACTCAGGGCTCTGGTATAACGAGCAGATCGCTATGTTGCCAATGGGTTCCTGGTTTATTGGTACTTTGATCAGCAAGATCAAGGCAGGCGAAGCCGATATGAATTGGGGTCTTGTGAAATATCCTCATCAAGACGGAGTCGCGGCTGGTACCACAGCCGGAACGATAACCTCTCTAGCGCTCAATTCCAAATCAAAAAACAAGGATGTCGCTTGGGACTTTATCAAATTCTTCTGCGGTCCCGATGGCGCTAAGATATTGGCCAACTTGGGTTCTTTCCCGGCTATCCGCAATACGGAAGTTATTGACATTCTCAGCAACATGAATGGTTTCCCGACAGATGCCGCCAGCGCTGAAGCCCTTTCAACCGCTAAAGTGCGTCTTGAACTCCCCTTACATCCAAAGGTTGCCGTTATAGAAAAAATACTCAACGAGGAGCACGAGCTTATCATCACCGAATCGGTTCCAGTGGATACCGGTTTAGCGAATATGTCTCGCCGCGTTAAGGAAGAGTTGAATAAATAAAGCGCGAGAACTACGATAAGCACAACGACCGCGTAGCTTATTCGTAGGTTATGGGGGGGGGTGGCGGCTCAAAGGCGGCCGCCTTTGAGCCGCCACCCCTTTTTTTTAGATTGAGCTTCGGGAGGTTCCCATGTTCGGCGATAACGCTGACGCTAAAACCCTATCCGACAAAGAACGTTCTCGGCGGCGGCGCCTTCGACGGTCTAACCTGATAGCGTATTCTTTCATTCTGCCGAACTTTATTGGTTTTACTATTTTCACTCTTCTTCCCGTTATTTTCGCTTTTGCTCTATCCTTCCTCTCCTGGGACGGAGCCAATCCCATTAAATTTGTCGGCCTAAAGAATTTCGCTAATATGTTAACCGACGAAACATTTCATATATCAACCATGAATACCTTTTACTATGTTCTTGGTACGGTACCCTTAACCTTAATTTCTTCCTTGGCTTTAGCTATCGCTCTAAACAGGAAGATGTATGGGCGCAACGTTTTTCGCGCCATTTTCTTTTTCCCGTATGTCGCCTCTCTAGTAGCGGTGGCCGTTGTCTGGAATATGCTTTTTCACCCGTCAATGGGACCGGTAAATCATATTTTACAGAGCCTTGGCGTATCTGAACCACCGCGGTGGACAGCATCCACAAGTTGGGCTATGCCAACGGTTATTTTCGCCAGTATCTGGAAATCCGCCGGATACTATATGGTTATTTATCTCGCGGCTTTACAAGGTATTCCTCGTACCTTATATGAGGCGGCCGAAATAGATGGGGCGAACGCTTGGCAGCGTTTTCGAAACATAACACTACCCATGCTAACTCCCGCTACCTTTTTCGTCTTTATTATGCTGACGATTTCCTGTTTTAAAGTGTTTGATCTTATTTTTGTAATGACAAGCGGCGGGCCAGGTAGAGCTACCAATGTCCTTGTTTACATGATTTATAATCAAGCCTTTATCGCGTTTGATTACGGCTACTCCAGCGCCATAGCGATGGTGCTTTTTCTTATCGTATTCGCCATAACCGTAATCCAATTCCGTGCTGAAAAGAAATGGGTTAGCTACTTATGAAAAACGAAATAGCCACGCGTTCCAGCAACGCTTTTTATCATCGTTTTAGTTCCGCGCTTATCTATGCTATTTTGGTAGCTACCGCCGCGTCTATGTTATTGCCTTTTTTCTGGATGGCGTCCGCTTCCTTAAAGCTAGATAAGGATGTGTTTCGTTTTCCCTTTGAATGGCTTCCAAAAAAACCAAAGTGGAATAATTATATCCTTATATGGGAAAAAATACCTTTTCTGACCTTTGTTTTTAACACCAGTAAGTTAACGCTTATTATTACCAGCCTTCAGTTATTCACCTCAAGTTTCGCGGCATACGCTTTCGCGAAATTGCGTTTCAAAGGACGCGATATCCTGTTTCTGGCCTATGTAGGCACCATCGCTATTCCCTGGCAGGTTTATATGGTGCCGCAGTTCATCATGATGCAGAAACTCGGCCTGGGTAACAGCCACATGGCCTTAATTCTGCTTCAAGCTTTCTCGGCTTTTGGGGTTTTTTTGATGCGCCAATTTTTTGTTAGCGTGCCGGAAGAACTATCCGATGCCGCACGGATAGATGGTCTTAGCGAGTACGGTATATACGCGCGCATTATCATGCCGCTTTCCACCCCAGCTGTCGCCACCCTTATTATTTTCAGCTTTGTGACAGTTTGGAATGATTTTATGGGCCCGCTTATTTATTTGAATAGCGAACGCTTAAAAACCATACAGCTTGGTTTACGGATGTTTATAGCCCAATATTCGGCTGAATACGCTCTAATTATGGCGGCTTCTCTAGTCTCGCTGATTCCCGTAATCGCCATATTTTTAGCGTTGCAACGTTTCTTTATTGAGGGCGTGGCTTCAAGCGGCATAAAAGCGTGAAACGCTACGCCGTATAGCCTTGATATAGTTACCTTTATGTTGAAAACGGGAAAAGCGGCGGCTTCATACCCACCGCCACTTACAGGAGACGAAAAAGCCTGGCGTCGTTTCGCCGCGAGCGACGGCTCCCTTCTTCGCCAGCTTAGGGATGAATTGGATATAGCCGTCGCGGCTTTTAGGGTAGAAAAAATACCCGAGTTAAGCTTCTCCTTATTTAGGCGCTTCCATGATACAGGCGATAGACTCGCCTATGAGGATGCGTATTTTAGTCGTCGTCGCCGCCTTGTCGCCTTTGGCCTTCGCTATCTTATCTATCGTGAAAAGGCCGACCTAGCCGCGCTAGAAAATATTTTATGGTCCGTTTGCGACGAGTATACCTGGGCTTTGCCGGCCCATCTCGGCGGCGACAAGCCGCTAAACAGTTTCACTCATCGCTTCACGCTTGATCTTTTTGCCTGCGAAACAGCTTGGGCTTTAGCTGAAATTATCGATCTGGTTGGATTGGAGTTAACGCCTCTCATCGCCGAACGGGTCCGTAACGAGCTTTGCCAAAGGGCACTTAATCCTTTCTTAGCCAGTTCTAAACCTTTTACTTGGGAAGAATCAAGCGATAATTGGGCGGCGGTCTGCGCTTCCTCTATCGGCGCCGCGGCCCTCTATTTGTCCAATGACCGCAAGCGCCTTCATCTTTTTTTAGACCGCTTGCTTCCAACTCTCCGTCGTTTTATAGCTAACTATTCCGATGATGGAGTCTGTCTTGAAGGTTTGAGCTATTGGACCTATGGTTTTGGTTTTTTTGTCGCTTTTTCGGAACTTCTACGCGAAAGGACAGAAAACAAGTTCGATCTACTCAATGAAGATCCAAAAATAGCCCTGATCGCTCGTTTTCAGCAAAGTGTTTATCTTACGGATACAGTATCCGTAAGTTTCTCTGACGCCTCAAGCACCGAGCGTTTCCGTCAGGGGCTTAGCGCTTTTTTGGAAAGCCGTTTCCCTGGGGTAAAGGCCCCGCCAGCCCCTCTAGCCGCGGGCCTTTTTGACGACCCCTGCGCTCGCTGGTGCTTAGCCCTCCGCGATTTTTGGTGGTTAGGTACACATAAGCCTCCCGCCGCTATTTTGTCAGGCGGCGCTATGACGGATAGTGCCGGCCCTGTCACGGAGGAGGCTAGCGCTTCTTATCATTTTTTCCCAACAGCGGAGTGGTTTGTAAAACCAGCGTCAAGAGGCTTAGCCTTTGCGGCTAAGGGTGGCCATAATGCCGAGCCTCACAACCACAATGATATAGGCGCCTTTATTCTAGCCGCGTATGACGATATTTTTATTCTCGATATAGGAGCCGGCGAATATACAAAAGCTTATTTCAGTGATGAGCGTTACCATTTTTTCGTACCCTCTTCATTAAGTCATAGCGTGCCAATTATAAGCGATCAAGGACAAAGCCCCGGTCCTCTCTATCGAGCTGAGGCGTTTACTCTTGAGGAAACTCGGGAACTTATAGAGTTATCTATGGATTTAGCTCAAGCGTACGATATTAAGCAAGCCCGCGGCATAGTGCGCCGTTTTTCCTTCGCTTCATCGGCTTGTCTCTCCCGTGTCTATCTCCGCGACCATTTTTTTCTGTCTCTACCAGAAGCTCGCGTCCTGGAACGCTTTATCTCGCCGATAAAGCCTGACCTTTCATCGGGTTCTATATGTTTGCGCGGGAAGCGTGGCTCGCTGCTAGTGGAAGCGAGGGGACCGCTCGGCGAAGCCATACTAAGCGCTCCAACATACCGTGATCATCTTGGCCGAAGTCAACGCGTCTATTGTATAGATTTTCCGGTAAGAAGCGGTACAGCGCCATTTGTTTGCGAATTTGTATTTCACTACGAAGCAGAGCCGCTTACAGCCAACTAAGGGCGTACTATGCCTTTTCATACATTCATAGAACTCGTGTTTCCAGTAAACCGTGAGCCCACTAATACCGATATTAGGGTATGTGGAGGAAAGCATGAAACGCTATTGCATTAAATGCGAGCCCGGCCGTGTTGAATTCTTGGATGTAATTCTTGAAACGGAAAGCGGTTATCAAGTTCGTATCGTCCGTGTTATGGATGGTTACGAAAAGACGCTTAACGATTTTATGCCGAAAGCTTTGTTTGAAACCTGCCTTAAAACAGGCTATTTATATTCCGAAACCGCTTCAGCTTCTTCAGTGGCCTAGACCTGTAATCCTTGCTTGCGGTTACGTTCGCTGATAGTTAAAAACGTTTCCAGCCCTTTATTTGTTTTGAACTGCTGCCAATTCTGTTG
>CAZJJK010000081.1:0-15401 GCA_964546285.1 uncultured Treponema sp. | reverse complement strand
GCCATGAGGATATCAAGCAGTTCGCGGTCGACGCGTTCGGCGTTCGCGTATTGGCTCGCGTTCAGGAAGAGCTTCTCGCCGACGCTCGTTATGCCGAAGTCCAGGTTCTTATAGTTCCAGTAAGTCCAGCCGATATCATTTTCTTTGAAGAGACCGAGGATGTCCCTCATCCAGGCGTGGCGGCTTTCACGATCGGGCCCGCCCATATATACGCCGAATTCGTTGCAGGCCACCCGGACAGAATAACGTTGACGGAAGCGGAAGACGGGCTCAAGGAAGCGGCCGAGCCGATCGCGGTCCCATCGTCCCGCCTCGTCCAGGGGCAGCCTTGAGCTGCCGTCGTTATGGATCGTGTAGCTACCTGGATAGGTCCTAGCCTGGTTAAAAACCGCCGCGGGACACCAGGGGGCGCGTTGATGGGTAAACACCAAAGGGTTGTAGACGTGGACGCTGTAGAGGACGTTGTCGTCGTCGAAGGGTTCCAGTTTCGCGAACTGCGCGGCGCTGTTCCATAGATTGGAGCCGATAACGAGGGTTGCCTTCGGGGCCATGCGCCGCACGGCCGTCGCGATTTCGTCTTTAACCGTATTCCATATTTCCGCGCTCGGCGCGACGGGCTCATTGAGCAATTCCAGCATGACGCCCCGCTTCCCGCCGTAGCGTTCAGCCAGCCGTTCCCAGAGCTTTAGGCAGTCACGGCGGAGCGAAGGATCGGAAAAAAAAGCTTGATCCCTCATCGTTCCGTCGTAGAAATCGTGGCCGGGGCACTTATGAAGGTCAAGGATAACGCCGAGGCCCGCGCCGAGCATACCGTCTATCGCCGCGTCTAAGAGGCTAAGGACACGCTCGTCACCCCGTAGCTTTTTGTCAAAGGCGTTCTGCCAGTCCAGCGGGAGCCTGATGTGGTCAAAGCCCCAGCCGGCGATGCGCGTGAAGTCTTCCGGCCCTATGAATGACTGGATATGCTCCATTTTCCCAGGGAAGCCGGTTGGATCTTTTTCCTCAATCGCGTCTATCTGGCTGAACCAACCGCCGCAGTTCACTCCGCGCATGATGTTCTCCTATTTCGATCTGTAGGATGATGAGCGGCGGACAGCTGTCATGGCCGCTTGATGAAACGTTTCATCATCATAAGCTCATGAGCGCCTCGGGTCAAGCGCGGAGCCTTGTCAAAGTATTTGACTGGATAACGAATGCGCGCTATGATATCGATCTGATGAAACGTTTCACCAAATCAGAGGGCGAAGTGACGCTCCGCGAGGTCGCCAGAAGAGCGGGAGTCTCGGTCACGGCGGCCTCCTACGCGCTTAATGGGACAGGCCGCGTTTCGGCGGATACCAGGGCGAAAGTCCTCAACATCGCGGAGAGCCTGGGTTATTCGCCAAGCATCGCGGCGCGGCTCTTGAAAGGCGCGCGCGGCAACTTGATCGCCGTTCTCACCGACGGCCTGGCGGGACCCTGGTATGGCGAAATTCTGGAAGGACTTCAGCCGACGATTAACGAGGGCGGTTTCGCCGTGGTCGCGATGACGATACAAAAAGACTCCCTCCTCCTGAGCCGCGGTCTTGTTTCCGCCGGTTTGGTCCGGGGCCTTGTCTTATTGAATCCGAATGAGACCTGGCAGCGCTTCCTTGTGCCCTTGGTTAATTCCGTCCCGTCGGTACTCTTCGACGCGGGTTTCCGCGACGTGACGGCGCTCAGGTATGTGCTCGACAATCGGGGCGGCCTCTACACCTTGATGGCGCATCTCTGGGATCGGGGGTATAGGGATTATTTGTGGCTCGATGGCGATATTGAGGCGGCTTGGGACGCGCGCGAACGGTATGAAGCCTTTGACGCCTTTCTGGACGAACGCGGTCTAGCTCCAGACCGGCGGCGGCGAGCCCCGGGCGGTTTCAAGGTCGACGTGGCGGATAAATCTGTCTCGGCTATTCTCGCTGACGGCCAAATCCCGCGCGCCATAGTCGCCGCCAACGACGAGTCGGCTATCGGCGCGCTCAACGCGGTCAGGCGTTTCGGTCTTAGGGTCCCCGAAGACGTGGCGATCGCCGGTTTTGACGGGCTGGAGGTCTCAGCGTGGCTCAACCCGGCCTTGACGACTCTGCGCTACGATAGGAAGGACTTGGGGCGGCGTATGGCCGTGAAAGTCATGGAGGCGGTCAAGGGCGGCCCGCTGGATGCTAAGACGATACTACCGCTCACCTTGCTGGTTCGAGAATCAAGCTAGGCCAAAAGCCGCATATCAGGTGAAGAAGGAATTAAGGGGGAAATAGCGTATGAAAGCGACAGGTCGGATTTTTGTATCAGTCTTATGTACCGTCCTGACTATTATCGCGGTGAGCCTACTCGCGACAAGTTGCGCCGCGACGCCGGCAGTCCTGTCCGAATCGCCGGTACAGGATGATGGCGGTGACGGAGTCTGGATTGGGCTCTTTACCGAGAATGGTCCTCTGGACCTGACCGAGACCCTCTCGCTTGAGCAACGCCTTGGGCGGCGCTTCGCGTCAATCATGTGGTTCACTGATTTTAGCCATCCCTTTCCGCTGGAAGCCGCTGAAAACGCCTGGGCCGCCGGTTCTATTCCCAACGTGACCTGGGAACCCTGGCTGTGGGACGACACCGAGAAAATCCACCTGTCCGATATAAACGAGGGAACCTGGGATAGCTATATCGCGGAATGGGGCGCCGCGGCGGCGGCCTTCGGTAAGACTGTCTTTGTCCGCTGGGGTCATGAGTTCAACGGCGATTGGTATCCCTGGGGGATCGCGCAAAACGGACAGGACCCGCTCAATTATATCAAAGCGTACCGACGGGTTCACGATATTGTCGTACAAGAGGGAGCCAAGAATGTCGTCTGGGTATGGGGTCCCAACGCCGGAACCGTACCCGCCCAGGATTGGAACGATCCGCTTTTGGCCTATCCGGGTGACGACTATGTCGATTGGATAGCCTTGGATGGCTACGATTTTGAAAGTAACGCTTCCTTCACGGATATCTTCGCTAAGATTTATAGCGAAGTGATAGGTAAATTCGAAAAACCGATCTATATCGGCGAATTCGCCACTGGCCGGACCGGCGTGGAAAAGGCGGAGTGGCTTAAAGAAATGCATACCGCTTTAACGTCCCAATTTCCGGGGATAAAGGGTCTTGTGTATTTCAGCGTCTTGAAGGAGCGGGAGTGGCGCCTGGACGATTCTCCGGAAGCCTTGGCCGGAGCCAAGGAAGTACTGGCCCAGCCGTTCTACAAAGATCAACCAGAGGCCATCAATCGCCTAGCCGGCGTATTTCGCCAGAATTACGCTGTTTACAAGAAGAGCGTCGCTCCGGCTGTAGCGGCCGAGCGTAAAAATATCGACGCCGTTCGGCCGCGGCGCGATTCCTCGGGCAAGATCGATTGGTCGCTCGCGCCTGAGACAAGCTTCACCGGCAAGAACGGCCTTAGCGGTGTCGTGCGTTTCCTCTGGGACGCCGAGCGTCTGTACGTGAAGCTCGACGCGAAAAGCGCTTTTCCTTTGACGAACAAGCAGAAGAATGACGGGATCTGGAACGGCGCTTGCCTGGAACTTTGCGTATCCACCGACCCGAAGGCCGATCCCGCCCGACTCAAATTCAGCTCCACCGATTGGCAGCTCGGCTTCGCGCCCCATGACCCGATCGCGAAGCTGCCGGCTCGGAGTTGGGAGTGGAGCAAGCTTAAGTCAGCGGTGCCGGGAGCGGAGATCGCTTCCGCCCCAGCCGAAGGCGGTTACGTTCTGGAGCTTTCGTTCCCCTGGGAAGCGCTGGGAAACTTTGTTCCCGAAGAGGGAACGGTCCTCACCTTCGATCTCGCCGTCGATGATGCCGGAATCGATGGATTACGGACGTATCAATGGATTTGGAATGGCAGTAACCAATTTTATAATTCGCCGGCGCAGTGGGGAACGTTGAAGCTTCTTCCCTAAAGGGAAAGTCAGGTCCGTTCCAGACTAAAGTTTGGCACTGACTGAACAGTAGTTTTCCTTGGCGCGCCGGCGGACAAAAAAAGCCCAGCTCGACTCTAGCTGGGCTTGTCGCTGACGTTTGGCCTGACGGATTAGCCGCGGCTGATCTACTCGTCTGCCGCGGTTTTATTTTCTTGCGTTTCTTTCCAAGCCGATGGTGGATTTTGGCCATTGGGCGCTTCCCAGTCTTCAGGCGGCGTAAAGCCATCGGGCGGCGTCCAGCCATCGGGCGGTATCATATTCTCTCTTTGACGGAAAGCTTGGTCATCAGGCCTCTGGCCCAGATCGCCGCGAGGACCGAAGCCGGCATCATCGCCTGGCTCGAAAGCGCCGCCGTCTCTAGGGTTGAAAGCTCCTCGCCGGCCGCCGCCAAAATCGCCGGCTCCGCCAGGTCCCATAGTGAAGATTTGACCGCCTGTCCGCGTTAAGGCGGAAGCGGGCGTGAAGGTCTGTACCGCCTTGCCGCCGCTGTAGCTTGTTAAGCCGGTAGATAAGCCGTTGAAAACGTCTCCGCCGGACGCCGCGCCGCCGGTCAAGATAGAGTATTCAACACCGGACTGGAGTTCCGGGCTTGACGCCACGAGTGTCGCGGCGCTCGTCGGAAAGAGATAACCGAGGACGATGGAACCATCTTCGGCTTTGATCGCCAGGCTTGTGCCTTTAGCGGCGCCCGCGGCCACCAACACATTTTGCTCGCAGGCGGAAACGCTTGGCTGGCTTGTGGTGCCGCCAACGCCGACGAAGATGCCGCCGGTCACGGCGAAGCTGTTGGTGTCGCAGTCAAAGGGGCCTTCCATCCCCCGGCCGCCGACCGCGACGATGAGACCGCCGGCGATGGTCAAGCTGCCATTGGAATCGATAGCGTCATTGGTGCTGGAGACGGCGGAAATAAGTCCATCGTTTATGACAATGGACTTACCGGCGTTAAGACAGTCGTCGGTGGATTTTATATCGATATAGCCGCCGTTGATGATCAGGTCGGATTTAGCTTCCAAGCCTTCGGGGCTGCAGGAAACGGCGTTGCCCGCGGCGTCGGTACGTTCGTACGGCGTTCCGGTGGTGGTGATAAGAATCACGCCGTTGTTAACGATTAGATCCGGATGAGGGTCGTCGGCGGTATCGGCGGTGTCGGCGTCCTCATCGATATCCCAGCCGGCGCTGATGGCCTTGCCGATCGTGTCTATCACGATTTGGCCGCCATTGATGACCACATAGCCCAGTCCCGGCGATTTTTCCGTGCCGTCAACCTTAATGCCCTTGCTTTCGTCATCCACCGTTGTCCCGGTTCCAACTATAGTAAGTTGTCCATCGTCCATGATGAAGCCGTTGTCCGTTCGGATACCGTCGCGGGCCGACACGTTGATCGATACGGTTCCGCTTCGGACACGGACAAGGTCAGAACTGGATAGGCCATGCTTATAGGCGGCGTTTATTACTAGCGAGCCTTTGCCGCTCAGAATAACGCGGCCTTTGGCGTAGAGGGCGGCTTTCATGTCCAGGTCCTCGGCGCGTTCGGCGGCGTCGCTCATGATATTGACGCTGCCCGATGCCAGCGTAATGAAGGCCCGCTTTGTTGATCGCAGCTTGAGGGCGGGGCCGTCTTTAGCCTGTATCGTAACGCCGTTAAGATAGAGCTGGTAATCGGCGTCGCTGTCTAGGCTCAGTGTCCCCTCCAGCTTGCCGCTCAGTTCGTAGCTGATTAAGTCCGACGTTTCGGCGTTGACGCTTATGCCGTATTCGGTTAACGAAATAATCACGCCGTCGCGGACCTTGACGCCTTCGGTGTTTAGCTTGAGGCTGGCGCCGTTCCCGCTTTTAACGCTTTTAGCGCTCAGATTAACGGAGATCGCGCTAGTGAAGGTTCTTTTTTCGGCGACATCCGCCTCGTCGTAGCTGGCGCTGCCAACTCCGCCTAGAGTTTTCGCGTATTGGCTTAGCTTGGGATTAAATTCAGTGCTTTTATCCTGCGCGCCCTGGCACGGAGCGTTTGCCGCCAGGGCCAGACTTAGCGCTACCAAAATTGAAATGCGTGCTTTCATGTATTTCCTCCGCTGTCTAATATGACCTGTTGCCGCGTAAATTGTGTTAAGCGGGTGTTAAGTTGTATTCAGCCTATGTTAAAAGGAGCTGGAACCCTGGCCGGAAGGGTCGATCTTGACCGTCTGGCAGGTTCATAGCTAAATGGAGTGTATGATTCAGATATTTGGCCAGAAAAAATGCCGAGTAACCCAAAAAGCTCTTAGGTTCTTTAAAGAAAGGGGTGTTGACATCCAGTTTCGCGATATAGCGCTTAAACCGCCCAGCGACGGTGAATTGGATGCTATAGCGCGCGCTGTTGGCGGGGAAGCCGCTCTTATCGATATAACAGGGGCGGCGGCGACGAAAAAGGGTTTATCCTATATGGTATTTGATGTTAGGGATGAACTGCGCCGCGATCCTCAGTTATTGCGAAGCCCCATAGTTCGCCGCGGCAAAGATCGCGCTGTCATCGGTCTGGATGAAGCGGGGTGGAAGGCTCTTTTGGAGTCTTAGCGTTTGGAGTTAGGTTCAAGTTCCTTAAAACGCGTCGGCATGGAGAAGGCGTAGCCTTGCATAAAACAGCCGGTTTGACGGAGTATGTTTAGCTGGGCTTCTGTTTCTACCCCACTGACGGTGGTTCTCAGTCCGCAGGAACCGAAGAGCGACAGCATACGTTCAAGGAATTGACGTTCAGCTTGGGATTCCGCGATACGTTCGGCGAAGCGGCGATCTACCTTCACGATAGTGTCTGGCGGCAGGCGGCGGAGGAAACGTAGCCAGGATGAGTTTCCGCCCATGCCCTCTACCGCGAAATCAACCCCGGAGTTTTTTAATTCCGCGATAATACGGAAAGCGGCTTCAGGGTCATCAAAAGCGAAGCGTTCTTCTAGCCCTAGTCGCAGAATACCGCTTTCCAGTCCCGAATCGGCGACAGCCGCTTTTACGGTCTGTATAAAACTAGGGCTATAGAAAAAGCGCCGAGCGCAGTTGACCAGCAAAAAGGGTTTCTGCCCCGTTCTTTGGCTAAGACTAGCCAATTCTCGGCAGGCGGAGTCAAGCACCCTGGTTTCTATAGCGGCGATAGCGTTGCCGGCGATGGCGAGATGAAGAAAGTCGTCAGGTAACAAAAGCCCAAAGCGAGGGTGCCGCCAGCGCGAGAGGGCTTCCACCCCGGCTAAAGTGCCTTCGCTGTCATAAATGCCTTGATAAAGAATCTCTATCTCATCGCGTTCAACGGCTTTTAGAATATCGCTGGCCAGGGAAGCCTGTCGTAAAAGCGGGGTGTCTTTGCGTTTATTAAAGAAAACTACCGTCCCTTTCCGTTCTTTAGCCCGGTACATCGATAAATCAGCTAAACGGACCAGTTCATCGGGATTGACGCTATCGCGGGGGAATTGGGCTCCGCCTATGCTAACGCCAACGTTTAGCTGTGTGTCTTGTATCAAATAGGGTTTTTTTATCTCGGCGAGGAAACGCTTGGCGATCTGCCTGGCGTTAGTGGAACCGGAGCATTGAATTATCGCTGTAAATTCATCCCCGCCAAGGCGATAAACGCCGCTAACGGCCTCCGGCGCCACGCTTTTGATACGATCAGCCGCCTTTCGCAAGACTTGATCTCCGGCATCGTGTCCATACATATCGTTTACTGGTTTAAAGCCGTCAAGGTCCATAAACAGGAGGGCAAAGCCTTCCTTCGTTTTTTCCCCGTTTTCCGAAAGTTTTATTCTTTGCCGAAGATCGCGGTAGAACGCGTAACGATTACCAAGCCCCGTTAAGGGGTCATTTTCCGCTAAGCTGGTTAGGCTATGTTGGGCCTCAAATAAGTTTTCTAAAATTTCCACCCCGTTCAGCGCCAATCCGATAAAGCGGCTAAAACTCTCTAAAATACGGGTGTCGTGCGAAACAAGATCCATACAGATAAGGCCCCAGAAACGTTCATTGAAATAGAGAAGTTTCATCAAGATGTTTTTAGGATGAAGGGAGTTATGGAGTATTTCATGAAGAAAATTCTCCACATTATCTATTTTTCCTTCCTTATCCGTATCTCGTTTGCCGTTTTCATACCAGAGATCAACCTGATAAGCGAAGTCAGCGGCAAAATTTTCGGGATAAGACTCAAGCGAAGGGGGCGCTCCTCCCTTAATATCGGCTATCAGTATCCAGCATGATGACAGGCCCAATTCCTTAATGGCCGAGGCGGTCGCATCATAGACGGAATCCCGCTTTTGGGCGGCGAGAACGGCTAAGCTACTGTAATCTAATTTTCGCTCGGCCTTAAGCGCTTCGGCATCCTCGCGGAAGAATTCTCTCATGCTGATTTCATCGATAATGGCTTGAGCTGTCTCCAAGCGTTCAAACATGCGTTCGGCCTTGGCTTGGGGCGTTACATTCCGTTGGCGGCGGCGCAAGTTTGATAATAGACGGCGGAGAGCCAGGCCGGAAGCCTCGTCGTGAGCGTTCTTCGCCAAAGTTGTCCAGCTCATAAAAAAATGTGATGCGCTAGCTTCCGTGTCAGCGTCCAAAAGAGCGAAAAAGCCAGCCTCGTCGTTGTTTGGCGTTTTTGATTTATGGCTGCCCATAAAAATCCAATCCGGATGATATTTCGCCATAGTCGTTTCCGACAGAAGGCAGCCGCAGGATTCGCGAAAAAAGATACGCGCCGGGACGCGGGTTTCCGTGGCTATATGTTTTCCGTCTATCAGGGCTAAAACTCCTTCAGCGCTGGCGCGCGCGATTTCCCTGAACGGGTATTCCACACAGGTTATGGGCGGATCGCAGGAACGACCGGCTTCGCCGTCTTCCCAGCTAAGTACTGAAACATCCTTAGGCACCATAATGCCGCGGTCTTTTAATTTTTCTATCAAGGTCACGGCTTCATTTGTGCCAAGAGCCAGTATCGCGTCCGGCGCTTCTAAACTGGGATCATCAAATAGCTCGGCGACGATATGTTCTATTCGAACCATAACGGGTTCTATCCATGAAGCCGATCCCGCGAAATAATACCGTTCATTCCATAGACCAATACCCTGGAGATACGTGCGGTATGCTTCGTCGCGATCATCCGGAACGGAATTGGATAAAAAGGCGATACGCTGCCGGCGATGGCGCAGTACGAGATGCTCCACCAATAGGCGTATATACCCGCTACCCTCAAGGTGAGCGTAGGGACGGTCCAGGCAAGCGTTCCCTAAAAAATATAGAGGTAGGTCAGGGAAAGCCGCCGTAAAGCTTTCCGCGTCAGGCGGCGCTACCCCCGGTATCCAAGCATTCGCGATTATGCCGTCTGGCTTAAGAGCGCGGATAAAGCCGAATAAGCCGCGGACCCCAGAGTTCATTGGACCGCCGCTTGTGCTTAGGTGGCCGGAACAAACGATAAGGCTGGCGTTATGCGCTTTTAGTACAGAGTGAAGACCGTCAATAACCGCGTCGCCATATTCATCATAGCTGTCAACTTTTAAATAGACGATAAGCCGCGGCCGCGTCAGCCTTGTGTTTCCCATAGTCCTAGCATAATCTTTATTTTCCTCCCCGTCGATAAAAAGGCTGTCCTCTTTCCTTCATACGGATGTCGCGCTATCATAAGACCCATGCACCGTGGCTTTCTGTCCTTCGGCAGCCTTTTTAGGCTTTTTACCGCCCTAATGGTTAAGGCTGTCTTGCTTTGTTTTTGTCTAAGCGCCGCGGCTTGTTCCTATGAATTCGTTATCAGCTCCGATCCAGCGGACGCCCGGCTCTATATTGACGGCGTTGAGTATTCCTCTCCGACGCTGTATACGTCAAATCGAAAGGAAATTGAGCTGCTTTGCGTTAGGCCGAGGTATCAGGAAGCGCGTCGGCTCTATCTAAACCGTTCGCCCTTTCAGCCAGCCTATTATGAGTTGCGTTTGGAAAAAGAACGGTTTTCGCTTGAGATCGATGTAATGGAAGGGATCAGCGCTGTCTTCATAAACGAACAGCCGTTCGGCCAGACGCCGCTTAAGCTTGATCTGGCTTGGGGCGTTTACGAACTTAGTTTGAAACGGGAAGGCCTGCCGGATGAACGCTGTCTGATTGAGCTTGACGGAGCTAGGTCGCTCGTTTTCTCTCATCACGCTACTCCGCCTTCGCCTGATTTGCCGATACGCCAAATCGTTACCCTGACAACAGGACCGCAACCGAAACAAGCGCTGTTTTCGCCTGATGGGACCCGGATTTTTGTCCCTCTGTTAGCGGGCGATGGTTTTGATATACTTGACGCTATTTCGCTAAAGTCGCTCGTTCGGGTAGCGGTGCCGGATTACGCCGACTATCAGGGCTTTGTTGAAGGTTTATTTCCGGAGGGCTTAGCGGCGGAAGCTATATCGATGGAAGGCTCTGGGCAAAGCGGCCGCTTTATCGTGTCACAGATGACGAGCGGCAAGCTCTTTGAATTTGATACCGAAAGTTTGGACCTGATCAGAAGCATAGAGGCCGAAGGCGAATGGACTAAGTTTATGGCGGCGTCGCCCGTTCTAGGCCTTATAGCCGCGTCCAACTGGTTGTCCAATACTATATCGATAATTGATTACGCTACAGGCGAACTAACGGAAAGCTTAAAGACCGAAGCCGAGCCGCGCGGTCTGATATTCAGCGGTGATGGGCGTTTCCTTTTCGCGACGACCTATGCCGGCGGTACCGTGCTTAAATTTGATACCGCGACCTGGTCCGTGGTCAGTCGTATCAAAGGTGCTGGCGACGCCGCCATGCGCCACTTGGCGCTTAGCGGTGATGACGCCGTCCTCTATGTCAGCGATATGCATAACGCTGAAATTCTTGAGATAGACACCCGCTCATTCACGGTGCTGGATCGTTTTCCAGTGGATAATAATCCGAACACTATAAAACTGACTCCTTGTGGGCGGTATCTTTTTGTCTCCTGCCGGGGGCCTAACGATCCGGTTTCTTATCTAAACCGCAGTCCTCGCTCGGGACGCGTCCATGTGATTGATTTAAAGGAACGAAGCGTCCGTTCCTTTGAGGCAGGCAACCAGCCAACGGGTCTTGATATCAGTCCCGATGGCACACGCCTTTGCGTTACCAACTTTAAGGATGATACCATCGAACTATATGATATAAGCGCGTTAGTGAGCGCTGAATGAGGTTTCGTTTATTGGGCTTTCGCGGCGCTTTTGGAGGTTCTTAATCGGCGGCGGTAGGTTTTTTATGGTTTTGGCTTTAGCTTAAGCTAGGCTACTTAATCCAGCCTAAAGTTAGAGAAATATTTGTAAAATTTAGCCGTTTCTTCTTAACAATACAGCTTGATATGGTATAATCCTGCGAACCATATCAGGGGCGTTGTAGCGCGTAGCTTGTTTAAGCGCCTCTATTATCAATTGTTAGGGGGGGATGATTATGAAAGTTTTCCGGTTCACGGTTTTTGGATGTATCGTTTTCGCTCTTTTAGGTGGCGCGGTGTTCGCTAAGGGGGGCGCCGATGCTTCTTCAGCGGTTCAAGATGGCGAGCCAAGCGTAAAGTTGTCATATAGCGTTTTCTTCCCATCAACGCATAGTCAAGCTAAAGCGGCTGAAACTTGGGCCGCCGAGATAAAAAAACGTAGCGGCGGAACGGTGGATATTACTATCTATTCAGGCGGAACGCTTTCAAAAGCGGACCAGTGTTACAGCGGCGTGGTTTCTGGCGTTTCCGATATCGGTATGAGCTGTTTCGCCTATACCCTTGGCCGCTTCCCCTTACTGGAGGGCTTGGATCTTCCATTGGGTTATCCGGACGGCAAGACCGCGACCAGAGTCGCGACCGCCGCCGCGCTGGAGTTCGCTCCGGCGGAATTATCCGATGTTAAGCTTTTATACATACATGCCCATGGCCCTGGAATCCTGGCTACCAAAAAGCCGGTTAACAAGCTGGAAGATCTTAAGAATATGAAAATTAGAGCGACTGGCTTATCGGCTAAGATTGTTCAGAATTTAGGCGGAGCCGCCATCGCTATGAGTCAAAACGAAACCTATGAGGCGCTGCAGAAAGGGGTGGTGGACGCTACGCTCTGCCCAATGGAGACGCTGGACGGCTGGAAGCAGGGCGAGGTTATAGAATCCGTTACTGACGCCTCGGCTATAGGCTATACCACCGCCATGTTTGTGGTGATGAACAAAAACAGCTGGGCTAAGCTGAGCGCCGCTCAGCAGGCGATTGTGGAAGAAGTCAGTAAAGAATGGGTGGATGTGCACGGGGCCGCCTGGGATCAGTCCGATGCTGAGGGCGCGGATTTCGTGGCGTCGCTTAAGCGTCCCGTTTATAAGCTGGACGCGGCTGAGGAAGCTCGCTGGAAAGAGGCGGTTCGTCCTATACTAGACGACTATGTCGCCGCCGCCGAGGCTAAGGGCCTGCCTGGTAAACGTTTCTTAGAGCGGGTTCAGGCTTTGATCAGCGAAAGCTCAAAATAATTGTGTCAACTACAAAGAGTTCATCCACTAGCCTAACAACGTGGGCGGCCGTTCTTGTCGGCTTTACCAAAGCCTTGGCGGCGGTCGCCTGTATTAGTACTTTGGGCATGATTGTTGTGGTCTGGATCGATGTTATATTTCGCTTGCCCTTTATAAATCATCCGCTTGTCGGCGCTTACGATCTTGTTCGTATACTCAGCGCCATCGCTCTGGCCGCGGCCTTGCCGTATACCACCGCGATCAAAGGACATGTGGCCGTGGAGTTTTTCTTCCATAAATTAAGCCACTCTAGCCGGATCGTGGTTGATAGCGTCATGCGCCTTCTTTCAATCGGCTTATTCGGCTTTCTTTCCTATGGCTGCGTTAAGTACTCCCTTGAATTATATGTCACCAATCAGGTTTCTCAAACCTTGGCCCTGCCTCTTTTTTGGCTGCCTATGTTTATCGCGCTTTGTTGCCTGACGGTAGCCTTTGTCATAGTCCATCATCTTGTCTATCCTAAACGGGAGCTAATAAAACCATGAGTCCATTGCAGGCCGGCTTACTCGGTTGTCTTTTACTCATAGTCCTTTTGGCCGCCAGTTTGCCTGTGGCTTTTTCTTTGGCGGTTTCCGGTTTTGTCGGTTTTGCGCTCTTACGCGGGTTGCACGCGGCTTCCAGTATGTTGGTACTGGATGTGTATGAAACCTTCGCGTCTTATAGTTTAGTCGTCATTCCCCTCTTTGTGTTGATGGGTCAGGTTTCTTTTCACGCGGGAATAAGTCGGCGTTTGTTCAATGCCGCGTATAAGTGGTTTGGTCATTTGCCGGGCGGGTTGGCTGTCTCCACCGTGGGCGCTTGCGCCGCCTTTGGGGCTATCTGCGGTTCAGGCCCGGCGACGGCGGCGACTATGGCGGCGGTGGCCTTACCGGAAATGAAACGATATAAATATTCAGGAGAATTAGCCAGTGGCGCTGTCGCCTCAGGTGGCAGTTTGGGTATGATGATACCCCCCAGCGTGGTCTTTATGGTCTACGCCCTGCTGACCGAACAATCCATTGGTAAATTGTTTATTTCCGGCATTGTTCCCGGACTGCTCATTACCCTTATGTTTGCCGCGATGATCTTTATCCGTTGCCGAATTCATCCTGAACTGGGTCCGGCCGGTCCAAAATTCACTTGGCTGGAACGCGTGAAAGCGTTAAGCGGGATGCTAGAAACGCTTTTGCTCTTTGCCATGGTAATGGTCGGTATGTTTATGGGTCTATTCTCGCCAACAGAGGCGGCCGCGATCGGCGCTGGCGGCAGTATCCTTATCGCCGCTATACGGGGAAAGCTAAATCGATCGATGCTTACGCAAGCCCTATTGGAAACCTTGCGAAATTCAGCCATGGTACTGGTTATTGTCGCTGGGGCGGCCGTATTTGGCCGGTTTTTAGCGATCACCCAAATTCCCTTCGCGCTAGCCTCCTGGCTGGTCGCTTTGCCCTTACCATCTTGGATTGTCATGGGCATTATTATCCTGTTTTACTTAATCGCCGGGTGTTTCGTTGACGCGTTGGCTTTAATTATGCTTACCATTCCAATATTTCATCCCGTGGTTCTGGAACTAGGCTATGATCCGATCTGGTTTGGCGTTATGATTGTTCTTGTCACGCAAATGGGCGTGATAACGCCGCCTGTCGGCGTTAACGCCTATGTTGTCGCGGGGGTTGAACGTGATATCCCGCTCCAGAGTATTTTTCGCGGCTGTGTCCCTTTCGTCATGGTTTTGATTATCGCTTCGGCGCTTTTCATAAGCTTTCCCGCCCTTATAACGTTTTTACCTTCACTGGTTTATTAGCGATTACGGAGGTTAGACATGGCCGAGCTTGATCCCTCTCCGCTTCCCTATAAGAAAGTGCTTTTCTGTACTGACCTATCGGAAAACGCCGATTTCGCGTTTCGCTTTGCCGTTGACGCGGCGCGGCGGCGCCCTGGCTGTGAGTTGCACCTGCTCCATGTCGTACCGGAAACCGAAGCTCAATTCTGGAAAACGTATGTGTATGAAGTGGAAGATGTAGACAATAAGGCTAAACGCGATTTAGACGAGAGGATAAAATCGGCTTATATCGATACCCTGCCTGATGGAATGGCGTTAACCGTGGAATACCGTGTTGGTAAGGATTATCAGGCTATTTTAGACTACGCCAAAGAAGTTAAGATTGATCTTATCGTTTTGGGGCGGCAAGGCCGGGGGGTGTTTCGTAAAGCTTTATTTGGCAACGTTACCGAACAAGTGGCGCGAAAAGCTGATTGCGCTGTCCTTATCGTGCCCTTAAGTTATGAACGCCGTACCGAACAGGAACGCGGCAGAGAGTAGTATGGATAGCCGAAGTTAGATATTCCGCTCATGCGCTTTTTATACCGCGGCATGATAGGGGCGACCTTTAGCGCCTCGTTTACTAAAGAGACTGGCGGAGAAAGAGCTTTCACGGTTTTGTCTCTATAATTACTATCCCTATTTATATTTGAGATAAAAACGCGTTTGACGGCTATGGCCGTTTTTTGAGGTCTGAGACTTGTTACACGCTTTTATTACACATTTATTGGTATTGACCTACTAAGCAACGTGAAAATTGTAGGATATATCGATATAAAACGGTTTTAGCGATGAGCCGCTGGGCTAATGAGCTTATATTTTACCTTTTTCAGTAACTTCGGCTTTTTTTATAATTTGTGTTAATTGACATTTTCATGATATAGCGCATACTAAATATAAGCCAATAATCTGACGGACGTTGGGGAAAACACGGAGAGCGGCAGAGTGTGAAAAAGCGTAGTCGTCCAACTGGTATAAACACCTATCATGAGTGAATATAGCTCTCGGTTTTACGCTAATTACGCGATAAAGATGCGCGTAATCGCCGTTATTGTCGGCGTTTTCTTGGCTCTATCAGCGCCAGTGTCTTATTGGCTTATGGATGTGCCGGAACAAGCGCGTATCGCCGCTGAGCAGGCTAG
>CAZJJK010000080.1:0-15579 GCA_964546285.1 uncultured Treponema sp. | reverse complement strand
TACCTATAGAAACATCCGAATGAAAGAATTTACAGAAAGAAGCTTGACTAATCAATAAAATGGGCTGTGTGTATATTGTTCTGTTTTAAACCTGAAAATGTATTATTGTAAAATCATTTTTGAGATTAAGATATTCCAATTGTTTTGCAACAATATTGGCAGCAGTATATAAGGATTAATCATGTGTAAGCCGATGAGTGGAAATAATGTAATAATTACTTATAATCTAAAAAAGTCCCCGCGAGAGCGAGCGGCTTTCGCGAGAACCTGACTAGCGCTTATAAACTACCGCGAATTAATATTCGCTTTTGCTTTTGGACGGTCCCTTGCGAGACTTCTTCAGCAATTTTCGTTGTATGGCTTTGTTTTTCCGGTTTAGGATCGTGGAAGGCTTTTCGTAATACTCGCGCTTCTTGAATTCCCTAATAATTCCTTCTTTTTCTACCATGCGCTTGAAACGCTTAATGGCTTTTTCAAGCATTTCATTATCATCGATAACTATGTGAGCGATATTTCTCACCTCCCTTCCGCGACCGGTCAGTTTGGAGCTGATATTTTAACGTTCAGCCGGGTTTTGTCAAGGTAGTGACCGTGTTTCCGCGACAGCGATAGGCTGGGTTTTCAGATAGAGGACTAAGACCTTTTCCCAAGGGTCGCCTTTGTCGCCGTCACGCAGAAAGTTGTGATATAAATCGATAATATGCTTACGAATAGCTTCGGCGTCATTTTCCGATATAGCGTGATGAGAGCGGAACAGGTCGGAAGCGAAAGCCTCCGCCTCCGCTTCCGGCCATAGTTCTGGGTCATAGCGAGTCATGGCGTAAAGCGCGGCGGCTATACAATTTACGCTGTGCTGTTTGACCAGCATAGTGGAATCGGCAATAGCTAAAGCGCCTTCGCGCAGTTCCTTTATTCGTTCCGCTAAAAGCTCCTCGTCGCCAAGGCGCTTTACTATCGATCTGAAATGAGTGTACGTCCTGGTCACTATCATGATATGCAGGCTAGGTACGCAGAGCAGGTGCGGATCAAGCAATCGAATCATTAAAAAGCGGGGTAGATGAGAAACTTTAGGCTGTGTCGTGGTTGACAATAATCTAGTATACACCTTACCGGCATATCCATATAACGCGGCTATACCGTCAACAAAGCCGGCGATTTCACGCCACGCGCGGCAACCGTATCGCTCTATAAGATATCCGGCGCTTCGTATCCAAAAAGCCACAAAATCCAGATAGATAGTGATCAAAGATGGGTCAAAAGGAATTTTAGAATCCAAAGCGTGATCGACGCGCGCTACGCGAATGCGACCAGGTAACAAGGCGTGACGAAACTGAAATAAGAAAAATTTTGCTAAGGCTTGCCAAAGGCAACGTAGCCCCGCCGCCCGAACCGGCGCCGCCGAGATCATACGCAGGAGCTCGGGAATTAGTGTACGATCAGCGATTTTTTTACGCATAATGGAGAATAGTAACCCGAAGCAGAGGCTCTGGCCTAGTACGGGTAAGCGGATCGGGCCCCAAGGGAGCGTAAAAAAGAAAGCACATTGTCATCAGCGGTGAACGCGTCAGGATCGGCGGCCTCGCCGGCCACGCGAATTTCCCAATGCAGGTGCGGCCCAGTCGCTAAGCCAGTGGCGCCCGAAAGGCCGAGCTGGTCGCCGGCGCTGACATAACTATCGATTTTGGCGTCAATAGAGCTTAGGTGGTAATACAGCGAGTAGACGCCTCCTCCATGGTCCAATACCACGGTTAAGCCGCTTACTTGTCTGTTTTTGGCGAATACCACTTTCCCGGCCGCCGGCGCCATAATAGGCGCGTTGGAGCCGCACCCATAATCTATGCCAAAGTGGATGCTGGTTGTCTTGCTGCCATCGCTATAGTAATAGGTGCGTCGATCGCCGTAGAAGGCTGTTCGCCTTTGTGTGCTTACCGGCGGGATAAAGGCTTCAAGCGCTAAAAGCGGCGTTGGTGGGGTGTTTAATAGGCTAAAAAGTTCATCGGCCTCGGCGACACGAAGGGCCGGTTTGCTTGTCCGTATAGCGGTGTTCGTTTGGTCTAGATCGATGATTTCCTCTATATACGTTCTGGCTTCAATAAATACAGCGGTGTCGCCTATTTCGTTTCCAGTCACGGCTTCACTCATCCGTAATCTTATATACGCGTTGCCTGTTGTGGCGGTGTTTGGAACGCTAAGCAAGACCGCGCGAACGGATGTAAGGCTTGTGTCTAGATCAAAGGCGGCGGCTTGGCTCAACACCGTACCGTCGCCGCTTAAGAGGCTAGCGCTTTGCAGGCTTCTACCGCCGCGTGACTCTAGTACGATAGCGAGCGGCTCGCCTGGCGCTAGGGTATGGGAGGATAAATACAGCTGTTTTTCTCCGGCAAAAACGCCCATGGCTGAAAGCCGCGCGGTTTGCGTTAGGGAAAAACAGAATAAGACAGAGAAAAACAGCTGCCTTATCGTGAAAGGCCATCCCTTCAGTGGGAATCGGCGGGTAATAAAAGAGTTTAAGGTTTCATTCATGAGCGCTTTAAGTCCGAAATGACCAGCTGAGCTGTCTCGGTGCCGTTGAAATAGTTCCTTTTGACATGGAAGACGAGATCTACCGTATCGTTAATATCAAATTCACGTTTAACCTTTGGCGCGGCTTGCCAATAGACCGCTGGCCACTTGTGTTTTCCGCAGTTGACGCATAGTTTCACGTGTTTGACTTCTCCTTTCCCCATTAGAGTTATATCGTCAATCTTTAAACCCTTAGCTAGAAATAGCAAAGGTTCGTTTTCCTCGCCAAAGGGTTCAAATTGATCCACAATGCTAAGAAGCCTTGGATTAAGATAGGACGCGGGAAGTTCCGCGTCTATTTTTAAGGTTCCAGTCTCATCATTCTCAAGATCGATCGTGGAAGCGGCGTCTTCCAAGCGCTTAAGAAAGTCTGGCCATTTATCCCGCTTTAGGCTGAACCCCGCCGCGAAATTGTGTCCTCCCCAATCCTCAAACAGATCGGCGCATTGTTCCAACAGACCGCGGACATCATAGCCCCTAGTGGAACGTAAGGAGCCTACGGCTTTATCAGGTTCGGTAAAAGCCACAACCAAGGCGGGAACCTTATGCTGATTAACCAGGCGCCCGGCCATAATCCCAGTAACGCCTCTATGTATTCCCTCGCCATAGGCCACCGCCAGTTTCCCGTGATGACGCTCAAGATTTTCGCGGGCTAGCGGCTCAACGATAGACCATACCGACGCTCCCAAACTTTTGCGTTCCTCATTAAGCCCTATGACGCGATCGGCTAAACTATCGCGTTTCTTGGCGTCGCCCTCCAGTAAAAGCCGCACCGCTATATCCGCTTTACCCATGCGTCCTGTGGCGTTTATAACCGGGCAAAGCTGCCACGATAAGTCGGAAGCGTTGAAATGCCGTCCGGCTAGTCCTGTCTTGTAGAGCAAATCCGCGATACCCTGCCTCGGTTTTGTGGACATCGCCGCTAAGCCCAGCCGGACTAGTAATCTGTTTTCATCGCGCAAAGGCATTAAGTCCGCGAGCGTTCCCAGAGCCGCGAGTTGCAAGGCTTCATCGTCCTTATCGTCGCGGTACTTTTCTTGTTTATAGATAAAGGATGAGAAAAGATTGAAGAAAACGTCCAGTTCGCCTGGTGCTTTATTGGCGTATTTAGCTATGCGTGACAATTCTTTGACGCGCAGCAGGCTTTTACCCGCCACCGCGGGAATAAGCTTGCCGATCTCGGGCTCAAGGCCAAGGAATTGAAAATCAAGGTTTGGTCCAAAGATCTTCGCCAAGGTCTTTTTTTGAAGCGGCGCGTCCCAAACAAAAATTTGTTGACCCATCAAAAAGGGCAGTATACGGGTTCGGCTGATATCCACCATTCCAGGTACAATGGTTTCCGACAGGCGCTCCGTGACGGAAAGATTGCGTATTTTAAGCGCCTCCACAAGGAAGCTGTCGTTTAGGGGCCTCGCGTCCATAAGGCAGATAGTTTGGCCAAAGACCTGGCTCCTTACCGCCCAGCGCAGCGCGGCGGCCAATTTGTACGCGACGCCACAACCGGCTAGGTCGCGGAAGGGGTAGGGGGAAGTCTCTATCTTGGGATCGATAATAGCGACCGCCGCTGGAAGTTCCTCCGGCGGGTTATGATGATCAACAATGATTGTATCAATCCCCCGTTCGGCGGCGTAGGCTATCTCAGTGGCGTTGGATATTCCGCAGTCCACCGTTACGATCAATGAACCTGAATCAGCGGCGAAATCGTCAATGGCCTTTATTGATAAACCATACGGTTCATCGGCTTGAGGAACTCGCCAAACCACGTCCATGCCCAGATCCTGGAGAGCTTCCACCATAAGGACAGTGGAGGTAATACCGTCCACATCGCGATCGCCAAAAACCAAGGCCTTTTCGCCTTCTTCCTTAGCCGCGATAATTCGTTCTACCGCGTCTTCTATGCCGTTAAGGTCAAAAGGATGGCGAAGATGGCGGTGGTCGTTTTCTAAAAAATAACGGAGCTCGTCACCGCCATACCAGCCGCGGCGAACTAGTATGGAAGCGGTGAGAAGATCGCAACCGTATTTGTCCGCTAATTCGCGGACCTGTTTTGTGGCGAGAAGCGGTTTATCCCAAGTCATTAAGTCGATATTTCCTTCAGAATAAGCTGTCTTGGCGGCGGAGGGGAAGCGCTGAACGTGATAGCTGAACGGAGTGCCGGCAACGCGGTTTCAAGCGCCTTAGCGTCTTTTCCCCAAACGCTCATGATCGCATCGCCCTTTGAAACTCGATCGCCGCGCTTTTTATGGAATAAGATACCGGCGACCGGCGAGACGGCGTCCTCAACGCGGTTTCGTCCCACTCCAAGCGTAACGCTAGCGGCGCCTACGGCGTAGGCGTTTATGCCGCCGATATACGCGCTCCGTTCGGCTCTGATATCCTCTGTGTATTCGGATCGATACGACCCGCGCCATTCAAGGAGTCGCTCAGGGTCGCCGCCCTGTCGGCGGACATTGGCCAGGAATAGATCGCGCGGTCGCGATGTCGCTAGCTCCGCTTCACATAGAGCCCGCGCTTCGGTGACGCTGGACGCTTTGCCGCCTAGTATAAGCATTCGAGCGGCTAATTCCAAAGTAACTTCCATCAGGTCCGAAGGCCCGCGGCCTTCCAGGCAATCCAGGCTTTCCTCTATTTCCAAAAAATTGCCGACCGTATTGCCCAGGGGCTCTTCCATATCGGTAAGCAAGGCGATTACTGGTTTACCCAAGGCCGCGCCGGTATCCGCCAAAGAACGAGCTAGGGCTTCAGCGTCCTTTGGGTTTTTCATGAAGGCGCCTGAACCGAATTTGACGTCAAAGACCAAGGCTTCAGCTCCTTCGGCGACTTTTTTGGATAAAATACTGGCTGTGATAAGCGGTATAGATTCCACGGTGGCTGTGACGTCGCGGAGCGAATATAGCAGGCGGTCGGCTGGAGCAAGCTGATCGGTTTGGCCGGTCATGGCAAAGCCTTCGTTAGACAAGCCGGAACGAAATTCGGCTTCGCTTAGGCGGACGCGGTAACCGGGTATAGCTTCTAGCTTATCCAAAGTACCGCCGGTATGTCCCAGCGCTCGGCCTGACATCATCGGCACCTTAACGCCAAGACAGGCGACAAGCGGAGCTAGTATCAAGCTGGTTTTATCGCCGACGCCCCCTGTGGAATGTTTATCCACTAAGGGCCCGCTTAAGCCGGAAAGGTCCATTATTTTACCGGACTTAATCATAAGCTCTGTCAGTTTTCCCGTCTCCCGGCTGGTCATGCCTTGAAAATAAACGGCCATAGCCCAAGCGGCTATTTGATAATCGGGAACGCTCCCTTGGACATAACCTTGGATTAAGAAATTTAATTCCTCCGGGTTTAACTCGCCGCCGGATCGTTTTTTCAATATGAGGTCAACCGCGCGCATGGCGCCTCCTCTTGTTGATGTTCCCTAAATAAAGCGCCTCATTAATAAGAGCGCTCAATTTGCCATGCTTTTTAGTTTTTGACCGACCGCGGCTTCAACAACTGTCCGCGATAATAACTCAGCCTGGCTTAGCCCAAGTCCAGTAAGATTGATCCTTACGGCGGTTTTAGCGTCCGCTTTGCTCACGGCTTCCAGCCAACGCCGAGTGCCTATATTGATGGCTTGAGCGTGAAGGGCGTTCGGCCGCCCCGAACCGTCGCTTTGACGGCCGCGAAGGGCCGCGCAACTGGCGCAGACTAATTGCCCGTCCCTTTCAACATAACACATTTCCGCTTCTTCGCCGAGGGCGCCGCCGCAAACGGCACAGCGTGATAAATCCGGCCTTATGCCCAGGAGGTCCGCCCAGAGCCAGAAAAAGCGGAGGAGCATCGGTCTAACCGAGGCAGACGCGGCGGTCGCTATCAAATCTAGGCTTCCCTCCGCCAAGCTTAAAGCTTCCGCCCAAGCGCCGCCCGACGCGTGGCAGAGAAGCAACGTTTCAATGATAACCGCGGCGTCCAAACTTCGCTCCAAATTTTCGCGTAAGCCCGGGCGCCAATCAAGGACATCGAAATCCGTAACCTTCCAGCTATCGCGGACAGGATCGTGATAGAGCCAGAGACGTCCGCTATGGTAGGGAGCGATATGGGCGCGAAGCTTGCTTTTTGGTCCGCCATAGAGTACCGCGCGAACAATACCGATATCGGAACAGAGAAAAACAGCCTCGCGGTTGGATTCCCCAATCGCGCGGACGCTGAGAACGAGAGCTCGATGTTCACTAGCGCGGTTCATATAGACAAGTATAATCGTCAGACGGAAAAACGAAAACCGGAAAGACTTGGAAGAGTACGGAATTTCTCCGGCGGTTTCGATATACTATAAGCGGTAGTAAGGCTTAAAAATATCTTCTTCTATAGTTTTGACGACGTGGCGCGGCTTTTATGAGGGCGGCAGATCGATTTAATGGCTAAATAAACTTCGCTTTGATCAGGCTTTTAAGTACATCAGGGGGCGGATTTTGATAAGAAACAAAAAAGTGTTTTCTCATACCAGCCAAGGGCTTTTATTCGCTGTCTTAGCGCTAATGGCCGGCGCCGTTCTTTTCGGTTGCGCCAGTTCACGGGGGTCAACTTATGAGCGTGGGTCCACCGGTGAAAGTTCCGCGCTAGCCCGCGCGAAAGCCGCCAATAAGGAAAAAGAAGAAAAAGAAGAGGAAGAAGAGCCTAGCTATCAAGCTAGTTCAAGCTGGGATAGCTCTGACGCTGATGATACGAGCGGTCTTCAGCTTTTATCCCTTCTTTTTCCCGCGAGCGACGCCAACTCCCAATCCGCGCCTTCTGGGTATTTAGATCTGGATAATGTGCCTTTAGGCGCGAGTGTGACAGTTGATGGCCATTACGCGGGAAATTACGAAAGACTTGAGCCTGGCCGGTATAGCCTTGAGATTAAGGCTTTCGGCTATTATGATTATCAGACCGTTGTCCAAATAGAGCTTGGAAAAACCACGGTGCTTTCCTACCCAAAGCGGCCTATCCCCTTTGAGTTACATAACGTGACGGCGCGGTTTTTAGAGAGAGACGAGTTAGGGGTATTTGGGAACGTTTGGTTTTTTGGAGAGGCGACAGCCCCCGGTTTTATCGCCGCGATCGTTGTTGATGATCAGAATCAAAGCGTATCGTATGTTTCGCCTATGCCGGCCACTAGTGTTCTCTGGTCTTCGCTATGGAGCGGACGCGACAGCTCCGGTAAGCTCTTAGCTCCCGGCACCTATACCGCGCGCTTTTATCAAACGGCGGCTTTTACCGCTTCGCCAAGCGAATGGTCTATCGGAAAGCCCTTGGCTGAGATCGATTTTTCTATTCACCAAGATGGGACGCCTCTTCGCGCCGGAACCCAGTTTTCCGGCGTTTCCGGTTCCCTCTTCGCCCCTGACGCGAGAAGCCTCAGCTTTGGTCATCTCGATATGGGGATTGGGATTATCGCGCATACTCAGAATAGCCAAGCCGAATCATCCTTTCGCGCGCCGCTTTGGTACAATATACGTATGGGCTTATTGCGATCTGGCGGGCTTGAGCTGGGCCTGAGCGGGATGCTTATTCCCTCACTAGCCGTGAACGGGACCGATGTTTCATCCGGCGAGTTGAGCGGGACAGTAAAGGCGACGCTGTTCCGAGCTCGGGGCGAGGCGTGTGATGTCGCCGTCGCCGCTTGGCTGCGAATGACGGGCGGCTCTTTTTTGGATGAGGATGCGGGCGGCTGGGCAAGCCCCTGGGATGGAGCCACGAAATATCCAGGCAACGGCTTAGGGCTAGTCGGTGAATTCAAAGCCGGCCCGGCTCGTCTTTTCGCGGGCGCGGAGCTTGCCCTGTCTTCTTTTTATCCGGGTTGGGATGACGCTAAATTTTTTATTCCCGGTTTTTTCGCTTGGACCTATTTCCGGGCCGGAACTGACGTTATCGTGCCGCTAGGTCCAGTCGGATCGCTTTCCTGCCGTCTTTCCGGCGCGTTGCGGAGCGAGGTCCTCAGCGAGAGTTTCAAACTGCGTCCCCCCTATTCGGTCGGCGCTGAAATTCAGTGGTACTCGCCGCAGTCTTCTTTTATACCATCCTTGATCGCCGTCGCGGAAATAGATTCCTTATATCGGTACTTTATTTATGGCGGCTTCGCGGTTAACTGGGTTTTTTAGGCAAGCGCGAGACAGACCGTCTCGTGTCCCGAAATGTAGGTTTTTGAAGTCTATGAGAAAGCCGCTTGCTTTCGCATGAGCCTCTAACGGTTCTATAGCTATTATCTATATACAATACATGCAAAAACACTCTTATCGCCTCTGTCGGGTTTTAAAGTCTGGCACTTTGGGAAGCGTGTTTTCCTTATGTACTGCTACCAATCCTGTTGTAAAACAATAAAAGTGTAAATACATACATAACAAGAGTATGTAAATACACAGGATAGGGAGAGAAACCAGCTTTAGACAGACCTTTTTTGACCGTTAATTACCCTGCAATATCGAGTCCCTGGCTGCGATTATCTAGCCTGTCAATGTAGATATTAAGCAGAGGGGAACTACCGTGGGTTAAGGTTCATGTACCAGGTAATTAAAAATAATAGTCAGAGAATAACGTAGCTATATATTGTCGTTTTTGTGGCGATCAGCGGTTCTAGGCTTCAACAGAATTGGCAGCAGTTAGTTTTTCTTATGCGACTTGATTGGAAGGCGGCTTTCCATACCCCGGAGCTTGCTCCGGAAAAGGTGCGTATATGAGATATGTGTTTCAATAATCTTCGTTGAGGCGCTTTCATTATTCCGCTCGTTCCGCGCAGCCCGATGGCTCGTTCCGCGTATGCCGCCCAGAGGAAAGCCCGCCACCATTAAGGACCGGCTGTTCGGATGATGATTGAGGCCGTTTCATTACAGTTTCAGGCGGGACAGCCCTTAGATTAGTCCCCTTAGCCATATACTTCCTTACGCGGACGTCTCTTTACCCCCTTATCTTAGACGCTACCCGCAAAGGAGCACTACTTGAAAAACACGGTTACGAGGATATTATCCCTTGCCTCCGCCGCCTTATTCATTCTTGGCCTCGCGGCTTGCGATCTTTCATTTCTTGAGAAGATAACGCCCGTCGATGCCGTTTATGCCGTCAGCGGCCGCGTGGTTAACGCTAAGGCCGCCTCCACCGACGATTATTGGGTCAATTCGGCTAATACCGATGAAACCCTCGCTTCCGCCGAGCTTAGCTTGGTCAGCGAGCGCGACGGATCTTCATTTTCCGCCAATGCCGATAGCGCGGGACAATACTCATTCGCCGATGTCCCTAACGGTGTCTACAGTCTCAGCGCCCGGAAGGACGGGTGGGTTTTCCTGCCGTCCATGACGGTCGCTATCAGCGCTGACAGCACGGCCCTCCCCGACTATGTCGCCTTCCCGGCCGCTCAGGCCGGCGTCGTCACTGTAATCATGACCTGGACCAACCGCGAGACGGATATGGACCTGCACATGACCTATGGCGGTACCCTGTTGAACGACGATCCCGACGCCCTGGCTGCCGACGGCTATTCCGCCGGTCATGTCGGCTATTATCAGCCCAGCGCCACCTATCTTCAGCCCGATACCAGTCCCGCGTTCACTGTAACGCTTGACCGCGATGTCACCAATGAAACCGCTGACCCCACCAATTTCGACACGTCCATTCCGCTGGTGGAATGCGTTTCCGTGTATGAGGCTGACGGCGCGCCGATTATCGATCCGACGCCTTACGTTGAAGGCGTTCAAAATGCCGGCGACTTCCGTGTTTACGTAAACGCTTTCAATAAGCCGAACGGAACCACCGGACTGATCGAAGGCGCCGATACTGACGTAATCCCGTCCGGCACCACGGTTCACGTCTTCCAGGACGCGGTGCACTTGGGCAGCTACTATGTCCCCTTCAACACGGCGGAAAAAATTCTCCGTATGGCGGTCATAGATATGTCTGGCAACGCCACCAACGCCGCCACGTCCTGGACCGAAATCATGAGCGACAGCGCTGTTCGCGCTTATGGACCGGTAGCGGCCGGTTTGCCGGTCAGCACCTACGAATAAAGGAATATTACGTATGAATAAGCTTTCACGCGCTATTTGCGCCGCCTTCGTTCTGTTTCTGATCGTCGGGGGGCTGGCCTTCGCCCAGCGCACCGGCCGTCCAAGCGCGCCGGCGCCAGTCGCGCCGGTCCTGCCGGCCGCGATGTACAAACTCCAAGTCGTGCCCACGCCCGCCAACGCCATGGTGTTGGTGAACAACATGGCCGCCGCCAACAACGTCTGGACACTCCCCGCGGGCGTCTATCAGGTCACCGCATCGGCCTATGGGTACGCCAGTTCTTCGGTCCAACTCAGCTTAACCGGAAACGTGACCCTGCCGGTTATCCTGAAAGCGACCGGAGCGGCCCAAGTGGCTCCGCAACCGGTCCAACCCGCGCAACCCGCGGTCGTCGTTGTTCCGACAGCGAATATCGACAGCCTCATCCAGCAACTGCAAGGCCTAAAAGACCCAGAGACAGCGACGAACAAACCCGGTACCATACTCAGCGAAACCGCCGTGCCGGGCAGTGAACAGGTCGCCGCTCCGGAACAGGGCTTTGACGATACCGGAGCGCCGGTCACCTATATCCGCAAGACCGCGATGTACGAGGCCAGCGCCACCTTTGATAAATCTGTCCTCTTAAATCCAGGCGCCGATGTTATCTATCCCGGTTCGGTCATTTACGGCGAAAGCCTGGACGACGGTACCTACCTGGAATTCATGAAAGGCGTCAAGCGTCCGGTGAAGATCTCCTACGACCTTACCGGCGCCAAAGGCGCGGTATCGGAAACCTTCATACCCACCCTGTCCAACTTCCGCGACGTGCACAACCGCATTCTTGGAAAAATCGCCGGCGGCGCGTCCACCTCCTTCACCTTTGAGGAAATCTCGGTTTCCGAGGAATCCGATTTCACCGTCAAGTTCAACGCCGGCGTGTCGTATTCCAACCCGATCGTTGAAGCCAGCGTCAAGGGCGGCTTCACCTGGGGTAAGGGCGATAAACGCAACAAGTACCTGGTGAAGTTCATGCAAACCTTCTACACCGTGGATATCGACCAGGGCCGCGACACCTTCCTCTTCGAGAATTTCAACGTGGCCGACTTCAACGGCTACCGCCCGGTCTACGTTTCTTCGGTCGCCTATGGCCGCCTGGCCTACCTGTCCGTGGAATCCACCGAGTCCTGGAATACCATCAAGACTACCCTGGAGGCGGCGGCGAGCGCTAAACTGGCTAATGTGGACTTCAACGCCGATCTGGAAACCGACTACAACCGCATCAAGCGCAACACAACTATCAACATCACCGTCATCGGCGGTTCCAAGGTCGCTACAGGCATAGACAGCTTCATGGCCATGCTGACGGAAGACAGCTTCTCGCGGGACAATCCCGGCAAGATAGTAGCCTACAAGCTCCGTTTCGTGGACGACAACTCCATCGCCAACATCAAGTTTGCCGGCTCGTACCCCCTTACCAGCACCGAAACCGTGGTGGGCAAGGGCTACGACGTTAAGGCCGAGCTGTATAAGTTTGTGTCTAGGGTGGACGATAACGGCAGCGAGGCTGAATTCTACGGCGACTTCCGGGCGTACCTTGTTGATAACGGCCAGGAATTGGATAAGGGCCCCTTCTGGTCTTACAACGAGAAAAGAACCTATGTGGTGCGTGAGATTTCCGACAATAACCGGGCGGACGTGATCTCCTTGAATCTGCCAACCATCCGGAATTCCATGCTTAGGCTCAAAGGCCGCGGTCTGCGCGAGGACGACAATTCGGGCGACGAGTCCTTCAAGGATGTCGATCTGGACATTTCGCTCGGCGATCTTTCCGGGCAGACGAAAACCTACGTGATCAAGTCCGACTACAAGAAGGGCAAGGGCGAGTATATCGAATTCCACATCAGAGTGAGCGTTACACCGAAGTATTAGAAAAATAGCGCTCAAGAGGCCCGCGCCGCCTTGCGGAGGCTGGCCTCTTGAGCGTTTTTATAGAGTGGCCAGTAGATAAGACGACAGACCGAATGGCGCTGTCACGAAAACGAGGGGCTAAGCGTTTTTTTACGCGCCGCTTCTGGAACAGGCGTACGAAAGATAGTCGGCTTTGGCCTTAGCGTAGTTTTCCCTTGGGATGGGCACGCGCCACCCCGTCGCCATCACGGCCGAGTACGGCTCGAACCCGGCGATATGGTCCATATTGATGATGAAAGAACGATGCGGCTTAAAAAAACGCGTATCGACAAGCAAATCCCGCTCCACTTCCGCGAGGGTTCCAGTGAATTCGTATTCGGCGCCATCGAGCGTGTGGAAGGTCAGCTTCTTACGGAACACCTCCAGACCGACAAGGCCGGAGAGGGGCAGGCGCCGCAGCCCCGCACGGCTTTTTACGACGAGCTCGGTGTCAATGGATCGCCAAGCGTCCGCCGCGGCTTCATCAAGCAGGCTGAAAAGCTCCCGCTCCTGGTAGGTCTTGAGCAGGTAGGAAAAAGCCTTGACACGGTACGATTCCAGCGCGTATTCGGGGGACGAAGTCAAAAAAATAATGCGGACCGCTTTATCCAGGGTTCTGATAACTTTGGCCGTTTCTATGCCGCTGGCGAGCGGCATAATGATGTCGAGCAGAACCACATCGAAATGACGACCGCTTTCGCACGCCGCCATCAGCTCAACGCCCGAATGAAAAAGGCGGTACCTTACCGAAAGCGCATCGGCATGCTCCCTCGCGTAGGCCTGGACTTGCGACGCTAACTTATCCAAGAAGGCGGGAGTATCGTCGCATAGAGCAATGGATAATTCCATAATATTTATTTTATCAAAATACTATGATGATCGCAAGATTCAACTTTTCGCTGTGTAGCGGAGGAAAGCCCTCGCCAGCTGGGCGTATTTGCCTCGGGCGACCGGAAGCCTTTCCGAGGAAAGTGTCCTGACGAAATGGGGGTCGATTTCGGTGAGGTATGCGAGATTGACGATGATGGATCGATGTATTTTAAAAAATTCGGATAGATCGGAGAGTTGTTTCTCCAGCTCCCGGATCGGTTTGTAGGATTCGATAACCCTGCCTGAAATGAGGTGGTAGAAGAGCTTCTTTGAGAATACCTCGATATATTCGATATTACCGCATAGGATGGCGTAGGTGCTTGTTTTTGACTTGATATGCAGCCGCTTGCTTTTTTTAGTGCTTAGGGCCGCGACCGCCTTAGTGAAGGAGGCTTCCAGCTGGGAGTTCCCCCGCGTTTTGATAAGGTAGTCGAAAGCGTCAATACGGTATGACTGAACCGCGAAATCAGGCGAGCTGGTGAGACAGATGATGATGGAGTCGTCGCCGCTGTCGCGGAGCGCTGTAGCCGTCTCAATGCCGTCAAGGCCGGGCATCATCATATCGAGATAAATTATATCGAAGCGTTCGCCGTCTCGATAGCGGCGTAGCAGTTCGTCGCCGTCAGACGTCTTGACGGTGATTAGGCGGTAGCCTTGAGGCAGGGGTGCCGTGGAAAGCCAGCTCGCAAGCTCCGCCGAAGCGAAGGCGTCATCGTCGCATACCGCGACGGTAATGGTATTCCCGGTCATCAGCCTATCTCGCGCGGGGTGGCCACCCGCGAGAGACTGTCAACAGCGACAGGATCTAATCGCGGTTTGGAGGTGAAGCCGCCTCCCGTCTCCGCGTTTTTCCGGGGCAGGAAGGCGGCTCTAAAAACGAACTCGCTGTTTTCCACGGAGAAGTCGCAGAGTCCGCCGTTCTTAGTCACGATGGTCCGCATACTGCTCGTTCCGTATCCGTGGCCTTTGCCCCTAGCGCTCAAGGGGAGACCGTCGTCCGAAAAGGCCGGGTTGTTGGGGCAAGGATTTCGTATGATCAGGCACGCGGTGCCGTTTGCGTCATTGCGCGATATGGATAAAATGACACTCCGCTTCCCTGTCTCGGCAAGATGCGCCGCGTTGATGGCGTTTTCAAGACCGTTAGACAGGAGGAGACAGAGATCATTCTCCGGCAGGGGGAGGCTCAGGAGTCCCTTGCCCGTTATTTTTATAGAGACTCCAAACTCTTCGGCCTTTTTACGGAATAAAGTGATGATGGCGTCTACGACATCGCTTCCCGTCACTCGGGCGGGACTCGCGCCGAGCGCGGCGAGGTTGTCGCCGATCAGGTCGCGGATGGTCTGGAGATCGCCCTGGTCCGCGTACATATCCAGTAGCGTCAGGAAATGGCGATGATCGTGCCTGAGCCGGGCGGTATCTTGAAGATAGCCAGTTAGGGATTCTGTGTAAAAGGCTAGCGCTTCGTTCTTCACCGAATAGGCGACCATCCTTTCATTGCTTTCTTTCAGCTCCTGGAGTTTGCGTGAATAGCCCACAAGGCTTACCAGGAAGGCGATGAAGAAAAGCAGAAAGAGTTGCGACCATAAATTCTGGCTCATCAATCCGAACAAGGCTTGGGAAAAAACGTAACAGGAGCCGAGTATCGCGAGGAGGTACGGCCGTTCCGAAGAGGAATATCTTATCAGACCGCGTAGCGGGGGTATAAGGAATTTGTAGATGGGCCAGAAGAGAAGCGGCACCGTGATGGCCCAACCGATGCGCATGGCTGTCATGTCGTCCAAGGGAAGGTCAAACCGCTTGAATAAAAAAACGGATAAATAGCCAAGAACGAAGCGGGGAGCGCCCATGAAATACGTTAAGATATGCGCCATAAGGGTTGAGGAGAAAGGACGATGCAGTCCGAAAGTAAAGAAAAGAACGAAGGGAAGGTGCACGCATAGAGCGTAGATAAGCGAGAAATGGTCCAGCCCCCGCATAAGAATCGCGGCGGCGACCGCGCTGAAACAAAGGCCGACTGTGAAAATTGTCAAGCGGATGTTCTGTCTCGTGAAGGAGACGCCGGTCAACAAGAACAGCCAAACGGCGCCATTTAGCGTGTCTAAAAAATAGTGGAAAAGCGCCATGGTCGGCTCATTGAGGTTCATCGACTGTCCTTTAGGGAAACTATACTGACAGTCAGAACTAAATTCAATAGATGAGATTTCATTATAAAATCTA
>CAZJJK010000079.1:0-15591 GCA_964546285.1 uncultured Treponema sp. | reverse complement strand
CGGTACGTGAGCTGGGTTCAGAACGTCGTGAGACAGTTCGGTCCCTATCTGCCACGGGCGTTGGATGGTTGAGAGGAGCTGCATTTAGTACGAGAGGACCGATGTGGACGAACCTCTGGTGTACCAGTTATCCTGCCAAGGGTAAGTGCTGGGTAGCTACGTTCGGAAGGGATAACCGCTGAAGGCATCTAAGTGGGAAGCCCACCTCAAGATTAACCATCCCTGAGGATTTAATCCTCCTAAAGGTACCAGGCAGACTACCTGGTTGATAGGCTGGAGGTCTACGCACAGCAATGTGTTCAGCCGACCAGTACTAATCTACCGTGAGGCTTGACCATATTATCGTTCCGCGCCGCGTAAGCGACGCCGCCCCTATACCGCTAGAGCGAATCGTCCTTCTCTTTGACAGTGTTAGTAATTGCCTGGTGACCATGGTGGAGGAGTAACACCCGTTCCCTTTCCGAACACGGAAGTTAAGCCCTCCCACGCCGATGATACTGCGCCCCTGAGACGCGGGAAAGTAGGTAGTCGCCAGGCTTTTTTTTTGCTCTAATTTATATTGATAAAAACGGTATGAGTTAAATAAAGCTATTTCCCACAATAAAATAATCTTAATGAGTACTTTGTTGTCATTGCTCTGAGCTTGCCTACGAGCGCTTTATTATCAAATAAATATTTTAATAAATATAGACTCACATTATTGAATTATAAAGCTAAAGAATTACAATTATAAACCTATAAACAGGAGGCTATATGAATTCAACGGTATTATTCATACTAATAACCGTATCCTGTGTCGTAATTTTCCTTATTATTTTTAGATTAGTATTTAAGCGTTCAATAGTATTTACGATGGCGACCGTCTTTATTTTTACTATGCTTCTGATAGCTAATTTATGCTATATCATCGGCGTATATGGATTGATACATGTGGTTTGGGTCTTGCCTCTTGTTAGCGGATTTTTGATATCGGGATTTATCTATATTAACACAAAAATAGCCAAGCCAATTAAGTATGTTAGCGCAAAAATGGCGAGAATGGCGGAAGGCGATTTATCGGAAAAAGAAGAAGAGTTAAGCGCGCAAAAACGGCTATCGGGACAGGGCGAAGAGCTTGATTCGTTGATACAATCCATCAATTCTATGCGGACTAGTCTAATCGACTTTGTCCAAAGTGTTACAAATTCGTCAAACCTGGTTTCAGATGGGGCAAACCAAATTTCTGGAACGGCGCAAGCTCTATCCCAGGGGACAAGCGAGCAAGCGGCGAGTACTGAAGAACTATCGGCTTCTGTTGAGGAACTCGCGTCCACGATTAAGCAGAACGCGGCTAATACGACAGAGGCGGATAAACTTTCAAGCAGGGTCGCTGATAACGCCGCTCGATCAGGCGGCGCCGTAGATCAAACAGTACTATGTATGAAAGACATCGCGTCACGTATATCGATTATCGAAGAGATAGCTCGTCAAACTAATCTATTAGCGTTAAACGCCGCCATAGAAGCGGCGAGAGCCGGCGAGAGCGGTAAGGGTTTCGCCGTTGTGGCAAGCGAGGTTCGGAAATTAGCTGAAAGATCAGCGGTAGCCGCTGGCGAGATAATCGAATTATCAAAACGAAGTATGGCTGTCGCGAGCGAGGCTGGAAAGGAACTTGGGGACTTAGTTCCAGACATAAAAAAAACGGCAGACCTAATAAACGAAATTTCTTCCGCCAGTATTGAGCAAGCTAGCGGATCAGAACAGATATCACGTGGAATAAATCAAGTGGAAACGGTGGTGCAACAAAACGCGTCAAGTTCCGAGGAGTTGGCCGTCACAGCGGAGGAACTAGCGCGACAGGCGTCTTTACTCAAGGAACTTGTGGTCTTCTATAGTTTTACGGAAGATAAAGGAGTCAACCAAGGAGAAAAGGTGAAGGCTTTGCCGGCTAATACGCTTGATAATATGACCGATTAAATATCGATTTTTAGATAGAGTTAGCGCGAATTATAAAAGAAAGCCGTTTTAGCTAGTTACATGGGATGCTTTGTAGAATCTAAATTATCGCTGGCTCTAATAAAAATTTCTAAAAGATACAGACTCGTGAAATCACATCGGTATAAGCAAAATTTTCGTTGACTTTTATTAAAGCTATGGTATCATAAACCAATGACAGAGAGAAACCGGTTTCTCTCTGTTTCAAAAGGTGGATATTCATATACGCTTAAGCCGTGTACAGAAGATCCATCCACTTTAAGGAGGGAAATATGCATAAACGTAGAATCATCGTTTTTGTTATCTCGATGATTTTGGCAGCTAACTATGCGTTCGCGACCGGACAGGTCGACAGCGCCGCGGCGGATTCCAAGGAGCCGGCCGGCACTATTACCGTACTCCATCACAGAACGGACTGGAACGATACAAAATTCGTTGAGTATCGAGATAGGTTTAACCAAAAGTATCCGAATGTGAAGGTTGAATTTGAAGCTATAACCGAATACGCCGGTGTCGTTCGCACACGGATGTCAACCAAAGAGTACGGCGATGTACTCATGATGGTTACCTCGCCGCCTATTCCATCGGATTTCGCCAATTTTTATGAACCAATCGGTACTAAGGCCGAAATGTTCGAAAAATATAATTTCCTTGAGACTAACGCTCAAACGTACTTTGGTGATTATGTTTACGCTTTGCCATTAAACGCGAACGCTGGTGGCCTTCTTTTCAATAAAAAGGTGTTCCAACAAGCCGGTATAACAAAGTTGCCTACTTCATCCGATGAGCTGTACGCGGCGCTTGAGCTAATCAAGAAGAACACGGACGCTGTACCCTTATTTATGAATTATCCATCCGGTTGGACATTAACCCAATGGGAGGGTGGCCGCTTGGCTTATGCCGGTGACCCGGACTATGTGAATACGATTGTTCATGAGGATGCGCCTTTCCAGAAAGGAACAGCGCATTATGAGCTGTACAAAGTTCTATACGAAGTCGTTAAGCGTGGCCTATGCGAACGCGATATGCTGACATCGGACTGGGAAAAGTCTAAGCAGATGATGGCTGATGGAAAGATCGGCGTCATGAATCTGGGTTCCTGGGCGGTTGGTCAGATCCGCGCTCTGGCGGCGAATCCAGACGATATCGGTTATATGCCATACCCGGTTAATCATAACGGAAAGGTGTATGCCGAAGCGTCACTTGACTACAATTTGGCCATAAATAAGAACAGCAAAAATAAAGAAGCCGCTTTAGCTTTCGCTAAATGGTTTGCTGATGAATCCGGATACGCCAAGGATAACGAAGCGATTCCCGCCATGAAGGGTGGGGAATTTCCCGCTGTCTTGCAAGGCTTTAAGGATCTTGGTGTTGAATTTATAGCCGGAACACCCGCTCCAGCGGGCGAGGAAGGTTTGTTCGACAAGCTTGATAGCGAGGCTGAGATAGGATTTTGGACAGAACCGCAAAAAATCCGTATCGTTGACGCCGCTATGGGAACCACGAAAGAAAGCTTTGATGACATAATGCAAGATTGGAACGCTCGCTGGGCGAAAGCCAGGAAAACCTTAGGCGTTAAATAATCATTAACTATAATAGCGGGGGCGCGGTTAGCGTTTCCGCTATTATTGCGCGCGGTCCGTGGCGCGGGAGACAGTTCTGGATGAGTTGGTATGGTAAACGTACATATAAAAAACAACAGTATGTGGTAGCGTCATTGTTCTTGGCGACTCCAATCGCTTTAGTTGTAATATTCGGCTATTTGCCTTTTTTTAGCATGATAGAGTACAGCTTTCTTAGATGGGACGGTGTCGGTAAAAAGGTATTTATCGGATTTACGAATTATATAGACGCGTTAACGAGAATAGAGAATATTAGGGTCTTTTTGGTAAGCTTGTATTATTTTATCGCTTCATTCGTTCAGTTGGCTTTAGCTTTATTTTTCGCGACTATATTGTCTTTTAAAATGCGTGGTCGGAACATTTTTAAAGGTATCCTTTTTTTTCCTTATATGATTAATGGCGTCGCTATAGGGCTGATTTTTTTGTATTTTTTTAAGGATACGGGAACCCTAAACGCCTTTTTGCGCCTTATCGGTATAAAGAGCGATGTATTATGGCTTACAAATCCCGCCTTGATAAACTGGTCTATCGCGGCTACCTCAGTATGGCGCTATATGGGCTACAATATGGTGATGTTTCTAGGCGCTATCCAATCTATCCCTGCTGAAATATATGAGGCGGCTGATCTTGATGGCGCGAATCGCTGGCAAACCTTTTGGCATATAATCCTAAAAACCATAATGCCGGTATTCAAATTGATGTTGATACTAGCCATAACGGGTTCACTCAGCGCTTTTGAGACCCCGTATATTATGACTGGCGGCGGGAATGGGAGCGAGACTTTTGTCATTCGTACAGTAAATACCGCCTTTAAATTTAATAAATTCGGTTTAGCTTCCGCCATGGCTATGATCCTGACCGTACTTGTGGTCAGCATAACCTTAGCGCAAGAAAAAATACTTAAAGAAAAGGATTGATCCATGAACCAGCGTCTAAAACGAGAGCTTTTCAGGATCATGCAATATGCTTCCTGCCTTATCGCTTGCTTTATCACAATCTTACCAATTTTAGTCATTCTGACAGGGTCTCTTAAGACTGGACAAGATTTTAATAGTTCTGGGGCTTTTGATCTGCCAAGGATATGGACGTTCGAAAACTACGCTATCGCCTTCACAAGGGGGAAAATGGCTCTTGGTTTCGCCAACACCCTTATATGGATAATTGCGGCCTGCGCTGGTTCTATTCTTACCGGCACTATGGCAGCGTATGTTTTACATCGCTTTGATTTTCGCGGTAAAGCCTTGATAAAGCATCTGTTTCTTTGGATTGTTTTAATACCGGGAACGACAGCCCAGGTAGCTCGTTTCCAAATTGTGAACGCCTTGGGTTTATACAATACGCGTTTGGTCGGGATTATTCTAACTATGGGTACCGATATAATCGCGATCTATATATATCTTCAATTTTTGGAAAGCATATCCAAAACCTTGGATGAGTCAGCCCTATTGGAAGGGGCTAGTTATTTCCGTGTTTATGCCCAAATCATTATGCCTTTACTAAAGCCGGCTACGGTTACCGTTCTCATTATTAAGGCGATCGGAATATATAACGACTTTTATACGCCCTTCCTGTATATGCCGAAACAGAGTCTGCAGGTTATTTCCACTGCCCTCTATAAATTTAAAGGGCCTTATGGGTCGGATTGGCAAGTTATATGCGCGGGCGTCATGATCGCCATTATTCCAACGCTCGCAATCTTTTTAGTACTGCAAAAGCACATATACAATGGACTTATAAAAGGCGCCGTGAAGCAATAGGGTTTAACGCCGCGAATGAAAAGGCAAAGCTTTATTCTGGCTTGACAATTCTCGCTTGAAGAAAGAAGCGATCGATAGTAGAGTATCGGTAGCGCCTAATCGGCGAGCGAAACATCGCAAAGGATGCGTCATGGCGGAAAAAGACAATCAGTATCAACTTGTCACGTTTCAATTGGGCGAGGAGCTGTACGGTATTGACATCATGGATGTTAAGGAAATTGTACGCGTTCAGGACATCCGCCCCATTCCGAACGCTCCCGTTTATGTGGAAGGTATTTTTAATCTACGAAGCGAAATTATACCTATTATCAATCTTCATCGTCGTTTCCATCTCAAAAAAGCGGTAATAGGTGAAGATGATGAGCTTTTATCTGGTTTTATTATTATCGATATTGATGGAATGAAGCTTGGCGTCATAATAGATAAGGTGGCCAGGGTTGTAACGATAGAGCCGGAAATGATTCAGCCGCCGCCTCAAATGCTTACAGGTATTGGCGCTGAGTATATTCAGGGTGTTGTTCACCAAGAGCAGGGTTACCTAATAATTCTTGATATAAGGAAATTGTTCAATCCAAAAGAGCTGCAAAGAATTGGGGAACTAAAGCGCTGATTATGCGAATCCAAAATTATACTCCCACAATACGCAGAAAAGAAATGGATTCTGTTCTCACCGCTATGGTTGGAGAACAAGTTGGGCCAGGGGACCGAACTCAAAAATTAATACAACTCGCGAAAGAATATATAGGATTTGAATACTGCTTGGCGCTCAGAAGTCCGGTTTACGCGTTGGAATTCGCTTTGCGGGCTCTGGAACTACCGCCTGGATCTGGCGTGGTAGTATCGGCCTTGGCTCCTCGGTACTATAAATACGCGGTCTTGTCCGCGGGGCTATCCGTGTTGTACGCCGATGTGGACGAAAAAAACGCGGGGCTTGATATTGAGTCGGCGCATAGGGCTTTGGCTGAGAGCGGCCGGGCGCTTGTCGTTCATCATACGCTTGGTCTTGTCCCAGAATTAGGCGCTCTTGCCGAATTTGGCTTGCCGATAATAGAAGACTGTTCCCAAAGTTTCGGCGCTCATAGCGGCGGAGCCCGCGCCGGGGCGGTCGGCGCTTTCACTATACTAGGTCTTGAGGAGGGCGATGTCTTAACCGCGGGAGGCGGGGCCCTTTTATATGTCCATGAAAGACGTACGGCTTCGGTGCTTAGGCGCTACGCTGATTATCCTGAAGAATATATGCTGCCTGATCTCAATGCCAGCCTCGCCATCGCGCAGATAAAGGCGGCGGAACGAAATTTTCAGAAAAGGCGTGATATAGCGGCTGTCTACGAACAAGCCGCGGCTAGGACAAGGCATGGCCGTTTACGTCAAAGCGGTGAGGATGAGCCGAATTATTTCGCTTTTCCCTTGGTGCTGGAGACAGGAACGAAGGATACGGTAAGCTACTGCGCTAAAAAGGAAATAGCGCTTGAACTCGCTTTTGACGGCAATAGCCTAATCGCCGATTCTCGTGAGGTATGCCCAAAAGCGGCCTCTCTTGCTTTAAGAACGGTTTTATTTCCTTTGTATCCGCGTTTAAGTAAAACACAGGTTGAGCGGGCCGCGAAAGTACTTGCCACTCTGCCGTAGTGCGGCGCCGCGGCGCTAAGGATGGGAAAATGTCGCGGAAAATTTCACGAGCGCTTGTGATCGTAAATTTGTGTAAGGAAGGCGCGTGTAAAGTTCTGGAAGAAGTAAAAAATGAAGCCGCTTTAAGGAATATCGATTTAACAATTTGGTCCTTTGAGGGCGTCGCGAAAACGCCGCCTGATGGCGATTTTGATATCGCCATATCGCTGGGCGGTGATGGGACGGTATTATTTTCGGCCCGTGTTTTAGCTCATCGCAAAATACCGATACTGCCTATTAATGTGGGAACCTTAGGTTTTATTGCGGCTGTTCCCCTTGACGCCTGGCAAATGGTTTTGGACGCGTGGGTTGAGCGAAAAGTAAGCGCTTCGCCGCGCTTGATGTTAAAAGTCCGCGCTGAAAGGCGGGGCCGCGTTTTAGCGGAATATGTGGCGCTCAATGACGCGGTTGTCGCGGCCGCTGGCATTTCCAAGATTATTCGCCTGCAAGTGGGAGTTGATAGCTTCGCGCTTGGCCATTATCGCGCCGATGGATTGATCATCGCGACGCCGACAGGTTCTACCGCGTATTCGGTAGCGGCGGGCGGTCCTATACTTGATCCAGAAATGGATGTCATGATAATTAACCCCGTTTGTCCTTTTACCTTGTCTAATCGGGCTATTGTCATTCCGGATCATGAAAGGGTTAACGTAGAGCTTGAGAAGGAACAGCGTAGCGATATTTTATTAACCGTTGATGGACAGGAAGTTATTAGCTTAGAACCCCTTGATAGGGTGTTGATTGAGCGGGCGCGGGACAAGGCTCTGTTGATAGCTTGTGACCGTAAATCATTCTATAAAACGCTTCGGACTAAACTGAACTGGTCGGGGGGGCCCGATGCTTGAAGAATTATCGGTCAAAGATTACGCGTTGATAGAAACGTTGACCGTAGAGTTTGAACATGGCTTCAATGTCCTAAGCGGCGAGACTGGCGCGGGAAAATCCATCGTTGTCGGTGCTTTAGGTTTTTTACTCGGCGCAAAAGCCGACGCGGACGCGATAAGGGGCGGCGCTGATGAAACACGAGTTTCCGCCACTGTCCATATCGATGAGAATAATCGCTATGCCCGCCTTTGGCTGTCTGATCATAGTTTAGAAGCCGATGATGGCCGCGTTTTAATCCGGCGGTCTATGCGGCGAAACGGACGTGGTTCTATATATGTTCAAGAAGCGGCTATTTCCCGCGCGGAACTAATTGATTTCGCCGGACGGCTTTTTGATATGCATGGGCAACGAGACCAAGAAAATTTACTTAAACCGGAGAATCATCGGCGTTATTTGGATCGATTCGCCGGAGCCGAAGAACAGGCGGAAGCGTTCAATCTGGTGTTTACGCGCTTGGCTGAGGAAAAAAGACTTTTGGCGGAGGCCGATGCCCGGAGAAGGGATAAAGCCTTAAGACAAGAAATGCTTGAATACGCTATATCGGAGATAAACGCCGCGGGTATTAAGGCCGATGAAAGTGAAAACTTGGAGGCTGAGGCCGCTAAATTAGGTTCTTTTGAAAAATTATCGACAGCCGTTAACGCGGCGTCAGAATGTTTATACGAAAATGAGAACTCGGCTTTAGCTGAACTGCGGCGGACAAAAAACCATTTAGCGATGGCGAAGGAAGCGGATCCTTCTCTGTCGGCCTTGTCGGATAGACTTGCCGCTTTGTTTTATGATGCGGAAGACGCGGCGAATGAGCTACGTGGTTATAGCGAGCAGTTGAATTTTGATCCGAAACGTCTGGACGCTATTCAGGAACGGCTCGCGGTTTTGTTTAGGCTTAAAAAAAAGTATGGCGTGGATGAAAAAGCCATATTGGACTATCGTTCTCAGGCGATAGCCGAGCTTGAGAAGCTAAGCCAGAGCGAGTCTAACAGGAATGAGCTGATAAAAACCATAAGCGCCTTGGAGCGGGAGGCGCTTGAGCGCGCCGCCCTTTTATCCGAGAAACGAACTAAGGCGGCGGCTCTATTAGCCAAACGAGTCAGTTCGGTTTTAGCTGAACTTGGTATGCCAAAAGCGCGGTTTGAGGTGCTTGTAACGCCAAAATCCGCCGCTGATGGCGTAAAGAAGCTAGGTTCTTGGGGCGCGGAGGATATTCAGTTTTATATTTCCGCGAATCTTGGCGAGGCGGTGAAGGATTTATCAAAGGTCGCCTCCGGCGGTGAGTTATCGCGAATTATGTTGGCGATTAAGACTATACTGGCGGACAGCGATACCGCTGAAACCCTTATTTTTGATGAGATTGACGCGGGGATAGGCGGGGAAGTGGCGCTCGCCGTGGGCGAAAGACTAGAGATGGTGGCACAAGCAAAACAAATCTTTTGCGTTACCCATCTTGCCAGTATCGCGGTTCGTGCCGATAATCATTTAGTAGTGGAGAAAAAAACATCCGATGGGAGAACGAAAACGACGATCACGAGGCTTGAAGCGGGGAATCGTCGCGCGGAAATTGCGAGAATGCTGGCCGGAGACGCCGCGGGATCAGCCGCGCTGGCGCATGCTGACGCGTTGTTAGCCCATTACGGAAAACGAGGATAAGGGCGATGGCTAAATTCTCTTCGGAGGAAAAGCAGGCATACTTCAATAAAGTCAAACCTTATAAAGAAGCGATTGACGCGATACTATTACGGGAAAAAAACCTTATCACTGTTATATCAAAAGATAGCAATGGCGCGGGATATAAAAGACTGATGCTCGCGGAGGAAATGCTTAATCTAGCGTCAAATTATATCGTTATGAGCGGTGTTTCAGTCGGTATGCTCGGTTTGCGGAATGAGGATGCTTTAAACGAGGCGAGAAAGGCCTTGTATAAAAGTATAATTTATCTTGAGGAAACCACCTGTAAACAGGTAGACGCTCCTTTTTCGGATTATGAGGATAAATTAGCCGAAATAGCTACTTTTGACGCGGCCAAGCGTTATAACTTGATACGCAAATTAGGACTAGCTATACGCTTAGTGGAAGACGCCTATGGCGACAATACAAAGTGGAAATGGACCTTTGTTGAATTGGAGGCGCGCTTCGCCGCGGTCGCCAAGAATATCTTTGATCTAAAAGCCGCTCAGACAAACACGGACCCGCGATCCTCGGTTTATGAGCCCACCGTTTATCATTTACGCTTGATTAAAAAATTGCTCACCCAAGCGGCGGATAGATATAGAGAAAAATATGAACTTTCAACAAATCGTTTTGACGACTTTAAACTAGCTATAGCCTATCTGAATAGTCTAAGGCGTATTCACCTTATGATGGGTGAAAGAGACGACGCGGAAAGCGTCAAAAAAAAGACTGATATTTGGGCGACAAAGCTGGAAACTGACCAAAAAAAACGGGAAGAAGCAAAAAAAGTTTGATATATTTTCGTTAGTATCCGCTTAATATATCTGTCGTTGGCTAAGGGATAGTCGGTGAATATTGAATTCCATTATTGGATAATCCTCTTTATCGCGCGTCGAGCCGGCATAGAAGCGGAAAGCGCCAGAAAGATAGCCCATGCCTCGCAGTTAGTTGATGAAAGGACCATCGCTATTCCCGTAATAGGGCCGCGCGGTTCTATCGCTATACCAGCCACTCAAGCGTTTACTGTTTCAGCGGAGGGCAACGCTATTCGCGGCGCTTTCCACTTTGTGCCTGGCGACGCGGCCTTGGCCTCGCGGATGAGATTGGACGGACGTGTTAACCGTGGCGTGGTTACGCCAAATTCACCCAGGGTTAAGGCTTTGCTGATAAACGCCCTTAAGACGAGGGATCTATACAGGATCGGCGTAGCCTTGCATGCCTACGCCGATAGCTGGGCGCATGCCGGATTTTGCGCCTCACTGGATTCGTTTAACCAATTTTACCCAAACGATCCAATACCGCCAGTTGGACATGCCGCGGCTCTCCTCAAACCGGATTTACTGAACGAAATATGGATTGATCCTCGGCTAAAGCCACACTATTCACGTATCGATAATCGCGATCGTTTTATTAAGGCGGCCAGACTATGTTATAAATACTTAGCGGCTTATAATCATCAGGCTTTTGATAACGCGGATATGGTGCAATATGAGCTTGAGGAATTATGGGGGCCGCCCGGTAAAAAGGGACGCGATGAGCGTTATAGCGATTACGCTTTGGCGCTTCATGAAAGTCCCTTTAATCGCGGGGAATGGTTTAATGATGCGGGGATTGATACGGAGCTGGAAGATGAAAGCGAGAGCGCTGAATCGGAGTTTACAAAAAAATTGAAAAAACTAGCGCGCCGTGGTGGCGAAGCTCTATTCGGTAGTCGTGGAGCTGAAAAAATAGCGCTTGATTCAGGTTTTTATAAGAGCGATTTATACCATTGGAGTCTAGCGGCGTCCGTTCATCGCGATCAGGCTGAAAAAGCGGACGCCGCTGGATCTATTTAAGCAATTTCGCGTTTTCTTCTTTACCCCAACGAACAGCCAGATCATAGGCGGTTTCCCCAGCGACATTCTTCTGAGCTTTAAGAGCGCCAATATCTAATAGCTGTTTAACGACAGCGGCGTCGTTGCGGTAAGAGGCGTAGTGTAGGACCGTGTTCCCAATCGTGTCTTGCGTTTTTACGGCTGTTTCCGAAAGGAGACTTTTCAAAACGCTGGAGCCGTTAGCCAGGGCTAGCGTAGCTGGTGATTCGCCGTCATAGGCTGAGGCGAATAAATCTGATCCCGCGTCAATCAAAGCGCGCGCTAAGGCATATTCTTTCGCGTCAATAGCCATACGAAGCGGCGTTCGCCCTAGAGAATCCAAATCATTGACCCGAGCGCCGGCGGCGATAATAGCGCGCAGATTTTCCAAACTGACACCGTGTTCTATAGCGATATGGAGCGGAGATTTTCCGTCATCATCGCTTTCATTAACGCGGTCCTTTGTTAAAAGGGCATTGATCATAATACTGCCTGAAGCCAAAGCTTCTCGGAAAGGACTTTGTCCAAGCGCGTTCTTGGCGTGTATGGAAACGCCTTGGCTTAATAGTAGGGTGGCGATATCTTTACGGCCGGAAAGCACCGCGATATGGAGCGGCGTATCACCCCGGCTATTACGGGTTTCCGGATTAGCTCCATAATCAATTAAGCGTTCAACCGTGGCCGAAAGACCGGAGCTGACGGATTCCATCATTACCGTCGCGCCGTTAAGGTCACGAGCTTCCACATCGGCACCAGAAGCGATCAAGCGTTTTTCAAGATCGATCATGCCCAAACGAACGGCGTCATGTAAGGGCGTTTTTCCCGATAAATTTCGCGCGTTTACATCGATATTTCCCGCTATAAGAGCCTCCGCCGCCGTCTCGGCATTCCAGCGTACGGCCGCGTGTAGGGCCGTATTGCCAAGGATATCGCGGACCGAAGGCATGGCGCCAGCGGCTAACAACGCCGCTATGGTGGAAGGCGAATTAGTTTTCACCGCCTCAAATAGGGGTGTTTCGCCATTAGCGTTCTTAAGATCGGCTGTCGCGCCGCGTTCCACTAAACTCGCTATCAGAGAATCAAGTTTCCATTTAGCGGCGTAATGGATGATTCCATTGCCCAAACCGTCCCTGGCATCCAATGTTGTCGTATTTAAGATCCATTCGCGTAAGCCGGACGCCTCGTGCGCCGCTAAATACAAGGGACTTTCGCCGGAAGAATTGACGGTAAAAATGTCGCTGCCCTGTTGGATCAACAAGGAGCCGACTTCTTTAAGGTCATAGCGGACGGCGAGATGGAGTGGGGTGTCCCCGCTTTTATTGCGGGCTTTTACGTCGCCGCCCGCCTCAAGAATCATATTTACGGTTCTCGTATCGGCTTTGGCGTTAACCGCGGCGTGAAGTAAGGTGTTGCCCATATTATCGCTGGAACTGACGGTATCCCTTGTTATGAGGGCGTCAAGGATAGAAAGCCCCTTCCCAAGCGCGAGAACAAAGGGCGTAAGACCGGAGTTGTCAGTGGCGAAAATATCGGCTTTAGCGGAGAGAAGCGCCGGAATATACACCGGCCGCTCTCGTTCTACCGCCGTATGGAGCGGCGTTTTTCCGGTAGTATTACGTAAATTTGGATCGGCTATTTTCTTAACCACCGATCTATCTATACTTATGCCATCGTCGATTAATAACGTTTCGACAAAATCGCTTCCAAGATCCAGCGATATAGCCACATGCAACGGAGCCTCACCGTGATCGTCTTTTATGTTTGGATCGGCACCCTTACCGATAAGATATTTTACTATCGCGAGACGACTTTCCAAAGGCATAACTAAATGCATGGCGGAATTGCCTTTAGCGTCACGCGCGTTTATTTCGGCTCCTTCTTCGATAAGAATTTTAACCGCGTCCAAATTCCCCTCGCGAACCGCCTCGTGAAGGGGCGGGGCGCCGGATGAATTCTTAGCGTTTACATCCGCCCGCCGGGAGATCATGAATTGCATAAAACCGGTGTGATTCTCGCGGGACGCGAAATGCAAGGGAGCAAAGCCGTCATCAAAACGGACATTGTAATTAGAACTGCGGACGGCTGGCGCGAAGTAGGCGAATTGCTTGTTGTCCGAATGAGCGCCGGAAAGAATTAGTCGTTCAGCCGCCGCGGCATGACTTTCGCTGCTGGGGTCGCTATACGCGGCGTCAAGCGCTGTTCGGCCATTGTTGTCGCGGAGTGAGGGTTTCGCGCCCTTCTTTAGTATAACATCGATCTTAGTCATATCGCCCCGCTCAGCGGCGAGATGGAGTATCGTTTTTCCCTGGGCGTTTTGAGAATCGATATTGGACTTATTTAGTATCGCGTCCAATAGTCCGAGACTTCCTAGAGCGTAATCAACAGGCGTTTTGTCGTCACTGCCAGCCAGAAAGATATCGGCGCCTGCCGAGCTGAGAACGGCGGCGGTTTTGGCGTCTCGGTTGACGCAGGCGATTTCCAGGGCTGTCCGCCCCTCAGCGTCCTTTTCGTCTACTTTTGAGCCCGCCGCGATTAAAAACGCGGCTAAATCAGCTTCGCCTCTATTAACCACCAGATGAAGCGGCGTTTCTCCCCTGGCGTTTTTGCTATTGGTGTCTACCCTTGTTTTGAATAGCTCTCGGACTTTTTCCGTTTGTCCGCTTTCCAGTAAGGTAGTCAACTCGTCTTTAGGTTCAGTAGACGCTATAAGCGTTTCGGTTTCCGGCGCTTCCGGTTTAGGTGTGGTCTTACACGAGGAGAGTAAGACCGAAGCGCTTATGATAATGGCGAAAGCTACTGTGATTCGTTTCATATCCCTTCCCATGTTCCAGCCGCATGTTGTAACACGACCGGTAACGCTTTCATCTCTACTTTACTATGATCGACCAATCAGCGGTCGGGGTAAAGTAATTTGCCGTCGTATGGCTAAGTCGGTTTGAGCGCGGTCGTTCAATTCTCTTGACAGAAAAAGGCCTTATTTGTACTATGCCCAGGTAATAACGCGGCGATGGTGGAATTGGTAGACACGCCAGCTTGAGGTGCTGGTGCCGAGAGGTATGGAGGTTCAAGTCCTCTTCGCCGCAGAAAAATAAGCCCGGCCAAAAGGCCGGGTTTATTTTTTTTATAAGCGGCGAAGAGGACTTGAACCGAAGGCGTGTCGCGAGCGGGAGCGAGCGCGAGGCGCTGGACGCGCCGAGAACGCCTGAGGCGGGCTGGAGGGCGAGGGCAGGACGCCGGAGCCCGAAAGCCAAGTCCTCTTCGCCGCAGAAAAATAAGCCCGGCCAAAAGGCCGGGTTTATTTTTTTTATAAGCGGCGAAGAGGACTTGAACCGAAGGCGTGTCGCGAGCGGGAGCGAGCGCGAGGCGCTGGACGCGCCGAGAACGCCTGAGGCGGGCTGGAGGGCGAGGGCAGGACGCCGGAGCCCGGACGCGAGCGCGAAAAACCGGTGGACAGCTAGGATTTCAGGTACGCTATAAAGGGAATTTCACAGGCCGTGGGCTGGTTAAGAAAGGCCTTCTAAAATTCTGTTTCCGAGGACCGATTTACGGACTTTATTCGTCGTTGATTGGAAGGCGGCTTTCCATACACCGTGGCTTGCCCCGGGGTTCTTCGTTGATGTCCTCGGTGGGGAAAGCGAGATCCAGTACCCCAATCCGCGTCGAGGCGCTGGTATAGACTATGACAGGCTGTCTCAGTCATGCGAATAGGTTTGGAAGTCGATGTCTCCGTCAACGCGGATCACTCCTCCTCCCCACCAATTGATGGCGTTGTCGGGTCCGATGCGCCAGTTGTCGCCCGCACCCCTTGTGGAGCTACACACCCATGCCCGGCTGCTCGTATCGAATTTGTAGTCCTTGTACTGGTTTGTATTATAGTAATCGAAGTCGTCGGACCCATCGCCGTTTACATCGCGTCTCGACCAGGCCACGTAGCTTATCCTGATCCATTCCTTCGATGAGTCGAGCTTTGCCGAGAAGTTTGGTACCGAAAGAGTAAGGCTCCCCTCTCGGTATCTCTCATTGTTCGTATAAATCCATCCGTTGGATATGGTCGAGCCACTCCAGACGACCAGGGGAGTCGAGCCATCGCCGAACATCTTCTCGACTTTGATGTCGCAGCCCATGGCGATGTTGACCGACTGGTTCATATTGAAGGCGTAGAAG
>CAZJJK010000078.1:0-15655 GCA_964546285.1 uncultured Treponema sp. | reverse complement strand
ACCATAAAAATTCGTTTGCCATAGGCTAGTATACCAAGCTTTTTGAAATCGCGTCCGACGTTTTTAATAATAAGCTTCTTTCAGAAAGCGCCTCTCTGAAAACGCGTTTATAGATTATTCTTATACCAATCGTTTACTTCTTTCGTTATCAGCGAACCGCCAGCCTTATGCCACTCATCGACAAAATCATCAAAACTGTCAAGACTCTGTCCCATAATGATTTTTGTAAACACCTCGTTTTCCATAGCGGCCAGCTCGGCGCCCTTCTTTATCATGGTGGAAGTTTGTCCACCATAAAAAGCGTCATACAAGTAATTCTTTGTTTTTACATAAGCCTCAATCACATCAAAACTTGAAGGAGTCCCAAAAATCCGATCAATGGACCAAAAAGCGCGATCGCCAGTCTGGCGGTAGCGCGTTATCTTATCCAAATACCCCAATTCTTCGGCATTGAGCCAAGAACTGTCACCGGAAGCGAGGGCATCAAGAATATTTAGGTGCGCGTTGAGGTTTTTAAGCGCGGGCTCATAATGCGTGTAAGAATATTGGAAGGTCGATAAACCCGATGGGGTAACGCCGAATTTCTCATTCCTGGCTATAGCTTCCGCGCTAGCATCACGAGAATAGCCTAATGAACCCATTTCCACCAGCTTCATTAGCGCCTCGGGATGGGAGCAATTCTTACTGACAGCGTAATAAATCATCACCGGCATAGAAGCTATCGGCAAAGCGGGTTTTTCATCGGCGGAAACGAGCGGCAGGGCCAGCCATTCCGCCTCTGGATCAAGCCAGACGCTGCCGCTCAATAAGACTCCCGGCGAGGACATTCCGCCATAGCTTATGCCAAGCTTCGCGTTAGCGATGGCACCGGCTAGCTTGGCGCGGTCTATAACAGCGAATTCCTTATCGATAAGGCCGGCTTGATACAGCTCCCGTAAAACTCCCAGCGCTTTTTTCACCTCACTTTGAAGGCTGCCATAAACTAAGTCACCTGAAGCGGTTTTTATCCAACGGCGCGGATACGCGTGATAAGCCGCGAAAAAGCCGCCCGCGGCGCCATGTGTCTCGGTCGCCAAAAGCGAATTCTTCGTCAGGGCTAAACCGAGGGTGTCATCCAGGCCATTACCGTCAGGGTCCTCAGTCACGAAAGCTTTGGCCGTTTGTAATAATTCAGCCATAGTAGAGGGAACGGCGAGACCAAGTTTTTCCAGCCAATCGGCGCGGACATAGAGTATCTGCAAGGAATCGACAGCGGAACCGGTTCGGGGTATGGCCATAAGGCGGCCATTTATTCTCGCGGTATGAAAAGCGATTTCATCTTGCAACAGAACGCTTTTTGTAAACGCCGATGTACGCGTTTCAAACAACTCGGTCAAGTCATAAAGTAAACCCCGTCGCGTTAATTCAAGCAATTCCTTTTTTCTTAACCACATAAGATCAGGCAACTGATCCGCGGCAACCGCGACGCTAAGCTTTTGATCAAATAAAGCTTCCGGCACTACCCAATCATAGCTTAGGCTAATACCCAAATCTTCCTTATAGCTGCGGATATAGACATTGTCCCCAATGTTTTCACCCGGCTCAAATCTAATCCCATTATTGAGATAGCGCCAAGCTGTCAGCGTTATGGGAGGATCGAATTTAGCTAATAGATCGATAGAGGGACCTAAGGCGGAAGACGGAACGGCCTCTCTCGCGCCTGAGCCAAAGGCGCTATAGGCCAGCGACAAAACAAGTACACACGCTAAAGGGATGATTGATCGAGCTCTATTCAAATCAATCCTCCTGCCGTTCTGACACACTAGTACGTTTTCCCTTACCCTTAATGGTATGCGCGGCCTAGTAGTATCCAGCCAGGCTCCCATTCCCAAACAGCGCGACGCTTAAAAACTTGAAAAGACGGTCTCAACTACATGAAAAAATACCGAATAGTCCTTTGTAATTGTATAACAGTAATGTCCCTTTTTCCGGGGAAACGGTGTGAATTATCCGTTTTCACGGTTTCCTGGCTACTTATCACGAAACGTCTTGTTTATTGGGGGCAAAAGACACGGGCGGGGCCGAAGCTATAACTTAAAACTTTATTACTGTTGCCAATTTTGTTGAAACTTGGAGATACTAATTTCTTAAAATGAATTGAAACATCGAGACTACGAGTCAATGCTTTTGCATAACTTGCCCGCTTGGAACTAATTCCGATTCAAGACAGGTGTTGCTACTTCTTCATGTCTTTACTAAGTATGAAGATACATGTGCAACAAAATTGGCAGCAGTTAGTAAGACTTTCGCGGCAACTTCTACGTATCGTCCTTTCCACTTAAAGGCATCCCACGTAAATCCTTATCCGAAAAAGTTTTAAACGCCGTGCTTGATGCGGCTCTAGGACGGCTTAAAAACCGGGCGGCGAAGAGCGCGCTTATTCGCGGACCGGCTAAAAAACCAGCCAGTTTTTGAAGCCGCCAATTCCAGCGAGGCACACTGTACCAACGACCGCCGACAGCCGCGCGCAGACAAGCGGCGGCCACGGAATCGGCCTTTACGCCATGGCTAACCCTTGTCCGGGCCCCGTCGGAAGCGACAAGGGCGAATTCCGATTCCACAGGCCCCGGACAAAGCGCGTGAACCGCGATCCCACGACTGGACCATTCGGCGGCCAAGGCCAAGGAAAAGCTGAAAACATAGGCCTTGGTAGCGGCATAAACAGCGAAATTCCCAAGCGGCGCGAAAGCCGCCAAACTGGCAACATTAACGACAAGGGAGCCAGCGCTTAAGCAGGGGCTAAAACGACCACACATTTCGGTAAGCGAACGGCAATTAAGATCGATCTCGCCTAGTTGCCGTTCCAATGGGGCGTCAGCGAAGGGACCATACACGCCAAAACCGGCGTTGTTGATAAGAATATTAACAACCTTTCCACTTGCCTTAGCGCGTTCAGCCAAGCTGGCGATGGCGCTGGATTCGCTTAAATCGCAACCAAGCGGCAGCGTTTTTAAATCCGGGGAAATTGTTCTCAGCTCTTGAGCCAAAGCCTCCAGACGCTCGACACGACGGGCCGCCAGCCACAGTTCATCAAAGGGGGGCAGGCCATTAAGACGTCCTAGCCCAAAAGCCGGCTTGGTTTGGACGCGATCATTCCGCGAGACCGCTAAACACCGCGCGAAAGCGGCGCCTATACCGCTGGACGCGCCGCTGACGAGCGCGATTCCCGATGGCTTCATCATGGACCAATACTATACCATCGGATAAACCTTGCTCAACGCCGAAACGCGAGGCGCTTATATATTGACAAGAGACGTCAGAGCTTATTTAAAATTTTTAGCTTTATACCACGCCAAAAAGGGCAAGGTCGAAATTATTATTTTTGTCTTATCTTCGATTTTAAAAAAAAAACCATAGTTTTGAAATCCAATAGCGCTGGGAAACATAGCTTTATTGTATGTAATACATATAGATAGCAACACCCACAATAAAACCGCGTAAGCTTCTCGCGTATCCGGGCGTTTTTACGAAAAGTAGAAAAACATTTGACAAGCACACTTGAAATAATAGACTTTATAGAGATATGAGAACAAACCTAATCGATAGCTTACGCTTTAAGCTTAGCGCGGCGGTGTTGTGTACTTTAGCCTTGGTATTTGTCTCGCTTTACTTTGTTACCGCGAGGCAAATTGATCGGATTTCCTTTGAGGATAAAACAACGGAGCTACAACGACGAGTATCCGATCTCGCCGATATAGTGGATGAACGAATCATCGCCGAAACCGATAGAGCGAGAGCCTTGTCCATGGATAGGGCGATAATCGATAACATCAAGCTTAACAATTATGCAGCCGTCAGCGACTATATGCGTACCCTAAGGGAAGCGAATGATACGGTAGAAAATATTTTTTACACGGACCCAATGGGCAATTTTATGGCCTCCGCCTTATCCTTGGAAGGTGTTGATTTAAGCGATAGCGAAAGCCTAGAAAGCGCGGAACCGGCCACAAGCGAACCGCTTGAGGGTACGGAAAGTACTGAAGAGGCTTTAGTAATGAAAGGTGTGATGTTTGTCTTGCCAAGCGGCATGGAAATTCCCGTGATGGCTGACGCGCCAACTGAATCGCCCCCGCCAGCGGAACCGGAAAAACCCCCATTGTTTATCGATATGCCCGGACAGCTCCCTATAAAATCCCCAGTCACCGGACACACGGGAATAACCTTCATGTCGTTTATATACGAAGGCGAAGCCTTGCTGGGTTTCGTATCGTCCGTTTTCGATATCACCGTGTATTCAAACAAAAGGATAGTAAATAAAACGTTTGGACGCGAAGGCTTTCCATTCCTGATAGATTACAGCGGCAACGTTATCGCCCATCCAGATGTATCTCTGCTAATGAATAAGGATATTCGGGAAAGCGATTATATCCAAAGAATTATAACCAGCGACCAGCCGCATGGAATCTTTTTGCATGAGGGAACCTATTATGCTTACCAATTCTTGTCCAACATCCAATGGTTCGCCGTCGGAACAATAACGGAAGAAGATTTATTGACGACCTCCAAGTACGCTGGTCTAGTCCTGCTTGTTGTGAGCGTCGCGGCCGCCATAGCCCTCTTACTAATCGTCATGCTCTTAATCAATTCGCTAATAATCCGCCCGCTACATGAGACAAACAGGGTATTAGCGGAAGCGGCCGGAGGCAATATCGCCATACGCGCAAAGACGAAAGCGCTGGACGAAATGGGATCGATGAGTCAAGCGGTCAATAAAATGCTTGAAAATTTCTCAGGCTTCCCAAATAAGGTCAGCGGGAGTTCATCGGAGGTTTTAAAGCTGGGGCATGGCGTCAAAGAGGACGCTTTCGAGGCTCAAAGCTCCGTCACGACCGCTCAAGAAGAAATAGAAAATGTTCAGCGGCTGGTTTCCACCCAAGTTGATAAAGCGACAGCTTCTCTTGATTCAATCGAAAAGCTAACAAGTTTCATACAGGGCTTACGGGAAGAAACCGAATCTCAATCCGCGAGCATCAATGAATCATCAAGCGCCATAGAAGAAATGACTTCAGGGCTTAAATCCATTTCAACCCAAATGAAGAATTCCGAAACCGAAATAATGAAGATGACCGAAAGCTCCAACCAGGGCAGAAGCAATATGACCAAATTCCTTGGTGTCATACAAAAAATTGTAGCGGAATCGGAACAATTAACGGAAGCGAATGTTTTGATAGCCAATTTAGCCGCCCAGACCAATCTTCTCGCGATGAACGCGGCTATAGAGGCCGCCCATGCTGGTCAGTCTGGGAGAGGCTTCGCGGTCGTCGCCGATGAAATACGGAAACTCGCGGCTGGAGCGGCGGCTCAATCAACCGTGGTTAAAGGCAATCTATCCAATATCCGCGAATCCATTAACGAAGCCTTAAACTCCGCCAATGAAACAAACGCCGGTTTCCAAAACATCAACACAACCATCCAAAATGTCAGCCGCGTATTCAGCGAAATCCAACAAGCCACGGAAGAACTTGATATAGGCAGTAAACAAATATTAATCGGTCTTAAACATATGAGAGAAGCGAATAGCACAGTGATTGAAAGTTCCCATAACATAAATGAAGGCAATTCCGCTTTCAGGGAAATATTTAATGAGCTAAATCGATACAGCCAAGAAATAAAGGGAATATTGGATCAGATCATGAAGCGCATGAGAGAAATTACGGACGCCATGGACAAATTAAACGCTAGAAGCCAAGAAACATCCGATCAGGCTACTCGGCTAGATTCAGCCCTTGGCGAATATATATTCTAGAGCGCGGCGCTGTTCTGGTCAGCTCTTTTGAAGTTTAAGCTTTCCCCGGCCTTTAACCCATCATGGTTTACGCCGCCAAAGAACAAGGGCCAGTCTGGATCGGCAAAGGTAGCGTCAGCGTCCAAAACCGATAAAATCAAACGCAAAAAGCGCTGAGCGTCGGCCCTAGCACGCTGGTATAGCAAAGTGACGCTTTCATTGGAGACCCGGCCATCCGCGGGATATCGCCAGAAGCGACGACTTTTATTGAGGTAGTCGGTGGAATCGCCCTTTTCTGGACCGCGCGGCCGTATCATCGCGTATGCTTGTGAATCGCCGCCTAAGAGTTTTTTAAGCAAAAGCCGCTTGAGGCCGCTAGAATCCCAGAGGGTTTCCAGAACTGTCGTCATATCGCGCCAAGAGGCCGCGTAGCGTCCTGGCTGGCAAGGGTCTGGATAGGCGGCCGCGAATAGACGATCAGCCATCTCAACTTCTGATGTTCGCGCTTGAAACAAACGTTTTGGACGGTACAGTCTGGCTCTTTGACCATGCCCGCCCGCTTCGGTTAACAATGTTTCAAAATAGGCATGGGCCGCTTTCCAATGACCGGTCAGTTCGCCTTCTTCGTCAAAGCCGCTCTCGTAAAAAACATAGGGATGAACCGCTCGATCCAAAACATAATGAAGCCCCAACCCGAAAAGGAAAGCGAAACCAGCTTCACGATCAGGGGCGGCGATAGCGGAAACAACAGCCCCAAAATCCGCTAAATACTCGGCGGGATCGGCGTGATGAAGCTCGGCACCAAAGGCCGTTATCTCAGCCGCGTTGTTTCGGCGGCGCCAGGGCACCGATCCATAAAAAAAGAAAGGGTCCGGCCCTTGACAGCCAAGCAAGACCAAGCGCCGCCGAGAAGGAGCCGTTACGCTGGCGGCCGCCCTTAAAACAGCGCGCTCAGACGCGGACCGCGCCGAAAAACCCTTAAGTTCGGTCAGAACCGATAGGGCAAAACGATAATGGTCAGGAGCGGCGGGCATAAATCACGCTTCCTTTTTACGGGCACGTTCCGCTAAACGGAATAATAAGCCGCCAACGATAAACAGGACGACCAAAGAGAGTACCCCATACCGCATAGTCCCGCCCGGCAGTTCCCCAAAGGTGGATAATACTAGATATGAAATCCCGCCAACCAGAGCCGGTCCCAATACGGCGGCAAAACGGCCAAAAACGGTAAAGAAGCCAAAAAATTCATTAGCCTGCTTGCGCGGGATTATCTTGGCATAGTAGGAGCGCGACAGCGACTGAATAGCTCCTTGCGACGTAGCCACCATCATGCCCAATATACAGAAATGCCATACTTTCGTTACAAAGAGGGCATAGATCGCGATGGCGCAATACATAGCGATGGTGACATATAACAGAGTTTGTGTTTTAAAGCGTTTGGACAAGAAGGAAAAAAGCATGGCAAAAACAAAAGCCGCGGCCTGAATCGCCAAAAGAATGGGTATAAGGACGCTGGTCGCGTTATCGGCGTCCACTCCGCCAATCGCGTTGGTCGCGAAGGGAACGGCCATGGAAATTATGGTATGGACCCCATCGATATAGCAAAAGAACGCCAATAGGAAGATAAAAACCGGCTTATATAAACGGATATCGCGTAGGGTGGCGACTAAGCGTTTAAAGGACTTCATTACCGGATTTGGCTCGCTTGGCAGGCCATAAACCTGATCCACGTTCCGAATAAAGGGCAAGGCAAAGAGGAGCCACCATAGGCCGGTTATGAAAAAGGTGATCCGAAAACCGATATAGAGATCATAAGGGAAAGAAAAGCCTAAAACGCTTAGCTGGCCATTCACCGTTAAACTCGGTAGGAACTGAAGTAGCACAAGAGCGATTATAAGCGGGATGGTACTGCCGCCGATATAGCCAAAAGCATAGCCGGCGGTGGAGACACGGTCCATTCTCGCGTCATCGGTCACATCCACCAGAAATGAATCATAGAACACATTCGTCCCGGCATAACCGATAGAGGCTAAGATATAAGGAATTAAGACCAAATACCAAAGTTCCGGATTTACGGGATAAAACCCGATAAGAAAGGTGAAGACAACGCCGATCGCGAAAAAAAAGAGAAAGAATTTCTTCTTATAGCCATGATAGTCGGCGACTGTGCCTAAAATTGGCGATAGAATGGCGACCGATAGGCTGATGAAGGAAACTAAAAAGCCGTATAACGACTCGGACGCCGACGTGCCGCCGGAGAGGAGCCCATAGAGCATCGGAAAGATAAAAGACGCCACGATAACCGTAAAACAGGATTCGGCCCAGTCATAAAAAATATAGGACCATTCTTTCTTGGTAAACAGCATAAGCTATTAAACCATAAGAAAGTGAAGCTTGGATACCTTTTATGGAGAAGCTTCTGCCTTAGGCTTCGTTCGCCGCTTCCCCGCCGCGCTTAAGCCCTAGCGCTAAAACAAGGGAAACGGCCATGGTCGCCGCCGCTAAAAGCGCTGGCAAGCGGCCGCCCGCTTCCGCCAGAAGACCAGCCACCCAGGCGAAGGGCGCGGAAACGCCGTACATCAGCGTATAAACGATAGACATGATAGACGCCCTTTTGGAATCCTCCACCGCGTTGGCTAGTACCGCCTCAATTACTGGACCGGTAACGCCGATACCCGCCGCCACCGCCAAAGTACCCAAAGCCACAATGGCGATAGCCGCCGCCGAACCATCGGGACCGCCGCTTGGCGCTAGCCATAACAGTATATTCCCTAAGGTATTTACCCCCAGCGAAAGGATGAGCGGTCGCTTGATCCGCCTCAATCTTGGTATCACCAAAAGGTAAACCACAAGAGTTGTGGCCGAAGCTAAAAAAGGGAAAACGGCGATAAGGCTGGGTTTTAAGCCAATTCCCTTAGTCAGCACGACGCTGAGAAATGAAGCGCGCGTTTGAAGGTGAATATTGGACAGTATCCCCAACATAAAGGCCAGCACCGCTTCACGTTTTCCGAATAAGGAAAGCGCGCCAGCCCTATATTCCTCAAAAGACCGTCGGAAGCTGAAAGATCGGCTTTCCGCCATCTTTGCCTTGCCCATGGCGGTTTCGGAGCAGAACGCGTTCCGTATAAAAAACATCGATGTCATCATAACGAAAGAAAAAGCATAAAGCGCGCGGGTGGCGGGCACGAGGCCTAGAGAGGCGACCAAAAGGCCGGCCAGCGGAGCGAAGAAACCCGATAAAGTACCAGCCACCTGTATCCAAGTATAAAGCTTAACGCGATTTGACGGCTTACTGTCTTCAATAAATAAACAAGACCATGAAATATGCACAACGCGCACCGCGGAGTTCAACGCCGCCGCTATAAGAAACCACCAAAAATCACGCGCTAAAGCCCACAGCGCCGTCGGGATAGACCAGGATATAAGATCGAAGATTAGCGAAGTTCGCCGACGCCCTAGACGATCGGTTATAGCGCCAGCCGTCAGCGACCATATTGTTTGAAGAACCATTCCCACGGAGGCTATCAGACCGATGCCGCGCTCGTTCACGCCAAGCGATAGCATATACAGCGAAGCGTACGGAACAAACAGATTATAGGGAATCGCCCACATCGGTTCCACAATGACGCAGGTACGAGCGTTGCCTTGAAACGAACGGAGACTTTCTATAGGACGCCGTAAAATAGATACGAAAGAGTTGGGCATGAGCTGGAGCTTACGCCAAAAAACGAGCGGAGGACAAGCGGACAAAAGCTGGGCAAAACGCTTAGTATCTAAGCGAAATCCGGATCGATATATTCATTAGCGCGTTCCTCCCCGCGGAGCACGCGGAGCGCCCCAAAAGCTAAGGCCTCCAACTCGTTTTCACCCGGATACACATGAACAGGCGCGATAAAACTCACGCGCTCGCTAATCCAATCCACCAGCATTGAGGAACGGGCGAGGCCCCCGGTCAAAATAATAGCGTCAAGGCGGCCGCTTAATACCGTCGCCAAAGAACCTATAGCCTTAGCGCATTGATAGGCCATGGCCTGATAGACTAGACGAGCCTTGGCGTCGCCGGCGACAACCCGGTTTTCAACAGCTAGAGCGTCATTAGTGCCTAGATAAGACCTTAGGCCGCCATCGCCGCGCAACATCCGCCTAACGCTCTCTTCATCGCGGCTGTAACAAAGCCGGATAAGATCCTTCGCCGGCAGAGCGCCAGCGCGTTCCGGCGAAAAAGGCCCCTCGTCATCGGAGACAAGGTCCACCATGCGCCCCCGCTGATGCGCGCTCAATGTAATGCCGCCTCCCAGATGCGCTACCACAAAATCACAAGCCCTATACGGCTTACCCAAGTCTTTAGCGCAACGGATAGCGGTTGCCCGCATATTGAGAGCGTGCGAAAGACTTAAGCGTTCTACCTCGGCGCAACCCGATAAACGAGCGATGGGTTCCAGTTCGTCCACCGCCACGGAATCGTAAATATAAGCGGACAGCCCTATAGCTTGCGCCAAGGAAAGAGCGATAGGCGCCGCTAAATTAGCGGCATGCTCCACCGAGGGAGCCTCGGCTAAGCGCCGCACCATAGCCTGATTGACTACATAAGCCCCAGAAACCACCGGCGGTAAGAAGCCGCCGCGGCCGACTACCGCGTCCAGCGTTTTTAGGGGTATAAGAGCTTGGCCTAACGCGTCCAATACAGCGGCTTTACGAAGATCGTATTGGTCAGCGACACGAGAGAAGCCCGTCAACGCCGCACCATGTTCCACACTCGCTTTCATTATAACGGTTTCGTCATCGTAGACGGCGATTTTTGTGGAGGTGGATCCGGGGTTGATAGCTAAAACGCGCATGTAAGCCTCCATACAAGCCATGGGACGCTGGAAGATGCCGGGGTAAACTAGGGAAACTTAAAGTTCCAAAAAGTCGAATTTGCCTTCAAACACATACTCGGCGATACCAGCGGCCTGAAGCCGGCCTTCCGGCCGCCATTCCAACCAGAACCTAGCCCTATCCACCAGCGGCGCGGCCGCGGCGCGGTTATGATTATTGAAAAACGCGTAAGCCACCGCGGCGCCGCGACCGCGCCATTCCGCCACCACGGCGGTATCAGCGCGTTTCGCCAGCGAGGCGGCGACAAAGGCCGTCGCTGCCGCGGACAGGCGGTCAGCCGGTTCAGCGCTGACAAAACGCACTAGATCGCGGCCGCCCAAGCTAACAGCCAGAAATCGATCTTCCGGAAACGCTTGCTTCAGAGTTTCTCGAAGAGCCCTGATCCTAACGCCGGCATCGTTCGAAAATACAACGGCATAGTTTGAGCCTAAGCGAATACGGTAAACGGCTACGTTGACAGCGCCAACCCTTATATCGGAGCGCGCTGATAGACCATCTTCCGCCGATAAAGCGCCGCCGGTCACCGACGAGAGCGGCAGAGCCAGCTCAAAACTGAAACTGCGTGAGTCCAAAGCCGTAAGAACCGTTTTCTGGTCGGTTTCCGATAAAATTACCGTATTCCCACGGCCATGTCCGGTATCAAAAGCCCAGCGCGCGGCGCAAAGACGGGCGTCATTATCGGCAAACAGCTCTTTTCCATCCGCGGCGAAAACTCTAAGCGTTAACGCGCCGTCCCCCGCCGCGCCGATCATACCGGCGGACTCAGCCCCTATCGCTTTTTCCCGCCCCCGCCCGCCAATAGCCAGAAGAGCTCGACCGCCGACACCCCGCCGCCGATCCAACATAGCCCTCGCCAAAGCCGGTAAAAGGGAGGGGTCCTCCGCTAATCTTTCTTGGCCGACCCCTCGACGGTCAAGCAATAAAAAATCGTCGCCGGCGACATGCAGCTTATAAAAAGAGATGGTCACCGTTCATCCCTTGAGTACCGGCGATCATGAACAGCCGCGAAACGTTCCTCGGCGTACTGTATAAGCCGATCAAGGAGCCGCGGATATGATAGACCGGAAGCCTCGCACATCTTCGGAAACATCGATATTGTAGTAAAGCCAGGCATGGTATTAACTTCATTAAGCAGTATCTCGCCCGTTTCCTTGCGTAAGAAAAAATCGACCCGAGCCAGCCCGCACAGCTCAGCCGTCTTATACGCCTTAAGCGCGATTTCACGAACAGCCCGAAGAGCGCTCTCGTCCAAATCGGCGGGAATAAGCAGGGCGGCGCCATCAGGATCAAGATATTTCGCGTCATAATCATAGAATTCATGATTTGGAACTATTTCACCGGGCGTATACGCTTCCGGCTTATTATTGCCGGTGACGGAGCATTCCACTTCCCTAGCCCGCATAAAAGGCTCTATTAAGATCTTATCATCCCAAGCAAAGGCGTTTTTTACGGCGCTTTCCAACGCGGCGCGATCGGCGGCGATACTGGCCCCAACCGACGAACCGGCTCGCGCCGGCTTGACAAACAGGGGATAACGGAAATCGCGTTCCGCTTTATCGATAAGCGAAGCCCGATGGTCGGCCGCCGCCCATTCGCGGTTTCGGACAGCCAGATAGGGCACAACAGGTAAACCCGCCTGTATCCATAAAGCCTTAGCTTTTTCCTTGTCCATGCCAATGGCGCTACCGAGCACTCCCGCCCCCACATAAGCCATACCTGCCATTTCGAGTAGCCCCTGAGCCGTTCCGTCCTCGCCAAAGGTGCCGTGCAGGACAGGAAAAACCACATCGACATGAAAAGGTTCCGCCGCCAGCATAAAACCGGAAACGGCCCCGCCGCCGGGCAGTACGGAGATTCGTCGCGCGGGATCAGCCGTCACAACAAGCGCTTCGCCGCCATTTCGGCAACGGCTAAGCTCACCCTCCCCCTGTAGGTACCAAGCGCCGTCTTTATCGATACCAATTAAGGAAACATCGTACATCGCTTGGTCTAAGTGCCGAGCGATATACGAGGCCGAAACCAAGGACACCTCATGTTCGCCGGTTCTGCCGCCATACAGTATGGCGATACGCTTTTTCATGATGGCAAACCTCCATAACCTAGTTCGGACAAGGCCTTTTTAGCTTCATTTATCTCATCGTATGACAATATTTTATCCTTGTATATTATCGAATTTTCATGCCCCTTCCCAAGCAGAATTACCGCATCGCCCGGGCGAGCGAAGGATAGGGCTTTACGTATAGCCATCGGCCGATCAGGGATTAAGAATAAATTCTCACCTTGGCGCAGACCCTCACAGCCGGCGGCGATTTCCTCCAAAAGCTCCATGGGCTGTTCGCCTCGGGGATCCTCGTCAGTCAGCACGACGATATCCGACCACCGAGCGGCTATTCGCCCCTGTTGGGGGCGCTTAAGCTTATCCCGTTCGCCGCCTGAACCAAACAAAGTGATAAGCCGGCCGCCATGTTCTTCCAAGCGGCGCTTAAGCGAGGGAAGTACGGTTTCAAAAGAAGACGGGGTATGGGCATAATCAACGATAAGCTCAAAATCCTGTCCGGAACGAATCGCCGTCATTCGGCCGCGAACGCCGCGTAAACGCGGTACGTATTGGATGAGCTCAGACAAGGGCCGAGACAAGAGACCGGAAACTACCAGGAGAGCGGCTAATACATTGCCAGCGTTGAAAGCACCAGGCAAATAATCCCTAAAGCGCAACAGCTCCCCCGACGAGCGAACATACAGTTCATAATGATTTCCATCGGCTTCGCTAACCAAGGCTTTTAACGACACATCAGCCTCGGCGCCGGCAACGCTATATGTATACGTTCTCCGTTCCGTGGCTCCCTGAAAAAAAGCCGCGCTGGGATCATCCGCGTTGACCACGCCAAAAGCGGGAACCCGACGGGCATCGGGGCCGCCGGGTTGCTTAAGCGGAGAACGATTATTCAATCCGCTAAATAGCCTCGCCTTATCATTTCGATAATTTTCCCAAGTACCATGAAATTCTAAATGTTCGTGAGTCACGTTAGTCATAACGCCAACATCGAAATCGACATCAGCCAAACGCCCGGTTCTAGGCGATAAGCCATGAGAGCTCGCCTCTAGGACAGCGTATTCCATGCCATAATCGCGCATTGCCGCCAAAGCGGCTTGTACGGTCGGAGCCTCTGGCGTGGTTTGGTGATCTGGATTCCATTCTTCGGTTTCAGCCGTTCTATACTGGACCGTCGAAACAAATCCGGTTTTATGGCCGGTCATGCTTAGGATTTGATAAATAAGAAAAACAGTGGTACTTTTCCCCTCAGTCCCTGTCACACCGATAAGGCCGAGCTCGCGGGATGGGCACCCATGGTACGCGGCGCTAAACGGCGACATAGCCAGACGCGCGTCTTTAGCCTTAAGATAGACGACGCCATTTTCAAATCGATCCAAACTCCCGTCATACACGATAACGGAAGCGCCAGCGGCAATGGCGTTATCAATAAAGTCGCGGCCGTCTACATGGAGACCGCGTAAGGCAAAATACACGTCAGCCGACTTTATTTTTCGTGAATCATAATGGATGGCGTTTACGAGGGGATCAAGCTCCGCTCCCGTTTTATCCACGCCCTTAACCCTCACGGCACACATCGCCGCTAATACGGACGTGTCAAGAAAATCCGATAAACGTCGGCTCATAACCGCCATGATACTCCTTGGGTCGCTGGGACGGCAAGCCCAGCATTATAAGCGGCTTTTTCCCCGGCCTATTTACCGCCTTATCGCGGTTGAAAAAAGCCGCAAACAGCCGTTAATATCTAAGAGTTAAGTCTCCATTTTACGCGGAAAGCGTATAAGGGAGAAGAGGGAGGATAATATGGATGGTATACTTTTATGGGGAATAGAATTAATTAAGGCCATCCAGAACGCGTTAGAAAGTTCGGCCATGACCAGTATCATGAAGCTTATAAGCTTTCTTGGCGATAAGTATTTTTACTTCGCGGCTCTGACCTTCATACTTTGGTGTGTGGATTCAAGGAAGGGCGCGAGAATAGGTTTTATGCTATTCGCGTCAAGCTTCGTAAATGACGGGCTTAAAGAAATATGGGCTCAACCCCGCCCGTATCGGCTTGATCCTTCCGTAGGCTTATCATCAAACCCCAATCCCTATGGCCTACCCTCTGGGCATTCTCAAAATTCCGTAGCCTTTTGGGGAACGCTCGCTATTTTTATAAAGCGGCCGCTCGTAATCTTTGTCGCTATAGCGGTATCCGTCTTAATCGGCTTTTCAAGGGTTTATCTAGGCGTACATTTTCCCACCGACGTTTTGGCCGGATGGGCTATAGGAATGGTTTTCGTTATCTTTTATCGCCTTTTTGGAGCAAGGATAGAACGGATAATCGCCAAACTGGAGTTGCGCTATCAGCTTATTATAGTCGCGTCGCTTACCATATTAGGAAACGCTCTTTTTATTAAAGAAGTCAATATGACCGGAGCCTTTTTGGGGCTGGGAACAGCCTACGCTCTAATGAGGCATACGCTTGACTATTCCACCGAGGGCACTTTTAGAAATAAGGCGATACGCTATAGCCTGGGCATCAGCGTCGCCCTCGGTATCTATGTGGGGCTCAAGCTCCTCCTGCCAAAAGAAGGCGACACGCTCTATACCCTTTTCCGTTTCCTCCGATACGCTCTGCTTGGCTTTTGGGCTGGTTTCGGCGCGCCTTGGTTCTTTATAAAACTAGGTTTAGCGCAAAGGGAAACTCGAAAATCAAGCCAATAAGCCTTACTAACTGCTGCCAATTCTGTTGTAGCCTGACAATCAAGCCTAAACCGCTAGATGCCTAGCGAACCAGCCCGCCCCGGGTTGTCCTTTCACTTTTAGCTTCCCCGCCCTGAAATCGATCACTGGCGGATTCTTGTACTCCCCCTGCCACACCTGCCGCATCCATTCTTGCTTGCCAGTCTGATGGCTCCATACATGCCGGTGAGTATACAGCCTTTCAAAGGCCCAGCGATACCTCGGCCCTCCCG
>CAZJJK010000077.1:0-15734 GCA_964546285.1 uncultured Treponema sp. | reverse complement strand
TGTATGTAGATAATAATCCTCGTAATAAAACTGTGAGAGGTTCTTGCGAAAGTAACCGACTTTTGCAAGAACCTCTAAATATTGAATTTATTAGTAATTAACTTCTGCCGCACATTTTTCACACAGGCCATAGAAATCCAGACGATGCCCGGTCACAACGCGGCCAAGCTTTCCCGCCACCTTCTCTTCCAAGCCTTCAAACGGCGGAATATCTACATCGGAAACAGCGCCGCAGGCGGTACAGATAAAATGGTAGTGTTGACTGGTGTCGGCGTCAAAACGGTCCAAGCCGCTGCCAGAACGCAGAATTTGTATCAGCCCTTGATCGTGCAGGATTCCCAGGTTTCGGTAGACGGTACCAAGACTTAATTCAGGCAGATACGGCTTTAAAGTATCATAAATCCAATAAGCGGTGGGATGAGCTTTGGTCGCGCGCAAGGTTTCCAGTATTTTTTCACGTTGACGCGATCGTTTATATCGCCGCTTTGATATTATAGTACTCACCATTAATCCTCTTTAACTAATCCCGCGAAAAACGCTAAACTCGCTAAACGATACTACCCTATCGATGACTAGTCAATATGCTCGCCCAAAAAGGTCAGATTTGTATGAATGCCGCGGTATAGTGAGAGTATGCTATCGATTTTAATCCAAAGAACGAACCAAAACATCCAACTTTTCTCGAATTCTGGCGCGGACCGGCTGTTGGCCATGACCAAGAGCCAAAACTAGCGAAACAAGCCAATCCGATGGATCTATATCCATAACAGTAAGTAAAGCCTTTTCGTCATAGCCTTCAATGGGACACGAATCCAGGTCCAGAGCCGCGGCGGCTATCATCATCGCCTGGGCCGCCAGATAACCCTGAGCGCGAGACCACTCATCAAGCCTCCCTCGCTCTTTCAGCAGGCGCCAGTAGTTTTTATAGTCTTCCAAAAACACCGCGAGGCCTCCAGGAAAACGGGAAGCCCGTGAACGTATAAAAGCGGAGCTAGGATCATAATGTTTTGCCCTTCTGGCCACGATCACGATAGCGGCGTTAGCGGTGCTGACGGCTTCCTGCCCTAAGCAGGCGTCAGCGATTCGACTTATGACAGGGGGAGAAACAGCCAAACAGAACAAGCATGGTTCTAAACCAAAGGATGAGGGAGCGAGCCGTCCGGCTTCAAGAATAGTCTCAAGCTCGGACGGATCAAGCGGACAATCCGCCGCGAAACGTTTGCAGGCGTAGCGCCTATAAGACGGCGCTAAAACTATTTCCTTTTTACCGAAACCGTTCACAGTAGCTCCAGGGCGATAGAATACATGGCCACGAGAGAATTTTGACGGTCATCGCTGTTCATCGCTTTGCCAGAAACATTAGAATCCGAACAGGTAAGCAAGGTTAACGCTTTTTTACCAAGGTAAGCGGCGTTGCAATAGAGCGCGAAACACTCCATATCGGTAGCGACACAGCCCATCCGCGCCCAGGCTTTCCAGCCGGCATCGCCTCTGGCACTGTATAAGGAAAAAACATCGGAGGAAAGGATGTTTCCCGCGAAATATCGGAGGCCGACGCGTTTGGCGGCCAGCGCGGCGGCTTGTAACAGGCTAAAATCGGCGCAGGGTGAAAAACTACCGGGAAGACCATACTGGCTCGCATACGCGGAATCGGTGCAAGAAGTCATCGCTATCACAAGGTCACCGACTTCTACAGCCTCCGTTAAGCCCCCGCAGGTACCGACGCGGATAATACGCTCCACCCCATAATGGGCAAAAAGTTCGTAGGAATATATACCCATGGAAGGGCCGCCCATCCCGGAACCCATAAAACTAATAGGCTTGCCGCGATAGCTTCCGGTATAACAAAGCATACCCCGAACCTCGCTGACAAGAACCGCGTCATCCAGAAAACGCCCAGCCATAGTCTTAGCCCGTAGCGGATCACCGCTCATCAGCACCAATGGGGCTACTTGACCGGGGAGAGCGGCGTTATGCGGGGTTGGACTATTCGGACCATATATATCGATATTCATCAGCTGTTTCCTTCCTCAAAGGGCTGGCCGGCCGCCTTGGGCGCGTAATTCTTCCCGCTAAACAATACTAGGGTGAGTAGTGTGATAACATAGGGTAAAACGCTGAAGAATTCGCTGGGTAGAAAACGCAAAGCGGCTATATTAACCATATAGATAGCGAAACCCACGGATGTGCCAAACAGCAACGAAGAGCCTAGAATGCCTAGCGGTTTCCAACGGCCAAAGGAAACGGCGGCCAAGGCGATAAAGCCGGCGCCGTTAATAGTGTAAATGGTATACTGGATGGTTTGGGTCAGCACCATACACGCGCCAGCTAACCCAGCCAATAAGCCTGAGGCTAAAACCGCGATATAACGAATGCGTTTAACATTAACGCCAGAAGCGGAAGCGGCCTGGGGATGTTCGCCGCAGGCGCGCAGACGCAGACCCACAGGCCGGCGATAGAGCAGATACCAAACGACGATTAGGACGGCTAACGCGATCCAAGCGGTGGGATAGACACCAAAGGGACCTGGCATCATACCCAACCTATAGGGTTCAGTTCTCTCCTGCTTAAAAATAATTTGACAGAGAAAGGCCGTAATGCCAATGGATAAAAGATTGATCCCAGTCCCCGACACCACTTGGTCAGCGCGGAGACTGACGGATGCGAAAGCGTGGATAGCGGCAAAAACGGTTCCAGCGGCAGCGGCGGCCAGCAGGGCTAGGGGCACGGAAAAAGCGATACGCGTTTCCAACAGCACATGGGTCGTGGCCGCGGCGAAAGCGCCTATCCCCATTAGGCCCTCCAATGCGATATTCACGATACCGGAACGCTCACAGATAAGCCCGCCAGCCGCGGCGATTAGAATAGGCGCCACGATCATCAGGATGGATGGGATCATACCCAATAACAGTTCCACCGGATTCATCGATCCACCGCCTTTTTATTTTTAGCCGCACCTATTTTGACTAGCTTATGTACAGCCGCCTCACTTTTATCCGCCTCTTTTTTAGCAGCCTCTTTTTTACGCCAATCCATAAACAAACCGACCGCGGCTCTTAAAGAGATAAAAACCACGACCAAGCCGGTGATAATCGCGGTAATTTCCTTGGGAATCTGACGCGCTTGCATTAAGGGTTGAGCGGATTTCAACATACCGAACAAGAGGCCGGCTAAAAGCGTGCCGCCAGCGCCGCTGTTGCCGACTAAAGCGACGGCGATGCCATCAAAACCGTAGCCGTCTTGCCCGCTTAACACCCTGCCATACGAAAACGAACCTAGGGCAACTATGGCGCCGGCTAAAGCGGCGAAGGCACCGGCAATAGCCATTGATATGGTGGTTCCGCTGGTTACCTCGATGCCGCTATATCTAGCGGCGTCCTTATTAAAACCGGTAGCCCGTAACGAAAAGCCTAAGCGGGTTTTTTCCATAACGATGAAAAAGAAAATTACGGCGGCGAGCATTAGGAAAAAACCATGATTAAGCCGCGATCCATTGCTTAGTGACTCAAGAAAAGAAGAGCCTAAGCGAGCACTTTCAGGGAAATTCGGGGTCCTATAGGTATTTGTACCGGGTATCCGCATAGTAGCGAAGCGCGAAACGAAAAAGGCGATATAATTCATCATGATGGTCGCAACCACTTCCGAAACATCGTATTTCGCCTTAAGGAAACCCACTATGCCGCCCCAGACAAAACCAGCCGCGATGGCGGCGCAAACCGCCACTCCCCAGTGAATAAAGGCGACGCGGGGGCCGTATAGAGCGACAAATTGAGCCACTGTCAGTCCAACGATATATTGACCTTCCGCACCGATATTAAAAAGTCCCGATCGGGCGGCGAAAGCCATAGATAAACCGCAGAGTACTAGGGGCGTAGAAACTACCAGCCATTCGCCTATATAACGCGCGTTCCACACACCGCGCCTCAGGTCCCAGCCAGTCAAGGTTTGGATAATGGCCGAATACATTCCAGCGGGATCGCGCCCAACCAGGACAACGAGTAAGGTAGCTACCGCGAAACCGAGAAGAACCACCGTTACCGAAACGACTGTCTTGGAAGAAGCCAAGCTTTCCATTAAGCCGCCGCCTCTTAATGCTTTAGTAGGCATTAACGGACGTACCTCCCGCCGTTATACCAGCCATCATCGCGCCGACCCGCCTTTCGTCAGCCTCGGACGCGTCCAGAACGCCGACAACCCGTCCCTTTGAAACAGCCGCCACCCGATCACAGAGGTTCAGGATCTCGTCTAAGTCATAGGATACCAACAGCACAGCCCTCCCCTTATCGCGTTCAGCCGCCAAGCGCCGATGTATATTTTCTATCGCGCCGACATCCAAACCGCGCGTCGGCTGAGAAACCACAAGACAAGCCGGAGACAGATCGATCTCCCGCGCGATGAGCGCTTTTTGCTGATTACCGCCGGACATAGCCTTGGCCAAAGTCGCCGGACCGGAGCCGGAACGTATATCGAATTCGTCGATAAGCCGTTTAGCGTTAGCGGCCATCGCCTTAAAATCTAAAAAGCCAAAAGCCTTGGATAGCGGCGGGTGGCGGAAAATTTTCAACGCGAGGTTTTCATCCAGCCTGAAATCCAGAACGAGACCGTATTTGTGCCTATCTTCCGGCACCAGACCAAGACCGCGCTCAACGCGGCGCCGCACGCTCTCGCGGCTTAGATCGTGACCAGATAAAAATATCGATCCGCTTTCAGCATGAAGGATGCCAGCTAGCGCGGCGACTAGCTCGCTCTGCCCATTGCCATCCACGCCGGCTAGACCGACTATTTCCCCGGCGCGAACCTCCAATGAAAAACCGTTAAGCGCCAGCTCGCCTTTAACGCCGCGCAACGTCAACTTATCGATTTTTAAAACAACGCGGCCTGGCGCGTAGGGGCCCTTCTTTACGGCGAAATTCACCGTACGCCCCACCATCATTTCCGCCAAATCCCGTTCGCCGCAGGCCGCGACATCCACCACACCCACCAGCTTACCGCGCCGCAACACCGTACAGCGATCGGCGGCTTCCTTTATTTCTTTAAGCTTATGCGTAATTAAAACGATGGTTTTCCCTTCAGCCTTGAGCCGCTTAAGGATAAGGATAAGCTCGTCTACTTCCGCCGGGGTCAAAACGGCGGTCGGCTCATCGAAGATAAGGATGTCGGCGGCGCGGTATAGTATCTTCAGTATTTCAACGCGCTGCTGCATGCCAACGCCTATATCCTCAATCCGCGACCTCGGATTTACGGCCAAGCCATAACGCTCCGATAAATCGCTTACCTTAGCTTCAGCCTTAGCTAAATCCAAACTGCCTGAGCGCTTTGTGGGCTCCAAACCCAACACTATATTTTCGGCAACCGTAAAATTATGTACCAGCTTGAAATGCTGATGAACCATACCAATTCCCAACGCGTTTGCGTCATTAGGATCGCGTATGGCAGCCCTTTCGCCGCGGACTCGGATTTCCCCGGAATCCATCTGATAAAGACCAAATAAAATGGACATTAAGGTGGATTTCCCGGCGCCGTTTTCTCCCAACAACGCGTGGATTTCTCCACTTTTCACGGAAAAATCCACATGGTCGTTGGCGATCACGCCCGGAAATATCTTCAGTATACCAGTCATCTCGATGGCGTTCATGGGAGGCTATAGTAGCCTAATTAACGCGAAAGGGTAAACGGGAAAACTAGGTTTCGCAAAAATCCTAATAAGTATGGCCCGACGCCGCGAAATAAAACGGATTGGCTTGATCCAGGCTACGCTTAGCGGCGGCTTGCTTTTTTCGGGCTAATAGCACACAACTACGGGCATGGAAACGCGAGAGAGCGAATCGATCATGCCGATAAAGACGAACGAAGCGCTTGACGGACCAGCTGAGAATCCAAAACGCGCCGCCTTTGTGGCCTTGGTCGGCCGGCCGTCCAGCGGGAAATCTACCCTGCTCAACGCGCTCTGCGGCCAAAAAGTGGCTATCGTCAGTCCGGTTCCTCAGACAACGCGTAACGCTGTCCGCGGTATTGTCAACCGGGAGGCGGGCCAACTGATATTTATTGACACCCCCGGCCGACACGCCTCCCTGAAAAAACTCAATAAGCGGCTTATGGAAGTTGGAGCCAGGGCGCTGGGTGAGGCTGAACTAGTCCTTTATCTTTTAGACGCTACTCGTGAGGCGGGCCAGGAAGAGCGAGACATTGCAGCCTGGCTCAAACCGGCCGCCGGCCGCTTGATCGCCGCTATCAACAAAACAGACGCGCCGCTGGCCGCGCCTGATAAGACGAGAGCCTTTCTCGCTGAAGCGCTTGAAGAACTGCCAGCCGACCGCGTTATCGAACTATCCGCGCTGAAACGGGACGGACTGGACAAGCTATTGGATAAACTGTTCGCCCTGGCGCCAGAAGGACCGGCTCCGTACCCTGATGATTTTTATACCGATCAGACCGTGGATTTTCGCATAGCCGAAATCATCAGGGAAAAGGCGATCAACCGCCTGCGCGATGAAATTCCCCACGCCCTCTATGTGGAAGTCGCCGACACCGAATTTCGCGATGACGGCAAACGGCTCTGGGTAAGGGCTTTCTTGGTGGTAGAACGGGAATCGCAGAAGGGTATTGTCGTCGGCAAGGGCGGAAGCATGATTAAGGCTATCCGCGTCGCCGCGCGAAAAGACCTTAACGCTATCTTTGATTGGAATACCGAACTGGACCTCCGCGTCAAGGCGGCTAAGGATTGGCGTCAAAACGACGCCGCGCTCAAACGCTTAGTGGATTAGCTCCACGGAGTATGGCCCGGAGTACGCCACCGCTTTCCTATCAAGCTCGATTGAGCCGCCTTATTCCCACTCTATCGTAGCCGGCGGCTTTGACGATATGTCATAGCTAATTCGGCCTATATCCTTTACCGTGTTGGTGATCAAATTAGAGATCTCCAAAAGGTCACGCATAGGAAAAGGGTAAACATCGGCGCTCATGCCGTCCTCGCTGACGATGGCACGGAGCGCCAACACCCAGCCATATTTACGGATATCGCCGGCTACGCCGACTGACCGCAACGGTAACAGCACCGCGAAAGCCTGCCATATTTGATCATAAAGTCCGCGTTTTTTAAGCTCGGAAATATAAATCGCGTCAGCTTCCCTAAGGAGCTCGCATTTTTCCTTTGTAACCTCGCCAAGGATGCGGACGGCGAGGCCGGGACCGGGGAAGGGATGACGTGAAACCACGGCCTCATCCACCCCAAGCAGACGACCGAGAGAACGAACTTCATCCTTATACAGCCGGTCAAGCGGCTCAATGATACGGCCGGCGGCTCGCTTGGCTTCCACCAGCGGAGCGCGGACATTATGATGGCTTTTAATGACATGGGCCTTTTTACCCACGCCCTTACCGCTTTCAATCAGATCGGTATACAACGTACCCTGCGCTAGGAAATAATCCTTCCCAAGGCCAAGCTTTGCCGTTTCCCGTTCTTGGATCGATATAAACAGATCGCCGATAGCCTCGCGTTTGGCCTCAGGTTCCGCCAAACCAGACAGGGCGGAAAGGAATTCTTCCTCACAATGGATAATATGTAAATGCCGAGCGCCAAGCCGCTGAAGATTGGCTGAGACAAGCTCGGTTTCACCCTTACGCATCAGCCCAGTATCCATATACATAAAATAGACTTGGTCAGCGTCTAGCGTTTTCAGGAGCAGGGCGCCGGCTACGGTGGAATCCACACCGCCCGAAATAAGAAGGAGGACAGGCTTTTCCCCAACCCGCGAACGTAAATTTTCCCTAGTTTCCTCCACATACCTTTCCATAGACCATTCGCGATTCGCGCCGCAAACTTCAAGAGCGAAAGCCGTGAGCACAGCCAAGCCGCGCTGGCAATGAGTAACTTCCGGGTGAAATTGCAGGCCAAACCAGGGTTTAGTTTCATGGACCAACACGGCCGGGTGCGCGTGAGCGCTTACGCCAACCGGGATAAAGCCGGGAGCCGGCCGAGAAAGCGAATCGCCGTGGCTCATCCACGCGGTAAAACTAGCGCGCGACGGGCTAAGCGCGTTATTTGCCGTGCCCACGGGCGCACCCTTAAGCGTACCGCCAGTCAAGGCCGAAAGGAAGGCGGCCGCCTTGCCGCCGCCCGCCCTCGCGCCAAGCTTTTCCGTGTCCAGGCTTACCCTAACGGCGCCATACTCTCGTTCCGCCAGCGCCTCTACTCGGCCGCCAAAATGATCGGTCATGGCGTGCAGCCCGTAACAGATACCCAGGATCGGCAGACCAAGCTCGTAAACCGCCGGATCGGGACGGGGAGAAGCGTTTTCATAGATCGAACAGGGCGATCCTGACAGCACAATTCCCTTAACCCCGTCCATATCCGTCCCCGCCAACGGCGTGTCGCCATTGACGATTTCGGCGTAAACCCCGCCTTCACGGATACGTCGGCCTATAAGTTGGGTCGTTTGGCTGCCAAAATCCAGTATCAGAATTTTGTCCACGGACTCTTCCTGATCATGGTTTCCTCGCGGTCATAGCCGACTGAGACAATACCGATCTCGGTTTCACAATAGCGTTCTATAAAATCCACATAATCGCGGGCCGCTTCAGGCAGGGCGGCATAAGACCTGACCTTTTTTAAGGGGAAATTCCAGCCTGGGAAGGAGCGCAACACCGGTCGAGCGACATTCAAGGCGTCAATGGAGGCCGGGAAATCTTCCACCAGCTTATCGCCGATCTTATACGCGACGCAAGCGTTGATCTCATTCAAGCTATCATACACGTCCAGGTGAGTCATGACCAACGAATCTATCGAATTAGTCCGGCACGCATACCTCAGCGCGACAAGGTCCAAATAGCCGCAGCGACGCGGCCGGCCGGTGGTTACGCCGTACTCGCGGCCGGTATCGCGGACAAAACGGCATAGAGCGTCCTCGGAGTCGGGATCGAATTCGCTGGGGAAGGGACCGTTGCCGACGCGAGTGGAATAAGCCTTGAACACGCCCAGCACCCTATCAATATTGCGAGGACCAACGCAGCCGCCGATAGCGGCGCCGGCGGCGCAGGACATACCGCTTGAAACAAAGGGATAAGTCCCCAAATCCAGGTCCAAAAGGGTTCCTTGGGCTCCTTCAAATAAAATTTGGGCGTTTTTATGGATAGCTAAAAAAGCGGTTAGATCTATGGCCATAGCCTTAAGCCGCTCCGCGTATTTTTCCAGAAAAACGCGGTCGCTTTCGTCCAGCTCGGCCATTTTCTCGGACCAGGATAAATCCGCGACGCGAATACCATCCCGTTCGCTTTTCATGGAATAGGTCAAACCGATACCGCGGCCGGTGGTACCTATCGGCTTCTTGCGTTCAAGGTCTCGCTTCTTATCCAGCTCCTTATAGCGCGGCAAAACCAAATGGGCTCGATCCGATACGAAAACCCGTCCATCGGTATCTATACCGCGTTCCTGAAGCATGGCGATTTCGGCGAAGAGAGCCTCGGGATCAATTACCATTCCAGCGCCCAAGATGACGATTTTATCGGGATATAAAACACCGGAAGGAATGAGGTGCAGGGCATATTGCTGATCGCCGATGACGATGGTATGACCGGCGTTGGCGCCGCCCGAAAAACGAACGATAATCTGAGCCTCGTTGGCTAAATAATCGACGATCTTCCCCTTGCCTTCGTCGCCCCACTGGGCGCCAATCACGACTACATTCATGGATACTCCTTACCGTCCGGCTTAGGACCGGGAATAATTGGGCGCTTCCTGGGTGATTGTCACATCGTGAGCGTGGCTCTCCCGCAACCCGGCCGCGGTGATTTTAACGAAATCACGGTAGCGTTTCAATTCATCGATATTTTTACAGCCGCAATAACCCATGCCTTTTTTCAATCCAGCTACCAATTGATGCAAATAATCCTTGATCTCGCCTTTAAACGGCACCCTGCCTTCTATACCCTCCGGCACCGGGCTTTCATCCTTAGCTATTTGGTAACGGTCGCCGGAACCGTTGGCTATAGCGCCCAAGCTACCCATACCTCGATATTCCTTATAAAAGCGGCCGTCGTAGATTATCTCACGTCCTGGCGCTTCTTTAAGGCCGGCGAATAGATTGCCGATCATCACGGCGTCGGCGCCGGCGCCTATCGCCTTAGCGATATCGCCGGAAAATTTGACGCCTCCGTCGGCGATTATTGGTACACCGGCGGCCGCTTCGGCGCAGTCCCAGACCGCCGTAAACTGCGGAACGCCGACACCGGCCACGATACGGGTGGTGCAGATGGAGCCGGGACCGATGCCGACCTTTATGGCGTCCGCGCCAGCCTGAATCAAACGTTTCGTCCCAGCCTTTGTCGCGACGTTCCCGGCTATTACCGGCACACCCCACTCGCCCTTAATTCGGCGGACGGCTTCTTGGACGTTTTTAGTATCGCCATGGGCGGTATCCAGCACCACAAAATCGACCTTAGCCTGCTTGAGCAGGGGCAAACGCACCTCGCAATCGGCCGGGGATACCGCCGCGCCGACTACCAACCGGCCGGATTTATCCAAGGCCGCTTTTGGATAGCGTTCATGCTTTTCCATATCCTTCACGGTGATAAGGCCGGTTAAGCGCCCGGCGGCATCCACCACCGGCAACTTTTCTATACGGTGTTTATCGAATTTTTCTCGGGCGCTCGAGGTCGTTGGCTCGCCCTTTTCAATTACAAGCTCACGGGTCATAACATCGCTGACAGATAGATCATCCTGACGACAAAAACGCAGATCGCGCCCAGTGATAATGCCGACTAAGCGGCCATTTTCGTCCAGCACGGGCATGCCAGATACTTGGAATTTTTCCATCATGGCTTTCACGTCGCGAACGGTACGATCCGCCCCAACGGTCACTGGCGCGTCGATAATCCAATTAAGATAGCGTTTCACATTAGCGACTTGCTCGGCCTGAGTCTGCGGCCTCAGATTCCGATGGATAACGCCGGCGCCACCTTCCAGCGCGATCCCAATCGCCAGACGCTCCTCGGTCACCGTATCCATGGCCGCCGAGATAATTGGAATATTCAGATGGATGCCGGCGCAGAGCGTCGTTGTCACAACGCAATCTTTTGGCAAAATTTCCGAATAGCTCGGCCTTAACAGCACGTCATCATATGATAGCGCTTCCTCGAACATGATTCCCTCCAAAAAAAGCTATGACTTCTCTCACCGCTTATCGCGTTTAGCGCGGGAGCCATTTACAAAAAAAGCGCCCAAATGGGCGCTCCTATTCCTGAGCTGTATTGGCGACGGTATCAGATACCGCCCGCGTCGCCATTAAGGCGCGGTATTTGGCGGCCAAAGCCCTTGCCTTGACGGCGGCCAAGCCCCGGTATCGTTCAGGTTGCCGGAAAAAATCTAAAGCCTCATCCGCGTTCTTGGCTAAACCCAGCTCCATCATTTTTTTACTAATTCTTGCCAAGGAAGCGGTGTCGGCGGCTAAGGCTTCAGCGAACCCTTGGCCGTCCCGCTCGGCTGTTAGCGTTAACCGACGAATAAGCTCGTGCGCGTCTGAGACACCGGACTCAGCCAAAAGGATATAGGCTGGCTCCGCGAGCACCCCGTCATCGCGCAGATTTCTATCCATGGCTACTCTATTTACGCTTAAACCAGCCACAACCTCGGTCATTCGGCTAAGCGCTTGACAGAAGCCGGCGATATAATCGGACACCCAACGTTGGCTGGCCGAATTGGTAAGATCTCTTTGGTGTTCGCTGATCTGATCCATAAAAAAGGTCATAACGCGCGGCGCGAAAGCCTTCCAAAGACTTTTGACATGCTCCGAGTTCCAAGGATTACGCTTCTGCGGCATGGTGGATGAACCCACCTGATCCGCTCCAAAATTCTCCCTAACCTCGCCGATCTCCGAACGCTGAAGCTGCCGCAGGTCATCGGCCAGGTTGGCGATAATACCGAAGGCGACATTCATTTCCAAAAGCAAACGCAAAAGGTATTCCGGTTCCACCAACTGAGTGGAATGTTCCGACGGCTCCAATCCCAATTCAGCTAAATAAGCGCGTTCCAAGGCCTCGGGATCATGGACCAAAACGCTGGTGGCGTTATACGCGCCGACCGCCCCGGCCAGCTTTCCTCGAAGATCCTTAACACGTCTTTCAATTTCGATAACGGCCTTGCCCAAGCGTGAAACATATTCGGCCAAAGCGAAACCAAGAGTGATGGGGACAGCGTGCTGCCCGTGGGTTCTGCCCACCTGGGGGGTCTCCGCTTCTTTTTCAGCCAAATCGCAGAGCGATAACTCCAGACGACGGAGCAAGGGCAAAACCACTTCGCGAACCACACCTTTCATCCTGTAGGCCATAGCGCTGTCAAGAATGTCCACGCTGGTGGCGCCCAAATGAACGAGAGGCGCTATTTGAGGGGATAGACGCGCCTTGATAACATTAACGAGCGCTCTAATATTGTGTTTGGTTATTTCTTCTTCCGCGTAAACAGCTTCTGGGCTTATCAGCCTTGCCGCCTCGTCCAAGGCGCTTGCCTCAGCCGAACGACCACGTATCGCTAAATGCGCCTTAACCAGAGCCAGCTCCGCTTTGACGCAGGCGGCCACCGCCGCTTCCTCCGATAACCATGGCACTAAGGAGTTGAAAAGAGCTTTTTCCGACACGGAATATCGATGATCAATCGGCGATAAATTTTGAAAAATTGGTCTAGCTTCCATAAGGAAGCATGACATAAAGCACCGGGTTTGCCAAGGCCCTTGAAAACAGCAAGTCAAGCAGAGCCTAGTGCCTCGAAGCTTAGGTTTTTAATTAAAATCGCGTGACGCCCAATATTCGGCGTATCTATAGTCCTTTCTACCAATCGTTTTAACGGGGGGATGAAGCGAACTTTTTCATGTTGTCCTTTCTATCTTCAGCTATTTTTCAGTAAATCAAAGCTTCGATACACCTAATAGATATTGTTCAAGAAAGCCAGCCGGGCCGTCTTCGTCGGCTGGCGGTGTAATATAAGCGGCTCTAGCCTTCACCACGGCGGCGGCGTTAGCTGGAGCCGCGAAAAAAGCCACGGTTTCCAGCATCGGCAAATCGTTTTCACCATCGCCCATGGCCAGTACTTGCGACTGGTTTATGCCGCGGGCGGCAAGCGCGATGCGTAAAGCGGCGCCTTTTGAAACGCCCGAGGCCATCAGCTCCACATAATTCTTATGAGAACGCGCGCGATAAACGCCGCCGCCCAAACTTTCATCGATCGCCGCCTCGGCGGCTTTTAGCTTCGCGTCTTCTCCGATGAACATCGCCTTAACAACGCCATCGATCGAGCCATTGGGAAGGCCATAAGAGGCCCCGCCCTGACAAAGCAGGTCCTCTATATCATAGACCTCCCCGCGCAAACCAGTTCTTGAAGCATAAAGCTCTGCTTCCGGTCGTTCTTTTTCATATACCAAACGATTATCCTGAAGAAAAACATGAAAATGTATATCAAAACGCCGCGCGATACCCAAAGCCTTAATAACGTTAGCTCGATTTAGTAGAGTGGAAGATAGAAGACGTCCAGCCGGCTGATCTATGACGGCGGCGCCATTATAAAAAACCATCGGCCCTTCAGTGCCTATCGCGGCGCGGTATTTTTCCGCGGCGACCGGGCTTCTCCCCGTACACAACAGAACCGCTAAGCCGCTTTCCAAACAGCGGCTTAGGACAATTCGAGTCTTCTCCCCCATCACGGAATCGGAATGGAGCAAGGTCCCGTCCAGATCGACGGCGACAGCCTTGAATCTAGCCCTTTCCGCCATCAGCTTAACCCTGCGGCCATGAAGTACTTTGATAATGCTTGAGACGACATAGACACCATAAGCCTCCTTATCGATCCTACCCTGTTTCCCCTTAGGCCGCCAATCCCTTGGCGCCTCTCCCTTCTATACCTTATAATACAGTATGAAGATAAACCGAACTTGGCTAATCGCGTTAACTATCGTGGTCGCAGTCCCGCTTTTGGCCTACGCCCTTTTGCGAGAATTGACCAGTTTTAAATTAGACGAAACGGTAGAAAGCTTTCTCTACAATGGCGCTATTGTCGCCGCTATCGGTATCTTCTATTTGAATCGCCGTCTTAAAAATCCAAAAACCGATAAACCGGATGACAACGTTCAATCGGCGGGATTTGGCGCTAGCGTAGGCACGCCCTTAGTGAGCGATAGAGACAAAAGCGATGAAGCGCTTGAGAAAAAAAGCTCAATACCGCGAACTATAGACCAAGCGAAAGCCGAAAAAGAGGAAACCTAAGCTTCGATACACTAAGGGAGGACGGCAGCTAGTTATAGCCTATTGTGATAGTCACTGATCCGGAAAAAAATAATAATTAAAGCTCTCAACTAGTTTTACCGAAAGGCGAAGCCCCCAAGATTGCTCATTCAAACTAATAGGCATGAAAGCCAGCCAAGCGCTACAGTCCGAATCTAGCAAAGCATCATCGCGCCGATTCAGCTTCGCCGAAACGCTCAAGCATCGCCTTCAGCTTGGAGACGGGGAAGGGCTTGCCGTGGGCGGGCATTATTGTCGTCGCGCCCGAGGCGATGAGCTTACGGATACTCCGATAGGTCTCCGGCAGGTCGCTATAATAGATAGGTCGATAGCGGGTACCGGCAAATTTCATGAAATTCATGGCCGCGTCCCCGACAAAGGCGCTTCCATCGTCGCGAAGGACGCTCATCGAGTCTATCGAGTGGCCTGGAGTATAGAGGATATCCGCGTCGACGCCGAGCCGACGCAGAATCACGCGGTCGTCGCCATCAACGATGAGATCCGAGCTATCGATTTCCACCGGGGGATAGGTAAAATGGCGGTGAAAAAGTTCGAAAAGCGAGAAAAGGAGCCGCATTCGCCGCGTGATATAACAGCCCTCCTCTTCCTTACCGCTGTCCCCCTGGGCGAGAAGAGGAATGGACTGCCGCTGTACGATAAGTGTTATTCGGTAGTCCTTTTTCAAAACATTCGCGAAGCCAGCGTGATCGTCATGGTAATGCGTAAGGAGAAGGTACTTGATACGCTTAATGGGTACGCCGGCACGATCAAGACTGGCGCGGAATGTATTATAGTCGGATGGATATCCCGTATCGATCAGGAGATAGCCGCCGGAACAAGGAAGCAGGTAGACCTTGGTGATGCCAAGATTCAAGCGAAGGTATGCGTTCATAGAGCCTCCGTTATGCGAGGCGAGCCAATTAAGCCGCGTATCCGCCCCACGCTTGGAGCCCACAGCTAGCCGTCCTCTTTCCACCGCGAAAGCCCCGTCCTGGCCGATGCCAAGATCGGAAAAGGCTAACCGATATGGGGGGCATTATAAGCTGGATCGCTCATAATATCGATGAGCATGGCGAATTTTCACGGATAAAGGCCAAACCTTAAGCATCGGCCTCACTTTCAACAACGCCATACTAGTCACGCCCGGCCTCCGTGTTTTTTCGTGCCCTAGCGTTAATAGAATCGCTCCAATTGAATATTGCTGGTATACTCTGACCATGGATAAAGCCATGAAGAATAAACGTTTGGTGTTTATACTCTTTTTTTTAGCCTACTGAGGTTCTTACAAAAGTCGGTTGCTTTCGCAAGAACCTCTCACAGTTTTATTGCGATGATTATTATCTACATACAATACAAATAATAGCAATAAAACTGCGCTTGCCATTATTGTCGGCTTTCAAAAGTTGAAGCCTCTTGAAAGCGCCTCTACTATAAAGATTTATATAAACGGTTCCCGCCGCATGAAGAAATAA
>CAZJJK010000076.1:0-15756 GCA_964546285.1 uncultured Treponema sp. | reverse complement strand
ATTTTTGAAACTGAATACTCCGGTATAAAAAGCGAAAGCACTTATTTCGTTCCTCTTGATCAAACTTTTGAGTACTGGAAATTGCGCGTTAGCAATTCCAGCGAAAAACGGCGGAAGCTGTCGCTTTTCACCTACTGTGAATTTACCAATCAATGGGATACCTACCAAGATCAGGTAAATCTTCAGTACTCGCTTTTTATCGTGCGGGGAGAGCGAGTTGGCGACCTGCTGCGTCTCTCCATTCACGATAATATCCAGTCTGAAGAACCTTCCTCCGGTGACGCCGCCGGACGCTGTTGGATGGCCTTAAGCGGCGCTCCATTGACCGCTTATGACACCAGCCGCTCGGATTTTCTCGGTACTTATCGCGCGTATCATAATCCTATAGCGGTAGAGCGTGGCGCATGTTCAAACAGCGACGCTTATGGCGATAACGCCTGCGGCGTCTTACAGACGGAAATAGAATTAGCGCCGGGCGAGTCTAAAGAAATCGTGGTCATGCTTGGAATCGGTGACGCGAAAACGACCGGTTTAGCCACCGTGGAACGCTATGGCTCCGTAGCCGCGGCGGATAAGGAATTAGCGAAACTAAAAACCTGGTGGCATGAAAAACTAGGGAGCTTAAGCGTAAAGACTCCCGATGCCGACCTAAACCACACGATCAATATGTGGGGCCTTTATAATTGTCTCATCACCTTTGCTTGGTCGCGAGCCGCGAGTCTTGTCTACAACGGCGAACGCGATGGCTTAGGCTTTCGAGATTCCGTGCAAGATATACTTGGGGTAACCGCGGCCATTCCAGAGGAAGCTCGCGAGCGGATGGAATTGCTGTTAACAGGCCAGTTATCCAACGGGGGCGCTATCCCTGTTATTAAGCCCTTCCAACATAAGCCAGGCCTGGAAAAAGCGCCGCCAGATGAAGAGTATCGTTCGGATGACTGCCTATGGTTTTTCAACGCCATACCAGTATATGTGGGGGAAACAGGCGATAAGGCCTTCTATAATAAAGTCCTCCCCTATGCCGACCGGGGTGAGGCTACAGTCTTAGGCCATTTACGCCGCGCCTTGGAATTCAACCTGGAGCGACGGGGGAAACATGGCTTACCCTGCGGCTTATCGGCGGATTGGAACGATTGCCTAAGGCTCGGCTACTATGGCGAAAGCCTCTTCGTCGCTTTCCAGCTTAGGTTAGGCTTAAGCGTATATTCCGATATCGCGACTGACTTAGGCTTTATCGACGAAGCAGCTTGGGCTTTAGATAAGCGAAAAGAAATAGACGCCGCCATTAAAGAATCAGCCTGGGACGGCGCTTGGTTTATCTGGGCTATCACCGCCGACGGGACGGTATACGGCACTAAAGACTACGACGAAGGCCAAGTGTATCTTAACACTCAGCTATGGGCGGTTCTAAGCGGAGCCGCCAGCCCTGATCAAGCCAAGAGTTGCATGAAAACAGTGAAAGATCGCCTGGCTACGCCATATGGTCTTATGTTGTCAGCGCCGCCGTTCAAACGAACATCGATAGAAGTTATGCGCGCGGTAGTCTTCAATTCCGGCATCAAAGAAAACGCCGGTATCTTCAACCACACCCAAGGCTGGGGCATCATGGCTGAATGCGTTATGGGTAATGGGGATCAAGCCTACGAATATCTCCGCGCCGCTATGCCGGCGGCTTACAATGAAAGGGCTGAGCTCCGACAGATGGAACCGTATGTACAAGGCCAAACTACCTATTCCGTGTTTTCTCCCCGTGCGGGCAATACCCGCACTTCTTGGCTTACGGGGGCGGCGGCTTGGTTCTACCACGCAAGCGTTTATTATGTGCTTGGACTCCGTCCCGAAGCGGATGGGTTCCGCGTACAACCCTGCATACCAAGCGCGTGGGATGGCTACTCCGCTATTCGCTGTTTTAGGGGGAAAACGTTACGCATCTCGGTTAAGAACCCTAAGCATGTCTGCGCGGGCGTTACTGAGCTTAAGCTTAACGGCCAATTAATAAAGGGCAGCCTAATTCCAATCAGCTCGCTTGAGGATGATAACGAAATTGAGGCGATACTCGGATGAACACTCAAAATAAGCTTACCAGGTCAACTACCTTTTCTATTGGGGCTTGGCGCCGTTCGGCGTATTTTGTCATACTAAGCTTTGTCATGATTGGAGTAACAGCTTGTTCAAGTACCAAGACCAACGCCCAACCGACGGACATTGAGACAGAACGCGTCTCCGCTGGACAAAAAGCGCAAACCATAAGCCAGGAAGTCAGCCAGGCTATTCCAAACAACGAAACTGGCGTTCAGGCTACGGTACTCCCGGCTCCTGGCGCTATTCCGGTAGACCCAAACGCCATTCCAGCGGCCAGGCGTCTTAAGCGATATTTATACGATAATTATGGTAAGCATATCATTTCAGGGCAAATGGACACAGCTTGGGACGATGATATGGACATGATAGCCCGCGTTTATAACGACACCGGAAAATACCCGGCATTGAAGGGCTTCGATTATCTACAGATAGAGCAACCAAGCTGGGAAGGCGGCGGCGATAAACAAACTAAAGAGGCTATCAGCTGGTGGGACAATAAACTCGTCGCGGACCGCGCGGAACTCCATGGACTTGTCTCCTTTTGCTGGCATTGGCGGGTTCCCCTTTCAAAAGGAGACACTCAAGCGGCCGAATTTTACACTAAGAACACTAATTTTCGTATTCCCTACGCGAAAGGTGCCCTTTTAGTGGACTCGCCTGATTTCGCTGTACTTAAAGGAGACATGGATACCGTCGCCGAACAACTATCGATCCTTCAAGACGCCGGCATTCCCATACTCTGGCGCCCCTTGCATGAAGCGTCTGGAGGATGGTTCTGGTGGGGCGCTTCAGGGCCGGATGCGTATGTAGCGCTATGGAACTATATGTATACCTATTTTGTTGAGGAAAAAGGGTTACATAATTTGCTCTGGGTCTGGAACGGTCAAAACGCCGCCTGGTATCCAGGGGACGACACCGTAGACTTCATATCGGAAGATGTGTATCCCGGGCCAAAGGTGTATAGCTCTCAAATCGGCAAATATGCCGCGGCGAAAGCGATCTCACCAACAAAAATGGTAGCTCTCTCCGAAAATGGCGCTATTCCTTCGCCAGAAGCGCTGATTGCCGATGGAGCCCATTGGTCTTGGTTCATGACCTGGAATGATGGGATGGCAAGGGGTACGCACAAGGATAATTTTTGGATCGGCCAATATCATAACGAGAACGATCATAAAAAAAAGCTCTACAATCACCCCTATGTAATAAGCTTGGATGAACTCCCAGACTTGGATCATTATCCCTATTAAGATTCACCGTCTCTTAGCGCTTTTTGCCGAGAGACGGTAAAAAACCCCTTATTCAACATCGATGTTGTTTCAACAGTTCCAAAAGATCGCGGTCAACCTTAAAATTTTCTATTAGCTCCCAACGAGTTCCTTCCCTTCCATGTTCCACCACACCGAAAGGGCCCTTAAAATTCCACAAAGAATACCCCCAACGGTATTCCTTATATATCGATAATAAATCCGTGAACCAATTTAACGCGGCTTGATTGGGAACTGTATTATAACAGCCGAATTCCCCAATATGAACTATGGAGTTCTCACTCTCCAGCTTTCGCCAAGGCTGGTAATAATCGTATAAGGCTTGTCTGTCCCACTTTTTACCCTCCCATAGAGTAAGAGGATAAGCAGGCTCCGCTTTAACGTCTTGGACAGCCGCGCACCAAGAAGCCTGGTAATGCGTCAACGCCATGGGTTGATACCCCCGCGCGCTGAAATTAACGCCAAGATCGCTTAATTCTGGAATCGCGGCGTTGCCACAGCCTAAACCATCCACAATAATTGGGCGACCAGGATCGACAGCCCTAATACCCGCGACGACTGATCGCATCAAAGTCTCATGACTAGCTCTTGTCATACCATACTCTCCGTCCCACGGAGGTTCGTTCAGAAGATCAAAGCTGAGGGCTTCCGGGGGGAGGTAAGAGAAGCGCTTAGCCAAAGTAGTCCATTGAAATAGGAACCCGTCTTGGGCTTCCCTGTCCTTCCATAAATTATGTTTTTCAATCTCAGGCCGATTCACACAATACCCAGGAGCCCTATGAATATTGAGCGAACAATGCAAGCCGCGAGAGACTATAGCCCCAACACAGCGATCTACCTCCGCTAAACGGGAATCATCGGGTTCGGTATAGCTAAAATCGCGTACCCAGAAGCGGTAATCCAAAGGAAGCCGGATAAAATTAAAACCCTGCTTGGCGATAAAATCTAATTCTTTTTCCTCTATCTTCACTGGAGCTATCTCATCAAAGGGCCTGTCCCGCGTACTGACCATCCAGGTCATGTTAAAGCCATAACCGAAATTCATAAATCCCCCTTTTCGAGAAACCGGTTTCTCCTATATGCTAAGCATACAGAGGAAAGACACGGATCGCAAGCTAATCGCCGTGGACGCCGTATCAATTTTCTTCCATAATATTAGAAAATATTCAGTATGGAAAGAAACTAGAGAGCCTATTTCTGGGAGCCGTCATATGAAACTGACAATAAACCAAATCGCCGAACTAGCCCAAGTCGCAAAAAGTACAGTTTCAAAAGCTCTGAATGGTCAAAAAGGGGTAAGCGACTCTAAACGCCGCCAAATACTCGCCCTTGCCGATGAACTAAACTTTCATCCAAACGCGAATGCCCAAGCGTTAGCCTTTAATCGTTCGGGGACTATTGGTCTTGTGCTGCCTCACGAAGCGGGTTTCACAATGTCTGGCGCCTACTGGTCGGCAATGATTACGGCTATAGCTCAAACCGCGAAACGCAGATCTTATTCACTGCTGATTATCTCCCCTGGTTCGGATGGGGACCTATCGGTCCCGATAGAGACAGCTTTACGCCGACGCAACGTAGACGGCTTTATCGTCGGCGCGGAACATCTAAGCGACCGCACGATTACGCTTTTAGAGCAAGACGAAGCGCCCTTCGTGCTTATAGGCCGAAATCCTAGGATCACGCACTATGGCGTGGATGTGGATAATGTAGCTAGCTCAGAGCGCTTAGTCGCCTGTTTAACGGATCGCGGTTATAAGCGTATCGCTTGTCTGGCGGGACCCGCTGAATACCAGTACACGCAAGAGCGGGTAAATGGCTATCGGGCCGCGCTTAAGCGTTTAGGCCAATTCGCGCCAGCCGAGATGCATACGGATTATTCCGCGGCCTCTACCCGTGATACGGCGCGGCGTTTAGCTGAAACAAATCCCGATTTTGACGCGCTTTATATTACCGCCGGTGGCGACTTTATTCTTGACATTATAGACGGTCTGCGTGATGCCGGTCGGGACATTGGTTGTTTAGGCTTTGGCGTTTTTGACGACTACCGCTTTTTCGACTATCTTGGCATTTCCATAATCGCGATACGACAACCCTTACGTGAGATAGGTACCGCTACAGCCAATATGTTATTTCAATTATTGGAAGGTAAAGAACCAGAGGAAACAAACCGCATACTGCCAACTGAATTAATCTTGCGTTGATTTGGTTATAATCACACGCTATCCTCTGGTCGCGATTTACCCTTCCCAGGTAGATGCGCGTTATGCTAAAGGGCTGCCTTCTGTACCCTGTGCCAACACAAGCATGCTTGTTAATCAAACCCAGGCGCTCAGCCCTGTGCGGGTTAAGGATTCAACAGAAAAGGCTTAAGCCCTAAAAAAATAATAATTCCGTAAAATACTGTTTCTTCTATATCACAAGTCTTCTATATAACAACAGTTTCGCAACAGGCTTATTTACCCTTTGGATAAAAAACCGCCCCTTTTGGGGCGGCTTGTTTCCTAAAGACGCTAGCTTATTGCAAGAGCTGTAAAACCTGAGTGGCTTTCTGATTGGCCTGCGCCAGCATGGCGTTACCGGCTTGGCTGAGAATTTGATTCTTCGTAAAGGAAACCATCTCATTCGCCATATCGGTATCACGGATACGAGCCTCGGCGGCCTGAAGATTTTCAGCGCCAATATCGATACCCTTAACCGCGTGTTCCAGACGATTCTGATAAGCGCCTAAATCAGCCCGCTGTTTATTGATAGCTTTGATAGCGGCATCCAAGGTGGCGATAGAACGGTTGGCGTCATCTGGGTCCGCCATGGTTAGGATGGAGCTATCCCCAGCATTCCGCACGCCTAGTCCCTTGGCGGTCATAGTGCCGATAAACACCCGTTCACGCTGATCCATATTAGCGCCAATATGGAACCACATGGAGGCGGTGACAATGTTTTCGCCAGTTTCACGGGCAAAGCGACCAGTCAACAAATTCATTCCATTGAATTGGGCGTGTGAGGCGATACGATCAACTTCATCCACTAATTGGGAAATTTCCACCTGGATCTGCATACGATCCTCAGCGGAGTAGATACCGTTGGAAGACTGCACGGCCAACTCACGCATGCGCTGAATGATATCCTGCGTCTCCTGAAGATAACCTTCCGTTGTCTGAATAAAGGAAATGTCATTGAGGGCGTTTTTAGACGCCTGATTCAAACCGCGGATTTGACTGCGCATTTTTTCGGACACGGCTAAACCGGAAGCGTCATCGCCGGCCCGATTGATACGCATACCACTGGACAGCTTTTCCATGTTCTTATCCAGACTCCCCTGGGTAACACGAAGCTGGCGGTCGGCATACATAGCGCTCAGGTTGTGGTTGATGATCATAAGTTCTACTCCTTTGACGTTACGGCCCTTTCTTGTATAGGCCGCCGCGGCATCCTTGCCGCTTAGCTAAAAGGTTTCCGCTTAATAAGCGCTCTTAAATAAGAAGCGTGTTTATAAAACGGAAGGTAAAGCCGTGTCTATCGGTGGCCCAACGGGCGCGATTCGTTCACGGGACTTCAGTAAAAATATCGGCATGAAACAGCCCAACTTAAGGATTCTTAGTGAATATTTCCCTAATAAATGCTAGCGCGCACGTTTCGTTTTATTTGAAGGCCGACATAGGGTACAGCCTTGCACATGAACATGCGGACGACCTATTTTTGGGAAAAGCTTCGCGATTAAATAGTCTTCACGAGCTAGCGTTTGTCCGCAGACTGGGCAATGCCGCTCCCTCAATTTGGCTCCCTCAAGGCAAAAGGGACAGCCATAAATAAACATCCGTTTTGTCTCATCCTCCAGCGCGGGGAATACCGCTGACTTAACACGTTCCCCCTCCACTAGTTCCGCTGAGCATAGAGGACAAACTTTAGCCATTCCTGGGATGCCATCTTTTACATCCCTAAAACTAGTCTTTTTTACGGGGCTTTCAGCGGAAAAGTGCTTAGTTCTTTTTTTATAAGGGAAAAACAGCGAATACCCAAAATACAAAAGGAGGCTACCCACTATGAACAAAACAACTGTTTGAATATTACCCATTCAATTCATCATCGGTTTAATCGCTTTGCTTTTTAAGCTTCACGTGAAAGCCGTTTACTTTCGCAACAAGCTCTCGCGGTTTATTTTGAGTATACCTATCTACATACATTACATATAATAGCATAAAGACTGATTTGATATCGCTGTTGGATTTAAAAGTTGGAGACTGCTGGAATCGCCTTTTTTGATTAATAACACGCTAGCGAAGAGCCTTTCACAGCGGTATACTGCGCTTGTGGGTATCTTATATATAGTCGCGACACCTATCGGCAATTTAGGCGATTTAAGTCTCCGCGCCGTTGAAACGCTTAAAGCCGCGGACCTTGTCGCCTGTGAAGACACGCGAAGAACCCTTGCTTTACTTAGCCACTTAGGTCTTAAAAAACGTCTCCTGTCATGTCGCTCAGGCAATGAAAAACAAGCCGCTTCTAAAATTGTAAGCGAACTCGATCAAGGAAAAACTGTCGCTTACGCTAGCGATGCGGGAACGCCGGGAGTAAGTGATCCTGGGGCTATCCTGGTTCGAGCTGTTCGTGAAGCGGGGCATCAGGCTATCCCAATACCGGGCGCTTCCGCCTTCGCTTCTCTACTATCGGTAGCGGGTAGTTTAGATAAGACGGTAATCTTTGAGGGCTTCCTTTCCCCAAAGCCAAGTCGGCGTCGCGCCCGCTTGAGGGACTTAATAGACAGTGGAGCTGGGTTCGTTATCTACGAATCTCCTTTTAGAATTCTCAAGTTGTTTGATGATTTAGCCGATCTGGACAGTGAGCGTTTTGTTTGCGTTGGCCGGGAAATGACCAAACTGCATGAGGAGTATATTACGGGATCAGCCGCGTCAGTTAGGGAAAAACTCCTTGCAAAAACAACCCAGCTGGGTGAATTTAGCGTATTCGTGTCTGGAAAGAAAAACGATAAACTATTAGACTGAGTACGCCGATAAGTAAAGCGTAACGAGGTGGGTCAAGCTATGACAATTGAAAGGATAGGGTCTCCAGATCCAATTCAACCGAGCAACAAAACGACTAAGTCGGCGCCAACTCGCGTCCGCTCCGACGGGGACTCGGTGGCCGTATCCTCGGAAGCTAAAGAAAAGGGCGAATTATTGCGCGTTATGGATATGGTTTCATCCGCTCAGGAAATACGTTCAGATCGCGTTGAGGCTGTCAAAGCCAAATTAAACGATCCAAATTATATCAATGAAACGGTCATCAGAGAGACAGCCGATAAAATAGCTACGCTATTCGGCTTTTGACAAGAGCGGCGACGATACAGCGGAACTGCGAGTTCCGCTTTTTTTTTGCCCTAGTGTTAGCGGCTATTTAGCGTGCTAGCCAAGGAATAGTGGAGTATCGCGGCGACTATGCCATTCAGGGCGGGGGAGCTATGCCGGAATTCAGTTTTGAGTTTAAGCCTCGCGTACTCGTTGGACAACAATCAATAAGCCGTTTAGCCGCCGCGTGCCGATCATACTGCGAACGCGTCCTTCTGATAGCTGATCCTTCTCTCCATAATGGCGGAAGCATTGACCGAACGAGACGCGTATTAGAAGAAGCGGGCATATCAGTCATTGTCTTTGATGGGATACCGCCTCAAGCTACCGCCCTTGTGGCATCCGAGGCCGCTGAACTTGGAAGCGGCGCGCGTTGCCAGGCGCTTATTGGTTTTGGCGGAGCAAAAACCCTGGAGATCGCGAAACTAACAGCTATCCTAATAGGGGAAAACTGTCGCCTATATGAAATACTGGATGGCGCGAACAGTCAAAACAGCTTACCCTATATCGATATACCCACATCGGGAAGAGATCCTTTTCTTTTTACCAATTATTTCGTTGCCATAGATCCGCGCGATCGCCAAGTAAAAGCTATAAACATACCGCCTAATTTTTGTGTTCTAGCCGCTTTTGATTCAGATCCGATAAAATCTCTTTCAAATACGCTTAGGGCTACCGCGGCTTTTGATGGTCTCTGCGCGTCTATTGAAGCTTATTGTTCCTCAAACGCTAATTTCTTTTCTGACGCCGTTCTTGAAAAGGCTATTACTCTTTATGGCCTTATTTTAGAGCCGCTCGGGAAACGGCTAGAGGAAGCGGATGAAATTATGGTCCAAGCCGGCTTCCTCAGCGCCTTGGGTTGCGCGGCTTCATCTCCCGGTTTAGCCAGCGCCTTAGCCTATGCCATTAACGCCCGTTTCCCTGTCGCGAAATCATGGGTTAGCACGGTGCTTCTCCCCTACGAAATGGAACGTCTTTTGGCCGCTCGCGCGGATCGCCTGGCCAAAATCGCCGTATTTTTAGGCGAAGCTGGCAATGAACTATCGGTGCCAGCCGCTGGAGCTTTAGCTGTAGAAAGCGTTAGAAAGCTATTAGGCCGCTATAAACTACCAGGACGCCTTAAGGACCTTGGCTTGGTTTTAGACCGACTGCTTCCCGTAGTTGAAAACGCGCTTGGTTTAGGCTTTGTCGCGAATCGAGCTATTCCCGCTTCCACGGAAAACACTTTTGACTTATTAAAGCAAGCGTTTTAATCCATGCTAAGCATAACAAAGCTATTAGGCCTTCCACGGCGTCTTCGACTCCGAAAGATAGCCAACCTACTCCACACGGAGGAAAGACACTTAGCCTCTGACACAAGAGATAAGAACGATATTAGCCCGGGACCTCTCCCTTACGACTACCTTCACGAACTTTTCTTGGCCTTGGATGAAGAAACGGGACTACGTTCCGCCGCGCCTGATCCGACAGCCGGATGGGCTACCGCTTTGGAGGGATCCAAAGATCACGCCGCTTTACGGCGTCTACTAAACCGGCTGCGCTACGCGATATACGCAACGGTAGGGATCCAGGCCGCTGATTGGGATTTCATCGATATAGATGGAAAACTGGATACCGCTCGACGGGTAATCACTCCAGGGCTCCGGCTCTATCTGGAAGATTTACGTTCACCCTTTAATGTGGGATCAATTTTCCGTAGCGCCGAGGCCTTTGGGGTGGAAAGCATCGCTTTATCGCCGCTCTGCGCCGCCGCCGACCATCCTCGCTCACGGCGCAGCGCCATGGGCTGTATAGACATGATCCCCTGGGAAAGGCAGAGCGCCCCCGATTCAAGCCTACCAATCTTCGCTCTTGAGACTGGCGGAGAACCTCTAAGTTCCTTTCGCTTTCCAGAACGAGGCCTTATGATCGTCGGATGCGAAGAATTGGGCGTTAGCCCAGAAGCCCTTTCAGTGGCGGACGCTTCACTTGGGAGGGTCAGTATACCTCAGTGGGGCGCGAAAGGCTCTTTAAATGTAGCGGTCGCTGTTGGAATAGCGCTATATGCTTGGGCTGTCAGTCGTTTTAATGCAAGCGCTGGCTCTCACGCTTAAAACCGTGAGATAAGCGAGCTAATAAAGCCTCCAACTGCTTTTCATTTTCCAAACCAAAGGATTGTAACGCTTTAGCGTCAAATTGACTAAAGTCCACATTACCATTTTCAAATTCGCACAGCATATTAGCGAAATATACGGTTTGAACGATATCTTTATATTCAGATGGAGCTAAATTGGGATCATGGTGTAGCCGAATAGCGTAAACGAGAGTTTCGGGGAAATTCCATTTTTCGGCGATTAAGGCACCAATTTGGGCATGGTTCATACCAGCGGATAAATCCTCAAAAGTTTCCGCTGGAATACCGCGATCCGTACAAAAAGCTCTTATTTTTTCTAAAAGATCGGGGTGGACATTGGAAAAAATAATCTTCCCAATATCATGCAGTATACCGCCAACATACACATCGTCCATTAAATTTCGGTCTTTTTTGAAATTTCCGGCTAAATTATACGCATAAAAGGCGGTACGATAAGAATGGTCCCAAAGAGCTTTTTTCTCAATGGTATCCTCACCAAGTATTTTTTGAGTCCCGTAAGAATACAAAAGATTCTTAATACCTCGTATACCCACCAGTTTAACAGCCTCAGCTATGCTATCAACCTTTTTTGACAGCATAAATTGAGCGGAATTGACGATCTTTAGAAGATCGGCTGTCATAGCCGGATCCATAGAAATTTGCCTGGCGATATCGGTCATCTCAGATTTTGGATCGGCGATAAGCCGCTGAATGGCGACAATATTTTCAGGGAATTGCGGCAACGCGGTGATATTGTCTACAATAGCTTGAGAAAGCAAGGATAGGTTTTCCAATTTTGCTTGCGTAACCGGTATCGTAATTCGAGCGATGGTTTCGGTGTCAGTGGTGACAATATCGAAGCAATCCTCGTCCAAGCCAATTTTTTTCAACATTAAACCAAGAATCACCAAACCTAGCCCCGCCCCTTCCGAATCATCCAAGACCTGTGTTAAGGCCTCTTCAAAAGAGGTGTATTGCCGGGAGCGAGCCAATTTGTCGTGAATACGCACTAATTCGGTTCGCGTTATAACAACATTATTACGAACTTCAAAAATTACGAGCGAGCCTTTGGCCTGAAAGGTAAGCTTTATATAAAGCCCTTTAGTTTTAAGCAATTGTAAATAATGCGCAATATTTTCTAGGGTGTCTTTTTTAAAAGATTCCATGCCTAAGCTATAGTCGTCGGGATTGAGCAGGTCCAAACCCCGTTCTTGGAAGTACACTCGTTTGGTGTTAGCTTTTTTAGCGTTAACGGCCAACTCTCTAATGCAATAACTAAGATAATCTTTTAGCTGTTCTTGATGGATTTCCTTGATAAACTCAATCAACACCTTTTCTATATACACCTCTATTTCATGGGGCATAGCGATAGTGGTAATGGTCAAGGGAATACCGTTTTGCACGGCTTTCTTGATTTTTGCGCTATCTACCGTTAGTTCTAAGGGAGAAGCCATTCAATCCACCTCGTCGCATTATCGATGTTGCGCCATAGTATACCATCCGCCGCTTGCCTTTCGCAAGCCAAAGTATTATCGCGTTGGCTTATTCATTATATAAGAGAGCACCTATGTAGAGACTAAGGACTCGCACCGCTAATGATATTAAGACCAGCTTACTGGAACCGCCATATTTAGGTTTCGTATCGATGGACCAAATCAGCCATTCGCCTCAGTTCCTCCGACACCAAACCATTTACGCTTCCTTGCGGAAATTCGCCGTTTCCATCTTCCGCTCCCGCGTTTACTCCAGATAGAATCTCTAGCGCTTGATCTATGGTATCAATAGCGTAAACATGAAAATCGCCTCGCGCTATAGCCGCCTCTGTTTCATGATTTAGCATCAAACTGTTAATATTTTTCCGCGGTATTATAACGCCTTGACTTCCCGTCAGTCCGCGTTTGGAACAGATAGAATAGAAACCCTCAATTTTTCTGCTTACACCGCCAACTGGTTGAATCATGCCCCATTGGTTAACGCTTCCCGTCAACGCCAGTTCTTGCCGCAGGGGCAAACCGGAAAGAGCCGATAGAATAGCGCTTAACTGTACAACAGTCGCCGAATCCCCATCAATCTCCGTATATGATTGCTCAAAACAGACTGAACAGGTAAGCGATAAGGGAAAATCATGCGCGTAACGGCTACGAAGATATCCGGAGAGAATAAGCACCGCCTTATCAAATATTTCCCCTGACAAGCCAGACTCGCCTTCTATATTAATCACGCCGCCGTCTCCGGGCGCCGTTCGCGCGGAAACCACAACCGGGCAACCAAAAGCGTAATAACCGCGATCATGGATAGCTAAGCCGTTGGCTTTGCCAATTGCCCGTCCATTTAACTCAATAAGAATCTCGCCGGAAAGAATCATTCTTTCAAATTCAGCTTCCGGTAAATTCCGAAAAAACGTTCTCTGAGACAAAGCCCGCCGGATGGAAGAAGCGTCCAGAAATGACTTTTCTTCCTGTTCGGCCCAATAATCGGCTTCACGTAAAAGATCGGCTATAGCTGAAAAAAGAGTACTTAGTCTGTCACGATATTCGGTATCGCGAACGCTCTCTTCCAACACAGCCAACGCCCCATCATCGGACAAAGGACGCAGGCCTTCCTCTTCCACAAAACGTCGCAAGAAAGCGACATACAAACTCTCGGTCAACGGAGTTCGCTCCATTGACGAGGAAAATTCAGCGCAGACTTTAAATAATTTAGGGAAATCCGGATCGGCTTGGTAAAGAAGGTCATAACTGGCTTCACCTCCGATCACCACCACTTTTAATGAAACAGGCATAGCTTCCGGTTTAAGGATATATTGCGGCGCCAAGGCGTTCTGCGCACTCTGAAGCTCAACGCTCCCCGTTTGAAGAACCCGCTTCAAATACTGCCACGCATCTTCTTCAGCCATTAAATCTTCCGCGCGTAAAACCAATATACCGCCAGACGCTTTTAGAAGAGAGCCAGCGCGGATACGCAGATAGCCTGTACGGCTTTCACCAGCACGATCAGAACTCTGCTCCATAGTGCCCAAGAGATTGGTCAGTGTCGGTCTATTCTCAAAGACTATAGGAGGCCTGTCGTCTCCGGCATGATCCACTACCACATTAACACTGTAACGGGCTAGAACCGGATTGTAGCGCCGTTTTCCGCTGTTGGTTTCTTCCTGCCTAGCCCTGTCAAAAAGATAAATTCTATCAACGATATCGGCGCCAAGAGTTTCAAGCCAAGCTTGGGCCTTTGCATCGGAATATTTGTATTTAAGCTCGCTTATTCTCTCCTCAACAATTGGTTTTAATAAGCTTACCCGTAAAGCGTTGAGACTACGCTCCAAATCGGTCCTGGAACGTTTGATCTCGTTAAATAATTTCTTCATAGAATCAATGGATAGGTAATAGCGTTCGCGCCACTCATTCCAGCTCTCCTGACTTAGCAGGCCTTCGTCTACCTTAGCTTGCAAAGCTTCAAAGCTGGTCGCTTCACCATTCCATATAGGAACCAGCTCAGTACTTTGATCATCCCCTTCCGCTGTTTGGATTACTTTAAAACCTTTCTCCACTAATTCGGACTCAAAGTCAGTCAAACGGCGATTTTCTCGCGAATCCAGTTCGGACGCGATAGCGTTCTTTTGACTTAAGTACGCGTGGCTGTCCTCATTTGAGGCTACTATTCGCTTAACTTCTTCAATTAAATCATGAATATCGCGCTTGAATTCGGAAGCTCCGCCCGCGGGAAAAGCTAAGGCTTTAGGCTCTAACGCGTTACGGAAATTATGGACATACGCCTTGTCTTCCAAAGCTCTACCATTTCCGCTATAATCCGATAACGCTTTTAGTAGAGCGGTCCGTCGTCCAGTTCCTGGTTTGCCCATGATGAATATATTGTAGCCCTTAGCTTTCATACGTAATCCAAGCTTAAGGGCCTCCAGCGCTCGACCTTGCCCAATGATAGCGGCGGAAACCGCGCCTTCTTCAGATGGGGGAGGTAAAGCGTCAAGAGAAAATATTACTTCATTTGGGGCCAGTTCATAGGGTGATTGATTCATAGCGCCTACCTTGCCGTGACGTTTAGCTTTCCACTATCCGGACATGGCTTGACCGCGTCAAGAGCCGAGGTGTTGGGAGAAAGCGATGGCCGACCTTCTTATCATTGAATCAATCTGCGTAATTTGCTCACTCGCTTCGCTCCTTAAACCTTTGCTTAAACCGACGCCTCATATACCCGGCTTTGCCCTTTTACCCGCCCTTTCCTTGCTCCTTTTGATTTTAGCTCATGTTATATTTGGATGGAGACCGGAACTCGCGGCCTTTACCATCGCCGCCGCGATTCACGCTTTAAGCGTTTTACCAAGCGTTTCAGACGAATTCCGCGGCTTAAGGCCAAAACGAATACATACAGCCAAAACGGTCCGTTCGATAATAGCTTCCTGCTTTCTTAGCGCGGCCTTTGTTTTTGCCATTTTACATGTACCCTTAGTTGAGCGAGTTAACCAAACGCCTTCTTTCGTCATTACGGATAAAGACGAAGCATGCGAATACCAATTTTTTGTCAGTTTCCCGACTTCCGTGCTGAGCGAAAAAAGGGAAGAAACAAGCGCGATCAGGCCGCTTATGATTATCGCGCCAGAATATCGCCACGTGTCTGAAGTAAATCGCCTAGCGATTCAGGCCGCGGCTTCAGGCCGAGCGGTTATTGTTGTAACCTGCCGTTTTTCTTTTTTCGCGGCTATTAAAAATTCCCTATCGCGCATATTATGCGATCTTTTTGGCCGCCGTTGGGCTTTTGCCGCGAATATCGGCCGTCATTTGGAAGAGAATACCTTACATATTCTTCCGCGCCTTATCGCCGAAACCGAAACACGCATAAAGGACAGGCTTGACGGGTCCTCTGGAAAAGGCGAATTTACCGTTCTCGCTTATACTATTGAGGCTTCTTCTTTGCTTTTAGCCGCTGGCGCTGAAAAGCCTCC
>CAZJJK010000075.1:13023-15944 GCA_964546285.1 uncultured Treponema sp. | reverse complement strand
CTTGGTGGGTCATCTGGCTCCTCCTTTGGATTCTTTGACAAACCCATGGAAGACTAGATCGGCCCACCGTTTCAACCCCGATCAATTTACAGAAAGAAGTTTACACCACCCAGTGGACCCAGTGGATCAAGGTTGCAACAGAATTGGCAGCAGTAAATACGCCTTAAGGTAGCGGCCAGTATGCGACGCGGCGATAGTCACTAATCCGGAGGGCGGCCCTTGATAGAGAAGTCGGCCGCCGTTCTTCCCGCCTTCTGGTCCTAGATCGATGATCCAATCGGCGTATTTGATGAGGTCCAGGTTGTGCTCGATAACGATGACGGTATTGCCGCCGTCGCGAAGCTTTCGGATAAGGGCATAGAGCTTGCTGATGTCCTCCAAGTGAAGACCGGTGGTGGGTTCGTCTAGGATATAGATGTTGCCGCTGTTCGACAGCTCGGCGGCGATCTTGAGCCGTTGAGCTTCTCCGCCAGAGAGACTGGAGAGGCTTTGGCCGATTTTAAGGTAATCCAAGCCTACCGCTACCAACATATCCAAGGTGCTGTTAATTTTACGGTGATTGAAGAAGGACCGAGCTTCCTCCGTGCTCATGGCCAGGACTTCATCGATATTTTTACCACGATAACGATACTCAAGTACTTCCTTTTTATAGCGGCGACCATCGCATTCGTCGCAGCGTGTTCTCACCGCGTCAAGAAAAAAAAGCTCGGCGCTAATAAAGCCTTGGCCTGAGCATTTGGGACAGGCGCCCCGCGAATTGAAGCTGAAAAGCGAGGCGTCCTGACCGGTTTCGGCGGCGAAGATCGCCCTGATGGCGTCGAAAACACCAGTATAGGTAGCCAGGTTGCCGCGGCTGGTTCGGCCAATAGGCGCCTGGTCGATAACGATAGCCTGAGGATAAGCGGCCTTGAAGCAATCGTGGATCAGGCTGCTTTTGCCGCTGCCCGCCACCCCGGTGACGCCGGTGAATAAGGCTTTGGGGATATCGATATCGATGCCGCGGAGATTGTGGGCGGAGGCGCCTCGGAGCGGTAAAAAACTGTCGGTCTGGACGCGGGGATCCAGCCTAGCCGCGGCTTGAGACGGGGGAACCCGGCGCGGCGCTGACAGCTGGCGAGCGGTGACCCCATCCGACGCCTCAAGCCCGGCGATAGGGCCGTTATAGACTATTTCGCCGCCGGCGATGCCTGCCCGCGGGCCCATATCCACCACCCAATCCGCCAGTCGGATGATGTCCGGGTCGTGCTCCACCACATAGACGCTGTTTCCTCGATCACGGAGCTGGATGAGCAAGTCCATAAGCTTTTCTGTATCCCTGGGGTGTAGTCCGGCGGAGGGCTCATCCAGAATATAGAGCAGTTCCGTCAGGTCGCAACCCAGCTGCCTTGCGGTTTTTACCCGCTGACTTTCACCGCCTGAGAGGCTGGCTGTTGGCCGTTCCAGGGAGAGATAGCCCACGCCGATGTGCTCCAGGTTTTCCAGCAGATGGAGCGCCTTACGGAGTATGGGAACGGCGATGTCGCCGTCGAGCGCGTGCAGAAAGGGTATGAGCTCGGTGATTTCCAAGCGACAAAGTTCGCCGATATGGCGACCGCGTAACAGACTAGTCCTGGCTCGCTGGTTGAGTCGAGTGCCATCGCAGACGGCGCAGGGAGCGTAGCGGAAATAGCGCTCGTACGCATCCTTGGCGTCCTCCGCGGCCTCGCCTTCGGCCTTCTCGGTTCTCAGCCTCTCCAGTCGCCGCGCCAGTCCTTCCCAGTTTTTTATATAGGTACTGGCGCCGTGCTTTTTATTGACGGGTATCGGTTCGGTGTCCAGAAGTAGCCGTCGCTCCTCCTCGGAGTAATCCTTGAGTTTTTTATCGGGATCGAAGAGCTCGATGCTTAACAGCTCGCGCCAGAGAAAGCCGCCGATTCGGCATTCCGGGTGATCGATCGCCCCCTCGCGCAGGCTAAGTTCCGGTTTGATCAGTCGTTCCCGGTCTACCACTATTCTGGTCCCCAAGCCATGGCAGTCTGGACAGAAGCCTTCCGGGTGATTGAAGGAATAAAAGTAGGATGGTCCGATAAAAGGTTGGGCCATCCGAGAATAGAGGAGTCGTAGATAGGTAAGCGCCTCCGTGGCCGTACCGACGGTGCTCCGTAAATTGTGCCCCATTTTTTTCTGGTCGATCAGGATAGCGGTGGACAAATTGCGGATATCGTCCACGTCGGGCCGCGATAGCTTGGGTAGGCGGTTACGAGCGAAGGCGGAAAAGGTTTCCACCAGTTGACGCTGGGCTTCGGTGTACATGGTGTCGAAGAGCAACGAGCTCTTGCCGGAACCCGAAACGCCGCTTATGACCACGAGTTGGCGTTTGGGGATGCTCACGCTCAGGTTTTTTAAGTTGTTGACCCGAGCGTTGATGATATCGATGTGGGTATGTTCCATACGGCGAGTATAGGGACTTGGTGAAACCTGGGGACAAAGTGTAGGCTTTACCGTATGGCTTCGTTCGTTTTACCTCCGCCGGAGAGTGAAGGCCGATCGGCGTATAGCTGCGCTGAAGTAGCCCGGCTTATGGGCCGCCATCCCAATACCTTAAGGAAATACGAGGTCTGGGGCTTTATCGATCCCGTGCCGCGAGGCGAAAATGGATACCGTCGCTATAGCCGGGCCCACGTTTTACAAGCGCTCTTCGCCGTAGCCGCTCTACGTACCTGCTTTGAGGATTGGCGGGGGCGGCGCCGCGTTAAGGCCATGGTCGCCCGTTTTCGTGATAAGGCGTACGCGGCATGCGGGGCGGAGTTGGCGGCGCATCGGGCGGAGCTAGAAGCGGCTTTGGCAATAGCTCTGGAAGCAAAAGCAATTCTTGAGGCCTGGCGTAAGCGCGGTCCGACCGCCGACGCGCCAGGCGTCGTCTATCGGGGACAGGCGGCGCG
>CAZJJK010000075.1:9315-12923 GCA_964546285.1 uncultured Treponema sp. | reverse complement strand
TCTCGCCGCGCCGCTTGACAAACGGTCGCCGCGTCTATTCCGCCGGTGACCTGGAAAAAATACGCGTGATCGCCGTCCTGCGTAAGGCGGGCTATAGCCTAATGGGTTTGCTTTCGCTGTTCCATGGACAGACGCACGTGGAAGACCTCTGTTTTGCCCGCGACCGGTGGGACCAAACCTTGCGAGGCATGATAGACGATACCGCGTTAATGGAAGAAATATTGGACGAAGCGGTTTCGTCTGTTAGCCAAGCAGTTCCAGCGGAGTCTTTGTAGTGTTCTGTTACTGCTGCCAATTCTGTTGTAGTCTTCCCGACAAGCTGAAACCGCCAGTTATCTGATGAAACAGCCCTTTCCGGGTTGGCCTATAGAATTGGCGGCGCCTAGAAAGGATATTGGAAGGATGGCCGCGGGAAGGAAACCTTTTTAAGGTTGCCTTCCCGCCCTTTCTCCCGGCGGATAACCGGCTTATAGCGCCAAAGCTCGTTCGGCGATCTTAGAGGCGGCGTAGTCGGCGAAGGCGGCCACGCGTAAAGGCGCTATCGGCTGGCCGTCGCGCCGGCGGACGGCGACTGTGCCCTCGTCCAGCTCCTTTTGGCCGACCACCAGCATGTAGGGGATTTTGCGGTTCTGGCAGTCGCGGATCTTGGCGTTGAGGCGGTCGTTGCCCAGTTCGGCGCTGACGCGGAGGTCGCGGGCGCGAAGTTCCGCCGTCACCTTTTTGGCGTAGTCGTTGAAGGTTTCCGCCACCGGGATAACGGCGACCTGCTCCGGGGCGATCCAGAGGGGGAAGGCGCCGCCGAAGTGCTCGATCAATACGCCGAAGAAGCGTTCCATGGAGCCGAGCAGGGCACGGTGGACCATGTAGGGCCGCTTCTTGTCGCCGTCGGCGTCCACATAGGTCATGTTGAAGCGTTCGGGCAGGTTGAAATCGAATTGGATGGTGGTCATCTGCCATTCGCGGCCCAGCGCGTCCTTTATTTTAAGGTCGATCTTGGGTCCGTAGAAGGCGCCGCCGCCCTCGTCCAACTCCCAGTCCAAGTCCGATTCCTGAATGGCGCCCTTCAAGGCTTCGGTGGCTTGGTCCCAGCGTGCCGGCTCGCCGACAGCCTTGGCCGGCCGAGTGGCCAGGTAGGCCTTGATGTCCTTGAAGCCGAAGGTTCGCCACATGAACAGGCTGAAACGCAGCACTTCCTTGATCTCGTCAACGATCTGTTCCGGGGTGCAGATGATATGAGCGTCGTCCTGGGTAAAACCACGGACACGCAAGAGCCCGTGGAGGACGCCGGAGCGCTCGTAGCGGTAGACCGTACCGAGTTCCGCCCAGCGCAGCGGCAGGTCGCGGTAGCTGTGCCCCTGGTTCTGGTAGATCAGAATATGGAAGGGACAATTCATCGGTTTGAGATAATAATCCTGCTCGTCAATCTCCATGGGCGAGTACATATTCTCCTTGTAGAAACCAAGGTGGCCGGAGGTTTCCCATAGCCAGGACTTGCCGATATGCGGGGTATAGAGTATTTCGTAGCCGTTCCTGTAATGCTCCGTCCGCCAGAAATCCTCTATCGCTACCCGCATGCGTCCGCCGTTTGGGTGCCAGTAGATAAGGCCGGCGCCGGCTTCCTCGTGGACGGAGAAGAGGTCCATTTCCTTGCCCAAGCGCCGATGGTCGCGTTTCTCGACCTCCGCCAGGAAAGCTAGGTAGGCTTTGAGGTCCTTGGGAGTCTCCCAGGCGGTGCCATAGATCCGTGTCAGCATTGGCCGCTTTTCGTCGCCCCGCCAATAGGCGCCGGCTATGGTTTGCAGCTTGAAGGCCGCCGAGTTAATTTCCCGGCTGTTGGCCACATGGGGGCCTCGGCAAAGATCGATAAAGCCCTTGCCGTCCTTATCGGCCTGTGAATAGATCGATATTTCGGCGTCCTCGGGTAGTTCGTCGATCAGTTCCAGCTTGAATATTTCGTCGGCGAAGCGCTTCTTCGCTTCTTCCCGTGACACCACGGTCCGGATAAAGTCGCGCTTTTCATCGATAATCTTCCGCATTTCGGCTTCTATCGCTTCAAGATCGGCGTCGCCGATGGCTTTGGGTAGTTGGAAGTCGTAGTAGAAGCCGTTTTCGATGGCCGGGCCGATGGCCACCTTGGTGCCGGGAAAGAGCCGGGTCACCGCCTCCGCCATAATGTGGCTGACCGAGTGCCGGATCAGCGCCAATTTTTCCTGTTTCGCCGCGTTCTTGTCATTCGCCATGGAATCCCCCTTAACAAAAAAAGCCTTCGCGCTCGTCGTCCTGGCGCTCGGCCGCCGGATTAGAATCCGGTTAACCTTGCCGGGACGAGAAGCGCGAAGGCTCATTCCATACGGAAGAATCCTCGCTTCCCGCGGTGCCACCCCGCTTCGCCGCCCCATGACGGGGGGCGCTCTCTTCGCCCGTAACGGGGGCGGCCGGCGCCGATTACTGAGGTTTCCGCGGTCCTCTGATTCAGCCTTACGGCTGTCGGTTTCGCGTTATCCCGTTCCTCGCGCGGCTCGGGAGGGGTTTTCCTCCGGTCCATCGCCGGCGGCGCTTTCAGCCTATGGCGCCGCTTCTCTTATGGCGTGGTATCCGGAATACTCGTCTCCGTCGATGCCTGTGAATTTCACTATCGATCTTGGAGATGGATAGTGTCAAGGGGGTAGCGCGATACCGCGTCTATCGCGCTGACTGGAGACGCTCTGGGCGGCGCGGGCTTCTCCCGCCGCCAACGCGGTGCCGAAAATGGTGCTGGCCGCTCTGGCTAAATCGGCGTCCGCGTATTAGAATTCCGCCATGGCTGACATAATTTTGACGAAAGAGCAGGCGCGGGTGATCGGATCGATGATGGAAAAAAAGCTGACGACGCCGCAATACTATCCCCTGACGCTTAACTCTGTCCGTTTAGCCTGCAATCAGAAGAATAATCGCGATCCAGTGATGGACTTCACCGAAAATGAGGTGTTTGATCTGCTAGAGAGACTGCACGAGCTGGGCTTTGTTAAGAGCGGCCTTTACGAAGGTTCCAAGACGACAAAGTATGTCCTCATTTTCGAGGAAATCTACGGTTTTTCGCGGGCTGACAGCGCTATTGTCTGCGAACTGCTGAACCGCGGCCCGCAAACCCCGGGCGAACTGCGTTCCCGCTGCGAGCGGATGTATCCCTTCAAGGATCTGGCCGAGGTGGAAGAAATTCTGGAAAGCTTACGGACTAAGGGCCGCGTCGTCATGTTGGAAAGGGAGCTTGGTCGTAAGGAAAATCGCTGGGCGCAGCTTTTTTGCGGCGAGGTGGTAACGTCAAGGCCGGCGGCCGCGGCGGCCGCGGTGGCTCCGGCGCGGCCGCGCGACGAACTGACCGAGCGGGTCACGGCGCTTGAAAGCGAAGTGGAGCGCCTCAAGGCGCGGCTAGAGGCGCTGGAAGAGCGCGGCTAAAGCGAATAATTCGTTGTCCCGTTTGGGCGCGAAGTGGAAATAAGTGAAAGCCGCGGAACACCAAACTATTTTTTAGCATTTCGGCGCTGATTTTTTACATCGATGTACGCGTCCTAAAACCGGCGCGATACTATCAGGCGTATGCACTATTTTAAGAAGAACGTAACAAATAC
>CAZJJK010000075.1:0-9215 GCA_964546285.1 uncultured Treponema sp. | reverse complement strand
CCTGGTTTTTTTCGGCTGCGAAACCCCCTTAGGCCCCGACGCCTCTAACGCGGATTTGACAGGAATCCAGGTGAGCGCGGGAACGTTGGATCCGGCATTCTCAAAGGAAACCGTTTCCTATAAGCTCGATGTCCCGAATGAGGTGACAAGCGTTACCGTCACCGGCGTCAAGGCCGCCGAAATCGCCGAGGTTTCCGCCGCCGTGACCCTGGACGGTTTGGAGCCGGGCATCGCCCAGACCGCGGCTATTACCGTGACCTCCGGCGACCGAAAAAACGTGAGAACGTACAAGGTGGAGGTGGTTCGGCAAGCGGTGGATTGCGATCTCGCCGCTATCGCCTTGACCGCCGATCCTGATTTCGTCTCGGTTGTCATGGAACCGGACTTTGATCCCGCCGTTACCGAGTACGCGGTACGGGTTCCCTACGGGCTTTCTAGCCTTACCGTCGCCGGGACGGCCCATGACCCGGCCGCGAGCGTATCCGAGGCGACAATCCTCTCCGGTATGGAACAAGGCAAGTCCTATACGGCGACCCTCGCCGTCACGGGTAAGGACGGCGAGGCCGTCAAAAATTATACTATAAATGTTTTATGCCAACGGTACGAACCAGCCGACCTGATTGAGATCGCCGTTTCCAGCGGCACCCTCAGCCCCGCCTTCCATCCGGATATCGTGAACTATTTTCTCAATGTGGACAACGCGACGACGAGCGTGGCCGTGCGGGGAACGCCCGTCGTCGCCTATGCCGTCGTAACGCCGGAAATCGTCCTTACCGATCTGGAGGAGGGCATAGCTCGAACCGCGGCCATCGTCGTGACGTTAAGCGAGGCGAAAACGGAGAAAAGCTACACTGTCACCGTCGTCCGGGCGGAAACGGTGGACTGCGGCCTCGCTTCCCTGACGCTCGCGACCGATCCGGACGTCGCGGTAGAGCTGGAGCCGGCCTTCAATCCGGCGATCGTCGATTATACGGTATGCGTGCCGAACGCGGTGACAGGTCTCACGGTTTCCGGGGAAGCCAGCGACCCCAAGGCCGCCGTCACGGAGGCCGTCACCCTAGTCGATATGGAAGAGGATACAAACTATACGGCCGCGCTCACGGTTACCGGCCATGATGGCAAGGCAAGCAAGACCTACACTCTCCATGTTACGCGCCGTTCGTACGGGCCGGCCGACCTGCGCGCTATAGAGCTTTCCAGCGGCAGCCTTAAACCGGCTTTCGATCCCGATATAACCGAATACTTTTTAACCGTCGATACGACCGTGACCATGGTCACCATCCAGGGAATACCGGCCAAGGCCGACGCGTCCGCGACGGAAGCCGTAACCCTCTCCGGTTTGGCGGAATCTTGGCCAATGGACGCGTCTATTGCCGTAACCGGAGCGGACGGCGTGACGAAGAAGACCTACACCGTGGAGGTGACCCGGGCGGATGGGATAAACGCCAATTTGGACGGCCTTCACCTTACAACGGGTTATGGCTACGCGCCGCTTTTCCTGGAGCCGGCTTTCAGTCCGGACATCATTGAGTACGCGGTGAGCGTCCCGAATGAACTGACAAGCTTCACTATTACCGGGAACGTCCAAGACGATGATTCCGAAGTCACGGCGCCGGTGTCCATCACGGCTATGAGCGTGGGTACTGTTTATACGGCGGCGCTCACGGTGACGGCCGAGGACGGGACGACGACGAAAACCTATACCGTCAAGGCGACTCGGCAGGCCTCCGCCAACGCCAAACTCCGCGATATCGCCGTCGCGACCGCTATTCCCGATCAAGCCTACGGCTCCCTTGAGCCGGAATTTTCCCCGTCCATCGCCGACTACAGCTTGAGTCTTTACAACTCCATTACCGACGTCAGCTTGACCGGCCTGCCGGCCGATATGGCCGCGACCGTCAGCCCGGCCATCAGCCTATCCGATCTGGTTCCTGAAACGCCCCAGACCGCGACCTTCGTCGTGACGGCGGAGAATGGCGAGCGGAAAACCTATACGGTGAGCGTTTCCCGTCAAGCTGACGGCCGCGCCGCCGTGTCCGCCCTGGTTACGCCATCCTTCCTATCCGCCGGAACGCCGACCAACGCTCTGTCTCTCTCCGGCGTGACCACCGCGACGACGCTGACCGAGGAATTCGGCGAAGAGGACAATGTCCCGGTGAAGTATAAAATCACTAAGGCGACCCAGACCGGGTCAGGTTCCTACGACCGCATCGCGACGATGAAACCCTCCGGCAACGCCATCTATCCAGGCTCCGTGCTGGCGTCCGGTTCTATCAAGAGCGGCGAATACCGGGAAATCAGCTCCGGTCTCAAGCGGCCGGTCAGCCTGGTCTGTTCCACGCTGGACGGACCCGTCGCTAGTACGACCGTCGTACCCAAGCGTCTCGTCGTGGATAACTTCCTTAAACAATCGTTGGCGAAAGTCAGGGTAACATCAGAACCGGAGCTTCAGATTCAGCTTTACGAATTGTACGATGAAGCGTCTTTTGACACGGCCTTTGCCGCGGGCGCGGCCGATCTTGACGACGATGTGAAAGCGACTTTAAAGGCCAAGTTGAAGAGCTTTACGCCGGGCGTAAAGCAGCGTATCTTCTTCGGGCGGGTCGTGGAAACCTATTTTTCTATCGATGTGGACCAAACGGCCGACGCCTTCCTTTACGACCAGTACGATATCGACGATTTTGAAGGAACGCGCCCGGTGTACGTCGCCTCCGTCAGCTACGGCCGAATCAGCTACGTCCTGACTCCTTCCATCTTCTCCCTGGACGAATTCCAGACCGCGCTCCGGACGGTCTGCGACCGAACCCAGCCTATCGACTCCAGTGTGGTCATATCCGCGTACAACCGGATCTGGGGCTCGGTCGACAGCGGCTATATCGTAGGCGGATCCGACGCTGAAACATGGCCTAAAACGTTCGCCGAGAAGATCCGGGAAGAAGTTTTTACCGTCGCCACTCCCGGCGTCCCCGTGTCCTACCAGCTGCGTTTCTTGGACGACAACACGGTGGCCAACGTCGCTTATGCCGGCGCCTACTCTACTCGTTCCGTCCGGATCATCCCCGGCACCATCACGGTAAGCTTTCATGTGACTTGTTTGAACATTCACGCGCCGGACGTCGGCGCTACCCTCCAAGTGTACGGCGATATCCGGTACCATAAGGGCGATTCCACCGCCGCCCCCTACCAAACGCTCTGGAGCCATTCACGGGATAAGACCTTCAACGAATGTAAGAAGGATATCTCCACGTCGATCAGCGGGCCGGTTATGTCCTATACTTTCAGCAGCTTACTTGATCCGCTCACGCTCTACATCGAGATGAAGGAAAAGGATATTGGAAAGAGCTACGACGATCTGGGTTCGAACACCAGAACTACAAACGCGAAATTCTTTGTTAAGAACTCCCAAGAGTTCAGCTTTTCGTGTTCTTCCGGCAAGAATAGCGCGATCTCCGTCCTTCAGCCGAAGGCGTACATCACCTACGGCGAGTAGGGACGCCCAGCCAAGTCGGCGAGAGAATTCTCGCCGACCGGCGCATTATCGCCGGTAATGGTTTATGGATACATCCCGCCCAGAACGAAGCCTCCGTTCAAGCTGGCGCTAAATTGGCACTGGGCGGTATTCCCCGGCTTGGTGATTCTGGATAAAGCTAGGAGGCGGACCGTGCGCCGATCGAGAATTCGGCGGTGAAAACAGCGCCCCCCTTGTTAGCCCAGGCAAGTGTACCGCCAAGTTGTTTGGTCAAAGCGTCCGCTAGGTGAAGGCCAAGACCCTTGGCGTTCGCCAGAACGAAATCCGCCGGAAGTCCGGGGCCGTTATCGGCGATCGTTAATCGGCAAAGCGCCTTGCCCGCCGCCAAACCGGTTTCTAAACTAACCACAAGCTGGGGCGACTCCGTCCGCAGGCCATGCTTGAAGGCGTTGACGACCAATTCGTTGACGAGGAGGCTGAAGGGGACGGCCTTATCTATGCCGACGCGGATATCGGCGCTTCTCACCGTGACGGCAACGTCGCCGGCGCCGGAGACGGACACGACGAGCAGATCCACGAGGCGCTGAAGCTGTTCGGCTAAAGCCACATCGCCATGGTTCTCGGTTTCGTAGAGAAGTTCGTGAACCAGCGCCATCGCGGCGATGCGGTTTTCCATTGCTGCCTTGAAAGCCGCGGCGCCTCCGTCGTTTTCGGTCTGCAGCTGGACCATGCCCAAAATCATCTGCATATTGTTCTTGACGCGGTGGTGGAGTTCCTTCAGCAGCGTCTCCTTTTCGTCGAGGGCGGCGGACAATTGGGCGGCCGCCGTTTTCCGTTCGACGTCTCGATTTTCCAGGGCTTCGGCCATAAGGTTGATGGCTTGGCCGATGGCGCCCAATTCTGGCGACGTATCCACGGGCGTGACGCGGGCGCCGAACTCGCCGTCTCGGATGTGGGCGGTAGCGGCGATGATTCGATTGATCCGGCGGCCAAAAAACCGTCCGTAGAGCGCTTCCGCGCTGGCCAAGGCCGCCAACGCGACCACCAGCATGATGATGATGTCGCGGATCAATATTGACCGGCTGGCCGCATAGGCGGCGGCTACCGGCGAGGCGTAAACGATGTACATGTACGGATTCCGTCCGTCTTCTAGATACAAGCTGCGGTAACCGTAGAAACGTTTTATGCCATCGGAACCGATATCGATGAATTGGCCTTCGTCGCCGCCGCTTCGGAGGCGTTCCCAGATATCGACCTTTATGGGCTCGCCGATGGGGTTGGTATGTTTGGCCGGGTGGAAGTAAAGCCTGACGCCGTTGCGGTCGACCAAGCCAAGGAATGACCCTGGCGTTTCAGCCAGATGATCAAATAAGGCGTTGTAAGAAACAAGTTTATAGATGGCGCTCACGAGAGCGATGACTTGTCCGCCGTCGTCGCGAATAGGCTGGGCATACGGGAAGGACGGCACGTCGTCGATGCGGCCGATGGTGTATTCGCCGGTGGAGAATACACCATCGCGTTTGGCCGCGATAAAATGGGAGCGGTCGCCAAGTACCGTACCCGGTTGCAGTAAGGACGAGGCTATGACCTTGTCGTCCAAGTCGACGACACTTAGGTTGAGGTAGTCTGGATTTTCGCGGTGGACCGCTTTCAGTATGTCGCTCATGGCGTCCGTATCACCGCTCCTAAAGGCGGGCAGGGACACGAGGGTCGCGAGTAGCTGTTTAGTCGTCGCGGCGACCAGCGTCTGCAGTTCGGCGAAGGCGTCGGCCTGCCTTCTCGTTTCGCGGATAGCTAAATCGCCGCCTAGCTTGCCGTGTTCTATGCCCGTCCAGGCGATCATCGCCAAGGCCGGAGCCACCGCGACAATAACCAGTAGGCGCATAGCTTCGCGTACTGATAAACCATGGCATGGCCAACCGATATTTTTCATCGGCATCTACCCTCTCTCCCGCCTGATCCTAACAGTGTCCGCGCGAAAGTCTAAGCCAACGGCGTCCAGCGCGCAAGCGCCTATCTTATCCATCTCCCGTTTCCCGGTGCGACCGATCGCGGGAACAGCGCGACCATCGGCGGCGTTGAAGCGGACGCGGCTGAGCTGGCTATCGGCGGACCTCGCTCGGCGGCCATTCCCGCGAAATTCACCAAGCTCTGCGAGGCCGCGCTCGCCGCCGTGCTTATGGCCGAGCCTGGTGTCGCAGCGACGACAGGCCATATCGTTGCGGGGAATGGCTTGTCACCCTGGGGCGGGACTTTTCCGTCAGCGGTTCCAGGTTTCAACAAAATTGGCAGCAGTTAGTGTATGTAGTCCAGACGAAAAGCTAAGCTTCGGCACACTAGACGGGAAACAAACCCATCCTCACGGAAAAAAACGCGGTAATCCCGCCCACGCGATAACGTACGCGGCGGCTAAGAGAAGCCAAGTCCACCAAGGAAAGAAGCGTCGCCGAACAGTTGTCCGGTACTGTTCGTACTCGTCGCCGAAATTCGCGGATAGCTTCCGCTCTTCATGAACTGAGACGGCGAGGCGGAGAGCCGCGGTGACAGCGGACCAAAGAAGGGCATAAACCGAATGGGCGGCGATCACCGCGCCCACGCAAGCGAGGATCGAGCCGGCGTAGACAGGGTGCCGCCGGGCGGCGAAAGGGCCTTCGGTGACGATATAGGCGGGACTATCGGAATTGTGTCGAACCACGGGGTGGAGGAGGCGCTTAGCCGGGCGCGCGATCGCTCTTCCGATGAATATGAGGACCGTACCGACGAAAACGCAGACGAGTTGGGCGCCGCTCAGTGAGTAGGGGCCGACCGTAAACGTCGGGCGGGTGAATCGAACCATATAACGCTCCGCGAGGGCGTCCGCGCCCCAGAGCTCTAAGGGCGGTAGAAAGCCGATGATCCAACGCAGCGCTATATAGGCGGCCGCCGCGGAGGCGAGACCGGCTAAAGCGCCAAGCCCCAAGCCGGCTAATTTCCCGACGAGTCCGCGCTTTCGCGCCGCTCCGTTTCCCCTCCTGAAGCGCCAAGTGCCTGACAGGACTCGATTCAGCTCCCGTTTCCCCGCCTCCGTCAGCTTGAGCGCGGATTCGCCGTCCGATTGGGGCGCTTCAATCGCCAAGCCGCGATCGAATACCGCGGCCAAAGCGGCATTAAGCTTTTCTTCGATAGCGCTGCCCTTATCGAACCCCAAGGCCACGAAGGGCGCGATGGAGCCGAAATCGACGGACGCCGCGATTTTCCTAGACAGTTCATCACGGGTAGCGGCCCGCCCCTGGTTTATCTCGTACAGAAACCAATTCGTCATCTCTCTCTGGCGCTTGTCATCGAAATGGATGAAGCCATACTTGGAAAGGTCCAACTCCCGCTCATCGCCGCCGTGCGTCAAGTCAACCAGTAGTTCGGTGGCGCCCTTCAGTATCAAGATCGCTACCGCGATGCCGACGATCCGATCGAGAAGCGGGAAGCGGAAATAGGCGGCGACGAGACCGATGCTCACTCCCAGCGCGACGATGATATGGTTGCGGGAGTCAATACTTTGGGCGATCAGGGGAACGCAGGCGTGTTTGAGGCCGACGTAACGCTGGTAGAGCCTAAGCAAGGCGCAGAGTCCGGCCGAAAGGGCTAGCGCGATGAAGGCGATCCAATCCGCGGCTAGGGGTTCGGGCTTAAAAAAGCTGCATACCGCTTCGTAGAGTGTAAAAAGGCCGGTGGCGACCATGAATAGTAGCAAAAGGCGGCTCGCTAGGCGTTCCTTTCCCCGCTTTACCCCGAAATAGACGAAGAGGCTGGATACGCCGTCCCTCAGGGTATCCAGCGCGTCGTTCATGAGTCCGACGCTGCCCGAAATGAAGGCCGCCGGTAGCTTCACCGCCGCTAAAAGGAAATGGACGATTAAGGTCACCTTGGATACCGTTTCCGGTCGTGTCGCCTTCTTGAGGAAACGGTTGCCTCGCTCCATATCGGCGAGCATACGCTCCGCTTCCCCGCGACCCTCGTCGGTGAGATGGTAGGCGTCAGCGTCGCGAAGAAGCCAAGCCCGTTTGATCAGGGTTTCCAGACTTCGCTCCAGATGGTTCCGTGTCATCGGCCTTTCCCTATCCGAGAAAGGAAAGAATATGCCGAATCTCCGGGCCATCACGCGAAAGTATTCCTCCAGGTCCGTCAGGTTTCGATCCCGATCAAGCAGCGCGGACGCCAACATCCAGGACTGACCGTAGTCGCTGCTCTTCCGTTTTTGGTTCATCCCCGTATTCTTCCGCTGTCTTCACCATAGCGAGTATCTATCGAATTATATCTACATTGAAAAGTATGTAATTTATAACTTCTCTTCCTCACGATGATGAAGAGCGCTGGGCCGTCTTATTTGGATCGATACTAAGACAGTCCCTTTTGCTTCTGAATAATTCCCTATCATGTCGGGAAAACAAGCTATTCGCGACCAAGCCGTCGCGTTGGGGAATTTGATACTATTCAGGGATGTTTTAGCCTCTCGCGGCGTCGATGTCTTCTTGAACTTCGGAACCCTTCTTGGCGCCGTGCGCGAGCGCGGTTTCATCCCTTATGATGACGATGTTGACCTCGGTATCCGCGAGGCGGATCGGGCGCTTTTTATCGATTCGTTTCCCGATCTCGCCGAACGTGGTTTAGTACTAGTCCAGAAATGGCGCAATGAACGGTTTTTTTCGTTTTACCGAAACGGCGAAAGCCTTGATGTTTTTATAGCGGTTCGGACGCGGACCTTGCGCGTATATCGCTGGGATCTCGATACGCGAGCGTCGGTTCCCGCGCGGCATCTGGACGCGCTTGAGCCGGTCAACTTTCTCGGTGAAACCTTTCTCATTCCTTCTGAGGCCGAAGCTATGTTGATGAACCTTTATGGCCGTAATTGGCGGATTCCTATTTGGGACTGTCCTTCGCGTTTTGATCTGTCGGCGTATTTCACGCGCGCTATCGGCCCGGGTTTATAACTGCTGCTAATTTTGTTGATGTTTTTAATTGCTGCTTTGGTTAGCTTGATGACAAGACGCTGCCTCGGTTTCTTATTTATAGCAAAGACATGATCGCTAACGACTCTCAGTTGTTTTTGGCGATGAGTATCCCATATTTGGAAAAAACGCCAGTTTATGTCCTGTTTCGCATCGATATGTGTGAAAAGATTAGTATAAATCTCCTTTATCTATAGAGACGGCCTAAAAACGGATGCAACAGAATTGGCAGCAGTATATCCTGGTTCCTTAAACGGCCGCGGGCTGTCTACCTCGTTCCTGCCCACTTCCGGTACAGCCCCGCGATCACTTCCTCGATCGGCGCTTTGCGAATTTCCATGTCCACAATTCCTGGCATGGCGGCTATCTCGGCGAGCGCCTTGGCTACCGGCGTTTTGGCCGCGTCGAACTCAAACTCATGAGAATACCCGTCGGACGAGACATGCGACGCTGAAGCGAGTTTCGGCGCTTCTGGCGAAGCCGTGACGAGGACAAGCCGGCGCCAGCTCCCCGTTCTCGCCCGCAGTTCGTCGAAGCTCCCGTCAAAACGCACCTTGCCCTCTGACAGGAGCACGATGTGTTCGGCCATTTCTTCCAGGTCGTCCATGTCGTGGCTCGTAACCACGATAGTGGTGCCCTGGTCGCGGTTGAGCCGTTTTAAAAAAATGGATCATGTGCCGTTTGGCGAGGACGTCGAGTCCCAGGGTCTGTTCGTCCAGCAAGAGGAGCTCGGGGCTGTGCAGGAGGGCGAGGCCGAGGTCGGC
>CAZJJK010000074.1:0-16239 GCA_964546285.1 uncultured Treponema sp. | reverse complement strand
CTTTTCTATACCCATAAGGCATTCCAAAAATCGACTTTTTCTACAGTCTCGTTGGATGGACGCCGCCAAGGCTATGCTAAGCTAAGAAAAATAAGAATATGATATAATCGAACGCGCCCCAAAGAACGCCATTGGTGCTCATCGAATCGCACCAAGTCCATACTGGGCTAAAAGAAAATAGTTATCCTCCCGCTAATCTTGCATCTTTTATGGTTCGAATATCCTTTGCCGGAGATTCGCCGTACTGGCGACTGTATTCCCGGCAGAACTGTGACGTACCCGCATAACCAACCTTGAAAGCAGCTCTTGTAACATCGAAATCCTCGGACAGCATTAAGCGACGAGCTTCCTGTAGCCTAAGCCATTTCTGGTATTGAAGGGGACTCATGCTTGTCAGTTCTCGGAAATGATAGTGAAAAGTAGATTTGCTCATATTGCAGTAAGAAGACAGTTTTTCTATGCGTAATGGGTGCTGATAGTTGTTTTTCAGCCAATCCACAGCCCTATAGATCTGTGCACTCCGGGTGTCGGTCATGCCCACCTGCCGTAGATGAAATCCTTCCTCACTTGTTATCAATCTGTACAGAATTTCCCGGGAAATGGAAGGAGCAAGAAAGGGGATAGATACAGGATCATTCAACAGGTCAATCAAACGAAGAAAAGCATTCAGCAAAGGTAGTGAAAGAGTTCCCACCGTCATGGCCCTCTGCGCTTTATAATGGGCGGGCAACGGCAAATTACCCTCTGCCAAAAGCTGTGCGATTTCCTTCTGCTGAATGGTAAAGGCCATTCCAACATACGGTTTATCAGGGCTTGCATCCTGCACCTGAGCTACTACCGGCAGATCAATGGAAGTTACCAGATAATGGTCCCGGTCATAGTGCAACGTTTCTTTTCCAAGAAAAATCTGCTTGCTCCCCTGGCCGATCAAACAGACACTTGGATACTGGATTACGCTGATACGGTCGGAGGGTTCCTCAAACTTGTACATCCATAAGCCGGGTATCGCCTGTGCATCGCCTTCCGTATGGCCAAGCCAGAACTCTATCCGTTCTAGCAGTCTGTTTTTCGCGGTGGACAGCTCATTTTCAAAATACGTATTATGTTTTTCATCAATAGTCATCAGGATTTATTATATATCCAAAGCATCATTTTTCAAGCATTTACACCAGCACATCGGAGGATCAGGCAATAATTGCGGAGAAATGGTATATCCCGCGGATCAAAAGCCCCCTATATTTAAAGTATATTTCCAGGCTATGGAAGGAGATTTTTATGGATTATATACAATTGAACAATGGAATAGACATGCCTGCACTTGGGTTCGGTGTTTTTCAGATACCCGATAAAGTTGAATGTATAAAAAGTGTGAAAGAAGCTGTCCGAGCGGGATACCGGCTTATTGATACGGCGGCATCCTATGGTAATGAAGAAGCCGTTGGAAGGGCTATCAAGGAAAGCAGTGTTGACAGGTCGGAGTTCTTTATTACTACCAAAGTATGGATTCAGGATGTGGGGTATGAAAAAACGTGGAAAGCCTTTGAGAAATCCCTTAAGAAACTGCAGATGGACTATATAGACCTATTGCTGATCCATCAACCTTACAACGACATATTCGGAGCATGGCGGGCGATGGAGGAACTGTACCGGGAAGGCAGGGTACGGGCTATCGGTGTCAGTAATTTCCCCGACTACCGTGTAATGGATTTGATAATCCATTCGGAAATCAAACCCGCCATAAATCAGATTGAGATCCACCCCTTCAATCAGCAACAGAAAACCGCGGAATTCCTCAAGGCGAACGATGTGCAGATAGAATCCTGGGCTCCCTTTGCCGAAGGCAGAAATAATCTATTTACTAACGAACTGCTTTCTTCCATCGGTAAAAAGCACAATAAATCGGTAGCCCAGGTGGTACTGCGCTGGTTGATTCAAAGAGGAGTTGTTGTTATCCCGAAATCTGTACAACCCGACCGGATTGCCCAGAATATTGATGTGTTCGATTTCAGCCTGAGCGAGGATGAGATGGAGACCATCAAAGAACTTGACCGGAACACCAGCCTCTTCTTCAGCCATCAGGACCCGGAAATGGTCAAGTTTTTATCCGAAAGAAGAATAGATTAAAGGGAGGGAGAAAATGAATAAATCAATGACTTTTCTGCTGTCGGTTTTGCTGGCAACAGTAATTTTCACGGCTTGCAGCACTATCGGCGGCAGCAGCAATCCAGGTAACAGTGCAACCGCAATTATATCTATCCGGGAACAGGGCAATTTTTCAGCCGGTGGAGTTGTAGTCACCAGTGAAGGTAAATATGATCCGATGCAGCCATGGATGGTCCCACAAGGCGGTCAAACACGGCATGGCGACCATGGGGATGTGTTTTATCAGATTCCGGTTAATGCCAAGGAGTATCCTATGGTATTCCTTCACGGATATGGCCAGTCTCGCCGGAGCTGGCAAATGACAGCTGACGGACGGGAAGGATTCTCAACCATCTTTTTAAAGAATGGCTACAGCGTATATCTTGTTGATCAGCCCGGCCGTGGTGAAGCAGGACAGGTAAGCGGACCAGGAGCGATATCCGCGACACCAGACGATCAAACATGGTTTACCCAGTTCCGTATCGGTCTGTGGCCTGATTATTACGAAGGGATACAGTTTCCTCGTGATGAAGATTCACTCGATCAGTTTTTCCGGATGATGGTTCCTGATACTGGTAGCACAGCGGAACGGAATGCAACCGTAACTGCGATGTCGGCGATATTTGACCGCGTCGGACCCGGAATCCTTTTTACTCATTCAGCCAGCGGCATGACCGGATGGCAGACTGCGATTGCCAATAAAAATGTAAAGGCAATTGTTGCAATTGAACCGGGAGGTTTCGCATTTCCGCTTGATCCGAATGCTGATCCTTCACAATCTTACGGAAGAGTTGCGATGGAGGATTTTATGAAACTGACCCAGATCCCCATCGTTGTCTATTACGGAGATAATATCCCCGATGAGGAAACAGATATACCTTCGCAGGAATTCTGGCGGCGGTCTCTTGCATCCGCGTAGCAGTGGGCCGATCTGGTGAACAGCAATGGAGGCGATGTTACGATTGTACATCTTCCAAAAATCGGGATAAGCGGAAATACACATTTTATCATGTCCGATTTGAACAACCAGGAAATAGCCGATACGATTTTAAAGTTCATGGATGAAAAAGGTTTGGGTAATTGAGAAGTATGATTTCAGCGGGAAGACGAATATTCCGTTTCCCGGCTAATTGTGTGAAACAGTAGAGAGGTGATCATCGCCTGGTTAAATGAGCTTGAATGAGTCAAGCAGGGAGAGACAGGTAGTATCGTATGCAAAACAAGAGGACTATACTAATAATTTCCCTTTTTTTTGTTTTAGCTTACTGGCTTGCAGGGCAGGCTGTGAGGTATACGGAGAACTCAAGAGTATGGGATGTTATTGAGGACCCTGCTTTTGAAGTATACGGGAGACTGATCTTCCCGGCCGATAAGACGATCGACAAGAATATAACTCTCCGTGAGGTCAGCCGCCTCTTGCCATGGTACAGCAATGTAAATCCGCAGCGTACTGTCGAAATTGTAAACTATATGAAAGCTAAAGCAGAGGCGGGGGAACAGCTTTTTTATGACATCTACACCGAGGAAGAAAAAATCGCCGATCCCGCCAAGGAAGATACGGGGCTTTTCTTTTTCAGAGGGAATCGTCAGGAGAAGTTTGCCATAGTCAATGCCGGCGGCGGTTTTGTATATGTAGGAGCCATGCATGACAGCTTTCCCCATGCCCTGGAATTATCCAAAATGGGATACAATGCGTTCGCGCTCATTTACCGGCCGGGCGCCCGGACTGCCAGTGAGGATCTTGCACGGGCAATAGCTATTGTCCATGAACATGCGGATGAACTCGATGTGGACACAACGGATTATTCACTCTGGGGAGGCTCAGCGGGTGCGAGAATGGCCGCCTGGCTTGGATCACACGGGACAGCGGCCTTTGGAGAAGTGGAGTATCCGCGACCCTCTGCGGTCATCATGCAGTATACAGGACTCTCGGAGGTAAACGGAAACGAGCCGCCCACCTATGCATGTGTAGGTACCAGCGATGGAATTGCGAGTTATCGTACAATGGAGAACCGTATTAATCAGATAAAGGCAAACGGTACAGACACGGAGATTGAAGTTTTTAACGGCCTACCCCATGGGTTCGGCCTTGGTGAGGGGACGGTCGCGGAAGGGTGGATAGATAATGCGGTCCAGTTCTGGGAGAAGCAGTTGCAATGAAGAGGAATGAACAATGAGTGTAAAACGGCTATTCGGAATTATAGCAGGGGTACTGTTGCTTATCGGCTCGCTCGAGGCAGGGGGTAGCCAGGATACATCAGCTGATGCTTCGGTCGCTGACTCGGAAGTAGGAACCGGTATGAATAGTGGAACCAGTACTGATCACCAGGTTCCACAGGAATTGGCTACAATTCCGCAGGACTATTACCAGGCGGCGGATCAGCAGGGTACGCTAGTTGAGCTGACCTATAACACATACGAATCTAAAACATATGAACAAAAGAGAAGGGTGCTTACAAAACGGGCTATTGTATATCTGCCACATGGATACACGGAAGACAAGAAATACAATGTTTTTTATCTGATGCACGGCGGATGGAGTAATGAAACCACCACCCTCGGCACACCGGGTCGACCGAACGCCATGAAGAATGTGATCGACAATGCCATAGAGAACGGAGATTTCGAACCGCTTATTATTGTATGTCCCACATACAATAATGAAAGCTCAGAGGATAGTGCAAATTATACCCTTGCCTTCTACACCCTGACAGTTAATTATCACAATGAACTTGTAAACGACCTTATTCCTGCCGTGGAAGGAACTTATTCGACATATGCCGAAAGTACAAGACCGGAGGATATTAAAAACTCCAGAGACCACCGCGGTTTCGGTGGTTTTTCCATGGGGTCGGTTACCACCTGGTATACCTTCGTCAATTGCCTGGATGAGTTCCGCTATTTCCTACCCATGAGCGGCGCGATGGATTACGAAGGCGATGATGTTGATGCCGCGGTCACCGCTTCGGGACACAGCCCTAATGACTTCTTTATTTATGCTTTTTCCGGTACCAACGACTTTGAATACGGACATTTCACCAGTCAAATCGAAGGAATGCTGAGTATGCCGAGCGGGAATTTCATTTCTGCGGAAAGTGAAGAATCTGGTAATATTGCCTATCGGGTAAAAGCCGGTTATTCGCATGACGGTCATGCAGCGATGGAATATACCTATAACGGGCTTATGTGGTTTTGGATGTAAAGCTATAGTATGTAAAAAACGCCTCCGTACGTCCTGTGCTCCGACGGGGCGCGGGGATTTTTCCTGGAGCTTACGCTCTGGCCATCGCATAACAAGAAATATGCGGTTACGGGCTAAAGCCCTCCACCCAAATTGCCTTTGATAAATATCTGGGAAATTGTGATACAATTTCCCAGATATTTATCAATCTTTCGGGGTACCAGGCAACTTCGTATATTTCTGAAACGTTGGTTGCCATGGCCTCAACCCGAACTACCGTGCCGCGCCGTCCTGGCGTAGCAAATAATCTCTTTCATTTTTAGTAGTAAGGTCATGGTTCACGCCACCAGAATGCCACCAGGAGGCGGCAAGAGAAGAAACTGGAAACCATGAATATCACAATCACATTGTGAGGGAGCCGCTTTAAGCGGCTAATTTGTAACAATTCATCAACATGTGTATAGGCGACTTGTAAAATGAATCATTATGATAATCGTCATAGGTATTCACCTTTCCATGCATATAATGTATAATGTAATATATGCTTAAGGAGGGTAATTCTTATGCGAACTACTTTAGATTTACCTGAAACGCTAATTGAAGAAGCAATGACACTCACACATCGTAAATCCAAAACTGACGTCATTAAAACCGCTCTTGAAAACCTAATTCAAAGGGAAAGAATCAAGGAAATTACCACTTTCTTTGGTAAAATCAATATCGACATAGATTTAGATATATTACGGGATCGTTAACTATGGTTTTAGTAGATTCTTCAGTTTGGATAGAGTATTTCCGTGGAAATGATATAACTCTTCCATTAAATAAGCTTATTGAAAATAATAGCATTTGTATCAATGACTTGGTTTTGGCTGAACTAGTACCTTCCATCATTCAGAAGGGTGAAGAAAAACTAGTTGAATTACTCAATACCATAACAAAAGTTGATTTAGTAATTGTATGGAACGGAATCATTGCGATGCAAATCAAAAACCTAAAGAGTGGGATTAACCGTGTGGGAATCAATGATCTAGTTATCGCCCAAAATGTGATGGAACATGGGCTAGAACTATATACCCTAGATAAGCATTTTTTCTTAATGAGTGAAATTCATCAAATTCAACTATTTTCGTAAATATTAATATTTCAATTATCTAATTCATTCTATTTATAGTATTTAGCGCCATTTCACAGCTAACCCCTTTTTTGTACGAAGACAGCGCCCGGCCTCCGGCTTCGGGCGCTAATCTATTTCACCCTTTTCTGGAATCTTTATACGAACTCGTATCATTTAAAAGATTGAAATCAGTAAGCGTTGCTGAACAACCGCCCATTTTGTTTTTCCCCGATTTTCAAGCCGCTTGTGCTATTGCGGTGGACAGATTCCAGGATTTTTCTCGAACGAAACAGTGGAGACCCCGGAGAAACAATGTATATAAACGCGCTTGTAGGCGACTGATCCAATAAAAAAAGACAAAAATAAAAGACCGCGCTCGGTCTCTCCCGAACCTTTCCAAGTTCATAGCGACGAAGCTTACCATAATCGACGTTTCGCTGGTTTCTTCTAGCTTCGTGGCCAATCTAACCAGCGCATAGCACCGTTTCCCTTCACCGAATTTCCCTTCGATCGGAATCCGCATCCGATCATCTTTTCGTTCGATGCGGGAAGTTTCTCTTTTCTGTTTTGGATCGCCATGCGGTCGCCCGAGTTTTTGCCCGGACAGTCGGATCCCGTGTTCTTTGTAGAACTCGAGATTATCATGGCTCCGGTAAATCTTGTCGGCACACACGACTGCAGGATAAAACCAATACTTCGCCTTGTATTCAGTGACTACCCGTTTTAAATCGTCAAATTCGTTGTAGTTGTCCCACGATATCCGATCAACGGTCGCATAACCAACAACGAGACTTAGGGAAATCTTAGTAGCTCCATATTCGTACATCGCCTTCGCTTTCCCGCACGCGATCGCATGGAACGGCTGTTTATCGCTGTAGGCGGTGTAGCCGATGAAGTACTGCAGATAGGGATTTTCACGGATCTGCAGGACGGTCTCCTCGTCAGTGATCTTCAATTTTTCTTTGATGATCAGCGCCCCGAAGGCAACACGAACCGGGTATGCTGGATTTCCAACGGTCGATTTGAATTGCTCCGCATAGCGTTTTTCTACAACATCCCAAGGGATCATGTCGGCAGGCTTTACCCATCGATTGGATTTTGAAAGCCGTCCCCCAAATGCCATATAAAATTCATCGAGTGGAATTTGGGCTTCCATCTGATAGCGCTTTCGGTACATTCGGCACTCCAGGTGCACGGGTTTCGGGTCTTTTCCTTCGATTTCCGTGCACTTCAGTATCGATTACACCATGTTATTCATTACTTGACAACATTTTAGAAGTTGTTCAGAAACCCCAAAATATATTTCCCGTGGCACTACACAAAATGCTCATCGAATTTTCATATCAATATAATACAAGGAATTGACTTTTCAAAAATGTCAAAAACAGCCTAAAACTGTTTAAGATAAATCACAAATACAAAGAAACCTTTATCACTTAAACTTGTAAATAGTGATCTGCATATTACCGAAAACAACGGCTTTTACGGTGAAGCTTGATGAATTCTTTACTCCTTCTAATCACACTGCTAGGAATATAGGATCTTGAAATTTCCCCAAAATCCGCGTCCCTAAAAAGGAGAAGCGCCACATTTTTTATCGACTATATGAAATCCCCTTATTTCTGAACTTTCTTTCTTAGGGCAATAACCGCGTTAACCATGTTTTCTAACGCCGGCTTAACTTCTTCCCATTTCCTTGTTTTTAAACCACAGTCCGGGTTTACCCACATTTTATCTTTTTCAACAACCTGAAGGCGTTCATTTATCTGTTCCTCAAATTCATCTATAGTCGGTATTCTAGGAGAATGAATATCATAAACACCAGGGCCTATTTCATTTTTATAACCGGTATCCTGGAATATTTGTAATAATTTATTACCGCTTCTCGCGGTCTCAATCGTAATCACATCCGCGTCCATCAACTCAATAGTTTTAATTATGTCATTAAATTGACTGTAACACATATGCGTATGTATTTGAGTCTCCTTTTTAGCCGTAGATACGGCTAGCTTAAAGCAAGCGAGAGCCCAATCCTCATATTCTCTGATATTTTCCTTGCGAAGAGGATAGCCTTCTTTAAACGCGGCTTCATCAACCTGGATTATTTTAATTCCTATATTCTGTAAATCGCTAATTTCATCCGCTAGAGCCAATGCAATCTGTTTGGCTATTAGTGAGCGCGGAATATCATTCCGTACAAAAGACCAATTTATAATTGTAACCGGGCCTGTAAGCATTCCTTTCATTACTTTATTTGTCTTACTCTGAGCATATAAAATCCATTTTACAGTCATTGGTTCCGTACGGCTAATATCGCCATAAATAATTGGTGGTTTTACACAACGGCTTCCATAACTCTGAACCCATCCATTTTGGGTAAAATGGAAACCCTTCAGCATTTCACCAAAATATTCAACCATATCGTTTCGCTCTGGCTCTCCATGAACAAGAACATCAAGACCAATACTATTTTGGAATTCAATACAGTCATCGATATATTCTTTTATCTTCTTTTCATAAATTTGAGAAGTAATTATTCCATTTTTAAAATCTCTTCTAGTTTTACGAAGCTCAGCGGTTTGTGGAAAACTACCAATAGTGGTAGTGGGAAATAAAGGAAGATTTAATTTAGCCTTTTGCAGGATAATTCTCTCAGAAAAGCTCCCCTCACGAGAAAGACGAGTCACAGTACTTACCCTTTTCGTAACAACCGAGTCTATTAATAATTTAGAAACGCTCTTTTCCTTTAATACTTGCCGGTTTTTATTAACCCTAGCTTCTTCTTCCTGAGTAAGCTTATCCCCTTGGAGGAGCTTACCAAGCAGAACGACTTCATCCACTTTTTCAAGCCCAAACGCAAGCCATTCCTTTATATCGCTGTCAGGTTCGTTATGTAATGAATAGGGGACATGGAGCAATGAACAACTAGTAGAAATTATAATATCTTCTTTAGCGACTTTTTGTGTTATTCTTTTTAAAAGCTCAAGGGTCTTATCAAAATCCGAAATCCAGACGCTTCGCCCATCAACAACGCCCGCTATCAATTTTTTCCCTTCTAAAACATCTAAGCCTTCAAGATTTTTTCTTCCATGTATAAAATCCAGACCAATACCCCAAATCTTTGTTTTTTGTAATTCTTTAAGCGCCTCTGTAGCATGTTCAAAATACGTTGTCACTATAATTTTCAAAGCCTTGTTCACACAAGACAATTCGTTATATGTCTTAAAAATTAATCCTTTCTGAGCTTCAGATAAGTCCTTTACAAAAATAGGCTCATCTATTTGAACAACGACGGTGTTATCCAATTTAGCCAAGCTTGACAATAAATCCTTGTACACCGATAGAACTCTATTTAAATAAAAATAAGGATCGCTATCATCTACGGTTTTTGATAAGCCCAGGAAACTTATTGGTCCAATAATATTTATTTTTGGGCTAATCCCGAGTTCTTTAGCTTCCTGATACTCAGCGATGATCTTATCAGTGTTTAGCTTGAAATTGATGTCTTTTGATAATTCCGGAACGATGTAGTGATAATTTGTATTGAACCACTTCGTCATCTCCATAGCGGCTGAAAGCGCGTTACCCCTCGCCATGGCAAAATATCTCTCAGTTTTATCATCGATATTTCTAAATCTTTCAGGAATTACATTCAGCATTACGCAAGTATCAAGCATATTATCGTAAAAGCTAAAATCATTAACACTGATAAGTTCTATACCTCTATTTTTTTGTTCAAGCCAATGTTTCTTTCGGAGCTCACTCGCGACCTTCTCCAATTCCCCTAATGTGCTCTTTTTTGACCAAAAATTTTCAAGCGCCTTCTTTAGTTCTCTATTCTCTCCAATCCTGGGAAATCCGGTTATCAGTGTGTTAGCCACCATAGCACAGCTCCTTTGATCATTGCGGAAAATTAAATCCAATATACAATATCTATTACGATTTGCTTACAAAGTAAGACATTATAATAATAGCTCTTAATAATAAAAGCCATTTCAGGCCAAGAGTATCATTTATACCATTCTCAAGGCAACACCCAAAAAAGAGGTAAATTTGAATAAACCATCAGAATCAAAACACGTAACGAACTTGGCGCAAAGCTGGAGAACTAGAGCGTATTGTCAGAGCTACCTAGTGGAGAAATAGCTTCATCCCTATCTACATTTGGCTCTTCATCGGTACGAGATTGATTTTCCCTAACCATTACAAAAACTTCCCAAGCGGGGTCTATTCCGGCTATTAGCTTTGGCACAGATAAAAGAAACTGATCAGGACCAAGAGGTAACGTTATTTCGCCGATAAAGGGAGGGCGCCCATCAAAGAATTCTATACGTATCGTATGACGAGAACCAACAACGGTAAAGCGATCACGATCCCCAGACAGGAATTCCACGGCTTTGCCCATATCAACCTTGACTGTCATCATTGAAACGGCGGGCAACCCGGCTACACTTTTATTGTCTACAAGAAGAGTATGCCCTCTACTGAACATAAAAAGGAATATCGCCGAGACAATATACACTACGATGAAGGCCCCTCGAGTTATTCTTCGGCGAAGAACAAGCGTCATTCCTTAACCTCCCCGCTTTCAGCGGAAACGCGAAGGTCCGCTCGATCAGCTTCGGCGTTAGCGCGTTTTCTCCAGGCGTGTATGACCAAGGCCAAAGCTATAACACCATAACTGAAGGCGTCTCGAAAAAATTCTCCAATCATAGCTTGTCCGAAGAGGTTTGCGCCAGCTCGTGGGACCACAATATACATTAAATGCAGAAGTACAGTCCCAATAAATACGTTAGGAATCGTGGCCTTACTGACAGAAGCGCCTCCTACCAGGATAGCGGCCGCCGCAAAAAAACCTGTTTGCTTATGGGCGTTATATGTAGCCATATTACCCATATTCTGTAAAAATATAATTTGCCCAATAGCCGCGAGTATTGTGGAAATGACAATAGCGACTATTCGGGTACGATCAACAGCGATGCCGGAGGAGTGTGCTACGCCTTGCTCTTTGCCAACGGCACGCATATCTTGCCCCAATTTTGTTTTACGGAACCAAACAATAAAAAGACAGAGAAGAGCGATCAATAAATAGTTCGCTAAGGGCAAAGAGATTCCACCTAAACGGAGTGAAAAAAGTTTATCAAGACTTTGCCGGACCGAATCTAGATTTAAGGTGTTACGTATACCATAACCGCGAGACAATTTTATCGCCGCGGAATGAATAGGGATTACAGAACCCATCAGGTATAAAACGACAAATTGATAAAATCCATCCATAAGGTACCCGAGTATAAAACCCGTCACCATTTCACGGCCTCGCGCTCGGTTCATAATTTCGCCAGCCATCCAGCCAAGCAAGGCTGCTATTGGGATACCAACAAGAGCCGCGAACAGCAGGCCAGAGACACCGATTAGATTCCAGTCAACAGCGAAAATCAACCCTATTTGCCCGGCCATGGCACCTAGTACCATGCCGAAATTTATTCCCATACCAGCCATGATCGGCAATATTAGACTGAATACCAGAAATGAATTACGCCCTATACGTGTTAGTATTTCCTGAATTATAGACAGAGGGGGCAACCCAGAGACAGGAACAGCGGCGGCGGTAATAACAACGAAGATGGCAACGACCAAATTATCGGCAAAGAAACGCTTTAGATCTAAAGACTTTTTCATTTTGCCACCTTGGTTCTTCTGGTTAGAGCGTAAACAATCATACCGTTGGAGACCACTATCCGAATAACCTCCGACATATCTGTCTGAAGAACGCTGTTAATAACTGAAGGCGTCATCGTTAAAATGCTCTGAAAAAGAAAGGTCCCTACTATTACATTGATAATACTGGCTTTATTGACAGAAGCGCCGCCTAAGAGAATAGCGGCCACGGCCGGCATCGCCATGTAAAGAGGGGCATTATATAGCTGAATAAAGCCAAAACTCTGTTGATAAACCAAGATCCCTAAAGCGCCATATATCGTTGAAACAATAACGCTGATGGTCCGCATATTATCACCGGAAACTCCTCCAGCTCTCGCGAAAATTGGATTAGAGCCAACGGCTGTAATAGCGGTACCAGTACGACTGCGCATAAAGAGCCACATTAAAAAGGCCGCAAAAGCGAAAAAGATAAGAACCCCTGTAGGGAATACAAAAAAGCGTCCTATCCGTATCGCGAGAAAGTCATTAAGGATACGAGACCAATAATCATCCAAGGTAATTGTTGTCCGTAAACCCGTCCCCGCATACCCCCAAACCATATTGGGACTGGTATAAGGAAGGAGTATCCACGCGATCGACATGAATGTGACGATGGAAAAGCCAACGTACATAGCGATGGTCATTTCCTCACCCTTAACCCGATTTAAGAGCAAGCCATAAAGCCAGCCAAAAAGCACGGCAAAAGGCAGACTTAAACCAACAGCGCCTAAAAAACCAAACCAAGCTGTAAAGCCAAATTGCATGGATAACGTAGAACCAAGAAGGCCAGCCACGATACCAACCGGCAATCCGAAATTTAAGCCGGCGCCAGCTTGCATCATAGGGACTAAAGCCAAGACCATTATAGCGTTCTGCCCAAATCGATTTAAGACATCTCCCAGAGAAGCGTCCACGCGTACCCCAACAAAGGGAGCGGCGATAAACAGGGCAACCACAAATAAGAAAATGATGATGCGCGGCCAGCCAAAATCGTGAATAAAGTTTTTTATGATATTCATCATATTGAGGCTCCTTCGCCGGACATCAAGAGACCGAATTGCGCGACATCCGCCGACGGATCTAAAATACCAACCACCCTACCTTCAGCGACAATAGCAATCCGATCACATATGCCGCGTAATTCTTCCAATTCACTAGAAACCATAACAATTCCAGTTCCAAAATCCCGATTATAATGACGAAGCGTATCAAGAACCAGTTTCTTAGCACCAACATCTATTCCCCTTGTTGGTTCCGATACGAAAAGCAATTTTGGATTAAGCGCGAAAGCTTTGGAAAGGCATAATTTTTGCTGATTGCCGCCTGACAACTCCTTAGCGGGTTGATTGTGGCTTGAACATTTTATTTCCAATTTAGCTATATAGTCTTCAGCCAATAGCTTCATCGCCTTTTCATCTCTAAGCTTGAATAGGCCGCCAAAATAACTTTTCAGATACTCGCCTTTTATTTGCATAGCTGTAAAAGCGATATTCCAATCAAGGCTTTCATCCAAGAGAAGACCTACACCTCGCCGATCTTCCGATACAAAAGCCATTCCCGCGGACAAAGCCGTTTTTGGGTTCCCAAGCTTAAATTCGTTACCATGTAAAAATATTTTACCGCCCGCTGGGAATAAACCCATGATCCCATTTGGAATACCAAGCTTTCCTTGGCCGGCCAAACCGCCGATACCAAATATCTCACCTTCACGAACGGAAAAGCTGACATCCCGCACCGTTTCGCCGGGCATATCGACCCAGAGACGTTCCGCGCGAAATATTTCTCCCTCTAAAACACGCCCTGATCGGGAGACTCCAGAAGAAGCCACCTCACGACCAACCATCCATACAGCTATATCACGAACGGTGTGCCCAGCGGCCGGTACATTCTTTACGACAACGCCATCGCGCAAAACAATTATATTGTCGCAGATTTCAAGTATTTCATGGAGACGATGCGATATAAATATAATGGCAATCCCGCTTTTAGCCAGGTTCTTAAGGGCCTGAAGAAGGATGGCCGCTTCTGTCTCCGTTAAAACAGCCGTCGGTTCATCTAATACAAGTAGGCGTACATTCCGACGATCAATTTCTCTCGCGATTTCCGTAAACTGTTTATGCCCAACTGGCATTTCAGATACAAGAGTATCTGGATCGATAGAAACACCAAGCTTTTCAACGGCGGCAGAGGTTCGAGCCCGCATTTCATGCCTATCCAGCTTAGCCAAACGTTTACCGAATAATTCCTCAGCTATTGATGGCTTGACGCATTCACGGTTGAGCATGACATTTTCAGTAGCGGTAAAACCAGGGATAAGAGAAAATTCTTGGTGCACCATTCCAATCCCAGCATCCAATGCGTCAAAAGGGCTATTGAAAGCGACTTTCTCGTTTCCAATATATAAGTTCCCGCCAAAGCCTCCAGTTCTACTGATAGTTGGCATCCCAAACAGGATACTCATCAACGTGGTTTTTCCCGCTCCATTTTCACCAACAAGGCCAAGAATTTCGCCTTTTCGTATAGAAAAAGATACATCCTTCAATACCGTGGTACCATAAAATTCCTTTGAAATACCCTCCAATTTGAGTAGAACATCAGTGTTTGTCATCGCGATCCTTCAAAGAAAAAGAATGGCCGACTGGAAAGAAAACCAGTCGGCCTAAAAACCCTTTATTTCTGGTATTTTATGTTGTAATACGATTCAGGAACTTTCTGTTCGGTAGTGGGAAGATAACCCTTTCCAAAAACATAGGTATCCATATAGATGAGAAGTTGATTCTTTGCCCGCACACCGGTTGCGGCATCGATATAGTAACCGCCATTCCATTTAGCTCCAGGCGTATACACGCCCAAGGACTCATAAAGACCGGCGACACTACCCTTCTCAGCGGTGCCCTCTACAACGCGCTTGGCATATTCGCAAAGACCAGCTGTTAGAGAAAACCCATAAGAAAAAGCCCAGGTGCCAAAGCGGCCAGAACCACCTTTGGCGACGACCGCTTCTTCCACTTTATTAAGAATGGCGGGGAAATTTCCCGCTTCCGCGGAAAGGTCTATACCAAGCGCTCCTGGATAGCCCATCAACGGAGAAGGAAGATCGGCTTCAACAAAATAGCCGCCATAAACTAAAAGCTGCTTAAGTAAGGGTTCTGTATGAGCATCATTAGTACAGAAGAAAGCGGCGTTTTTACCATATTTTTCTATCCATTGTGGCGTTTTTTCCAGAATGAACTGTTGCGCACCAGCCACGCCGACATCGCTAGTAGGATCAGGCGCGGTTTCAAATACAAACTTTATACCTAAATCTTTACAAGCTTGTTCCATAATTTGCCGACGTAAACCGAGTGATTCATAAGACATATGGCGCGGGAAAGAAATATGAACAAAGGTTTCAGCGCCTAATTGTTTAGCAGCCCATATAATAGTATACCCACGGGAAATAAAGTCCGCACTTACAGCCATATCAGCGGCGGCCTGAATAACTAACGGATCCTCATGCGGCTCGCCAGAAAGAAGCAGAATATCGGGCCGTTTCTCGCGAATACGCTTGAAAGCCTCGGCGGTTCCAGGAACAGACTGATTTACTACAATAGCCTTCATTTCTGGGTCATCAGCTAATGAGACGATTTGAGTAATCGTTGTCTCCTGCTGATCCATGAAACTGTCAGGATAGGTTACATGTTGTATCATGCCACCATCAGAAACCTTTCCATAACGCTTAATAATTTCTTCGGCGCCTCTAAGATCATCTTCTGATTGAGACACAGTCCCCGTGACGACGCCGATATGGAAAGCGGCACCAGCAAGCGCTGATCCAGCATCCTGAGCACCCTTGGCAAACACTGGTATGGATACTAGTGATAACACAAGGGCGATAGCGAAAAGCCTCTTCATACGTTTCCTCCTCGAATGAATTGTGCGTTTTCATATTCTTTACTCGTCTTCATACTCTGTCAAGTAAACCGGTTCATTTACTTACTATATTCATCTCATTGGTTCCCACCCTAGTGTCCCAAAGCTTTGTTTTCCGCTGTTTTCCTCCTGAACCGATCAAGCGACTGCGTATTTAGGTAGCTTCTCTCCAGCGATCTTCCCTAGC
>CAZJJK010000073.1:0-16451 GCA_964546285.1 uncultured Treponema sp. | reverse complement strand
GTCTTGCTTGTCCCTTTTTTGGAAAACACAAGCTTCGAGACACTAGGTGGAGGATAATTCTGTAAAGAGGCTTGCTCAAGTAACAAACGTCATTGAGCACTCCCCTTATTAGTCCTGTTCAGAGCCCAAGAAAATTCACTTAATCCATCGGCAGAGACCAAACACTGTGCTTATCCTAACGTTGAATACGCGCTGAACCACCCTTAGCAAAAGCTTCCACCTGATCCAGATTGGCCATAGTGGTATCGCCAGGAAAGGTTGTGAGTAGAGCGCCATGAGCCCAACCAAGCCTAAGCGCATCTTCAGGGCTTTTGCCGGAGAGAAATCCATAGATAAGCCCAGCCGCGAAACCGTCACCGCCTCCGACACGATCATACACGTCCAGTTCATGAGTTGGAGCTTGATAGCTCTTGCCATCAAGCCACAATACCGCGCTCCAAGAATGTCGATTAGTAGAATGTACTTCACGTAAGGTAGTAGCCACAGCCTTGATATTTGGAAAATCCTTTACAACACTTTCCATCATGCCAAAAAAAGCGGAGGGATCTAATTTTCCTTTAGATTCAACGTCTTGCCCCTTTAAGCCTAAACCTTTCTGTAGATCTTCCTCATTGCCGACTAGCACATCTACATAGCGGACAATTTCACGGAGAGTCTCAGCGGCACGTTCTGGCGCTTTTGAAGGATCTTTTCCAGCAGCTTCAGCCGCGACTGTCCACAGTTTAGCTCGATAATTAAGATCAAAGGAAACCACAGCTCCAGCCGCTTTAGCCGCTTTCATAGCTTCTATAACTAATTGAGGTGTTGTCTCTGACAGGGCTGAAAAAATACCTCCGGAATGAAACCATCGGACTCCCTTCCCAAAAATCGATTTCCAATCGATGCTGCCGGGAGCGAGCCGCGCGGCGGCTTCGTTTGATCGGTTATAGAATACGACAGGCGCCCGCACGCCTTGACCACGATCGCTCCAGACAATAGCCATATTTGGACCGCGAACACCATCATGTTTGTAACGGACATAATACGGGGTTACGCCCATTTGTCTAACCGCCGCTTCAACGCGCTTTCCGATTGGGTAATCCACTATCGCGCTGGCGATGGCGGTCCGCAGGCCAAAGCAAGACGACAGATTAGCGGCGACATTATATTCGCCGCCTGAAACATGAAGATCATATTTTGACGCGAGCGGAAAGGGAATAAGGCCCGGATCAAGCCTGGTAACCAAAGCGCCAAGCGCCAAAAAATCATGAGTCGCCGTTTCAATATTTGGAATAACAAGCTTAGCCATATAAAACTCCTTGTAGATAAAACAGTTATAACCCTTCTATTCTAAGTACTAATATCATCGCCAAAATCGATATAGTTTCTTAGGCGGTATAGGTGGAGGCGGATGTGTTGCCCCCACGACCAGTCCAATTGGTATGAAAAAACTGTCCGCGCGGCTTATCGGTCCGCTCATAGGTATGAGCGCCAAAATAATCGCGCTGGGCTTGAAGTAGGTTCGCTGGCAGGCGTTCACTGCGGTATCCATCGAAATAAGCTAGCGCACTGGACATAGCCGGAACCGGAACACCGCTGGCCACAGCCGCGGCGACCACACGCCGCCAGGCCGCTTGCGCTTGATCCACGGTTGAACGGAAGAAGGGGTCCAGCAAGAGGTTCTTGAGCCCCGGATCCTTATCATACGCTTCCTTGATTTTTCCTAAGAAAACCGAACGAATGATACACCCCCCACGCCACATCAATGCGATTCCTCCATAGTTCAAATTCCAGCCATATTCTTTAGCCGCCTCTCGCATTAGGAGATATCCCTGAGCGTACGAGACAATTTTAGAAGCGTATAGCGCGCTTTTAAGATCCTTGATAAAAGCTTCTTTTTCACCGGTTTTAATGGTTTTTGGCGCGCTAAACTGTTTAGACGCGATAGTACGCTCATCTTTCGCGGCGGATAGACAGCGAGCGAAAACAGCCTCACCGATCAGGGTTAACGGAACACCGAATTCCAGCGCGGAAATTCCGGTCCATTTACCGGTGCCTTTTTGACCAGCGGTATCCAAGATTTTTTCCACCAGCGGCGCGCCGTCCTCATCTTTATAAGCTAAAATATCTCGTGTGATTTCTACTAGATAACTATTGAGTTCACCCTTATTCCAGTCAGCGAAAACCTCATGCATTTCATTATAGCTTAATCCTAAGCTGTCTTTCATTAGCTGATAAGTTTCACAAATAAGCTGCATATCGCCGTACTCTATTCCATTATGGACCATCTTCACGAAATGTCCGGCGCCGTTTTCGCCAACCCAATCACAGCAAGGGGTTCCATCTTCAACCTTAGCGGCGATAGCTTGAAATATTGGTTTTACTAAAGGCCATGCGGCTGGGGAACCTCCTGGCATTATGGATGGTCCGGTAAGAGCCCCTTCCTCGCCTCCGGAAACACCGGTACCGATATATGACAAGCCTTTTGACTCAAGCTGCTTTGTCCGTCGCATTGTATCCTGGTAATTAGAATTTCCCCCATCAATAATGACGTCACCAGGTGAAAGCACACCTAACAGCTGTTCAATTGTGTCGTCCACCGCCTGTCCAGCTTTGACCATAATCATCACTTTACGAGGCAAGGATAAAGCGGAAGCCAGTTCCGAGGGGCTATGACAGCCAATAATCTTTTTCCCCTTACCGCGGCCATTCACGAAATCATCTACCTTACTTACTGTCCTGTTAAAAACAGCGACCGTAAACCCCTTACTCTCCATATTCAACACTAGGTTCTCGCCCATAACCGCTAATCCGACTAGACCGATATCCGCTTTCTTCATCAAATCCTCCTATCGGCGGGATCATCGCCGCCTTTTCCCTCTCATGAACGCTACTCAAACCGCCGTGACGCTATCCTTTTAAGCCGATGCGCGCAGCACCAACGCCGTTCCAAAAATCGTGCCGTCAACCGCGGCACCAAATTCCAACCTATTTCTCAATTGATTAAAGATATACGCGGCCGGATCGCCGCCGGTCTGCGCTATAGTGGTTAAGGCCGGAGATAAATAAGCGCCATATTCATCGTCATCAAAACCAATTACGGCGACTGTATCCGGTATAGCTATTCTAGCGGCGCACAGACCATTCATTAAGCCTAAGGCAATTTTATCATTATGACACAATACAGCGTCAACACATCCCGCTTTAATACGACTAATTAGCTCACCTGACGCCTGTACTCCGCCAGCAAAGCGTTTTCCAGTATGAAGAACCATAGTTTCACTGAAGGCAAGACCAACGATTTCCAAGCCCTCTTTAAAACCGCTTATTCGTTCTGAGGAACGAAAATCTTCCACTAAAAGCACGGGCTTTCGCCGTCCTCTGCCATACAAGTACCGGACAGCGTCTCGATAACCGCTTCTACGATCTATATGGATAGCCGGGTATGCGACAGCCCGCGGCGGATCGACCAGGATAAAGGGGTAGCCTTGTCTTGTCAGAGCCTCAAAGGCTGGCGCTTCGGAAGTCCTTAGGTTGGTGAATACTATGAGGGCATCGCAACGCGGCGCTATTTCTCGAATAGCCGCTTCCTCAATCTCGGCGTTATCGGCGTATTGAATGAGCAGCGCGTAACCGACCGCGTTAAACAATTTGGATAATAATTCTATACGACGCAGGGTCGTATCAGACGATACGGCGTTCGCGACAACGCCTATCATACGTTTGCGTCCCGTTTTAAGAGCCCGTGCCGAAGGATCCGGCCTAAAGCCAAGTTGTTCACATATGGCTAAAACAGACTCACGAGTCTCATACTTTACTCGGCCGTTTTCATTGACTACACGAGAAACGGTTCGGGCTGAAACACCGGCCGCTCGCGCTACATCATGAATAGTTGGCATATTCTTGTCTCATTTGCGCCATCGATGGCATTATAGCGCGCGGGAACTACCCAGTCAAGCAACGACAAAGCAAGAAACTCATTGACAAGAGCCGCTACTCGATTACAGTTGTCATGAAACCACGGCGCTAGTATTAGCTCCCGTCAAATTGGGGTATGCATGAAAATTATTCTCATTTCCATAAAAACTATAAGCTTGCCTTTCGCGCTATTTTCAGTATTCTTGCTCTTCTCCTGTGCCGGAGCGCCAAAACCTATCGCTGGTTTCCAGGAAGTGGACAGACAAATAAGCGGCGCCATTCCCGATGAAAGCCCTACATCCTTATCGTCAAAAGATGCCGCGGCCGTTGCGCCCTCAAAGGACGATAGCGTCTTCGCGGAACCCGTACCTCACGCGGTAAAGCCCGACAAGTTGACACCGCGTACCGAAATATCTGCCACAAACGCTGTAGGCCTTTCAGACAGCGAGGAACAGGTGACAAACGCTAACTCAGAAAAATCTTCCACGATTGAAAGCACGAAAAGTGTCCATATAGAAGATACCATCAAGGACCCGGATATAGCGGCTGTACTAGAGGATCAACTAGTAGATAAGCCAAGTTCAGCTCCCACGTTAACCGAGCCGTCTATCGAGATTATCGATTTTTCCGGCAAGGAAATCGGGAAAGCCTTTCCGGATTGGATCTACAGCGATCCACATGATCTGGAATCCCTGCCCGAGTATCAGAGCTGGTATCTTTTTCGCATTGAGGAAACAACCGGCAGCAAAGCATCTTTAGCCAAACGCCTTGAAACAGTCAACGCCAATACGGCGGTAGCGGCGGCGGCCACAACACGACTGAGAAAGCATCTACGCTGGCTTGGCGCTGATGAAAACGACACATATGTGGCCTTTTTAAAAGCGTTTTGGGAGGGCATGGATAGAATCCGATACAACCCACAATTAATAAAATCCACCTGGCTTGTTAGGCGTTTTCAACCACAAGGCTCTCACGACTCCACACCCTCTTCTATAAGCCCTTTTAAGGAAGAAGCGGTAGGTATTTTCCTGTACGGACTTAAGCGGGTCGATTTCGCGGCCTCCGTGGACGCCGTCTTTATACGCGCCGCCGCGCTGGCTTCTCCCGCTGGTGATGACGAGAGAGCTTCACTGGATAAGCTCCAAGGCCAGCTACTAAATGAGTTTTGACAATGTTACCATTAAGCAATTAAGCAAGCCTTGTCTCCGCGGCAATGGAAAAGCGAGCTTCTCCTTGCCGCGGGAAAAGGAGAACTTATCTTTGCGGCATCAATAAGTTAGGGATAAACATCGTAATATCCGGAATAAACGTTATTAATATCAAGACAACGAGCATAGCCGCGTACATTGGCAACATCGTTTTAATTACTTTCTCAATTTTTATCTTCCCGATCGCGCAACCAACAAAAAGAGCCGACCCGACCGGCGGCGTACAAAGGCCAATAGCTAAATTAAGAATTAACATAACGCCAAAATTTACCGGATTCATGCCAAGACTATTCACAACCACCGGATAAAGAATAGGCGTGGTAATTAAAATAAGCGGCGCCATATCCATGATGCACCCAAGCGCTAACAACAATATATTTATTAAAAGGAGCAATATTACTTTATTAGTCGTAACGCTTAGTAAAGCCTCTGTGGCTAAAGCGGGAATCCTAAGGTACGCCATTAGCCACCCGAAAGCGCTAGCCGCGGCTATCAATGCCATAACCATAGCTAGAGTCTTCAAGGTGTTATATAGAATACCCCAAATAGCTTTGAGCGGGATTTCGCGATACACAAAAAAGGTAATGATAAAGGCGTAGACGACGGCGACCGCGGCGGATTCAGTGGCGGTAAAGACACCGCTTATAACTCCGCCAATGATAATTATGGCGGTAAATAAGCCAAGTATAGCTTCTTTTGATACAACCCACGCTTCTTTTAACGTGTATTTCTTTTCTTTGGGATAACCGCGTTTTATCGCGAAGATATAGCTCACAATCATCAAAGCGACACCCAGCAACACTCCAGGAACAAAACCGCCTAAAAAAAGACGTCCGACCGAAACACCCCCAGCCGCCAATGAAAACAGAATCATATTGTGGCTAGGCGGTATAATGACCCCCTGGCAAGCGGAGGTTACGGTTATACCGACAGAAAAATCGTCATCATACCCTTTCTCCTTCATCATCGGGATCAACATAGTGCCTATAGACGACACGTCCGCGACAGCCGAACCTGAAATTCCGCCAAAAAACATGGAAGCCAGGCAATTCACCTGGGCCAAACCGCCACGGATACGGCCAACGAGCACGTTGGAAAATAGAATTATCCTCCTGCTTATGCCCCCCTGCCCCATAATTTCACCGGCGAGAATAAAGAAGGGAATCGCTAACAGAGAAAAGGAACGAACGCCCTGCACCAATTGTTGCACAACGGCCATTAACGGGATCTTCAGATAAATCGCCGTAATCGTTGAGGAAAAGGCCAAAGAAAAAGTGATAGGGACCCTTAAGATAAGAAGGATGGCAAAGGAGCCTAAAAGTAAAGCGATAGCGAGATCAAGGTTAGGCATTTCCCCCTCCAATAACCGCTTTGAAAGAACCTTTTCCGGATAAAAAAGCGTCAACCGAGGCGTCATTCGTATCAACGCCAAGCAATTCTGTTAAAGCTTCGTATAGGATGATAACAGCGCCAAAGGGTACCGCGGCGTATAACCAAGCTTGAGGCAGACCGGTCGCCGGCATAATAGACATTCTAGTCATATCAGTTAATTTCCATCCATAAATAAGCATGACAATGGCAACCGCGATGACAACCAGATCGCGAAGACGATTGAGCGCGAAATCCAAACCCTTTGGAAGTTTCCCAGCCTCAAACAGGGCTATATTGATATGCAAGCCCTGCTTAACCCCAAGGCCCATGGCGATAAAGATAAACCACACCGCTAATAGCAAGGCTATTTCTTCCGTCCAAATAATCCCGCTGCTAAAACCATAACGTAACACCACATTCAAAAACGTAAGAAGCACCATAACCACGATCATGACCTTAGCGAGATAGACCATACCGATATGGATTAGATTAAAAACGCGGACGATACCCTTGATCATCTTTTGGCTACCCCCTGCTAGCATCGGCTTAATCCGATACCCCCTTATTACCCTGTTTTTTACCTCAATCACCTTCACTTACCTGAATTCTTTTTTCCGTTTTGTTTTGTTATTATCAAAGCTAATTCATTTGTAACCCACTCAGTCCGCCTTAGCAACAAACTTCTTCGTATTCATAAAAAACCGTTTAGAATACGGCCGCGGTTAAAAACCGCGGCCGCTAATTTTTTCTTCCTATCGCCTAAAGCTAAGAAAAAACCAAATACCACTATTTGACTTCATTGACCTTCTTAATAAAATCCTGTGTGGCTTTGGGTTGCGCGGCGTACAAGGCTTGCATTTTAGCCTGCCAGGGCGCTTTATCGTCTATTTTAGAGATAGTATTACCCGCGGCCCGGATCTTTTCTTCGGATACTTTTTCGTAAGCAGCCCATTCTGCGCGTTGATAATCCACAGCGTCCTTAGCGGCCTGCTTAATTATCGCCATATCAGCCTCAGAAATTTTCGCTAAAGAAAGCTTGGATCCGACAATAATCTCCGGGACCCGCGTATGCTCATCTAATGTAAAGTATTTAGCTACTTCATAATGGCTGGTGGAGTAATAGGACGGCCAGTTGTTTTCCGCGCCGTCGACAACCCCGGTTTGCAAAGCGCTGTAGACTTCGCCATAGGGCATGGGTGTCGCTACAGCGCCGAAAGCATTGACTAGGCCTACCATTAAGGGAGATTCCTGAACGCGGATTTTTAAGCCGACTAGGTCTTCAGGTTTTTCCACAGGGCGTTTGGAATTATAGAAATTGCGAGAACCGGATTCAAACCAGCCAAAACCGATGAAATTAGCGCTGTCCACAGAGGCTAAGAGATCTTGCCCAATCTGGCCGTTCAAAACTTTCCACATATGATCCACGTTTCGGTATAGATACGGCATCTGAAGAGCGTCCATCTGCGGGCAGAATGACGCGAATACCGATAAACTCACGCGGGTGAAATCGATAGCGCCAAACTGAACTTGCTCAATAGCCGCTTTTTCCTGGCCTAATTGAGAGCCTGGATACACTTCAATAGTGATACGGCCATTGGTCCTTTCTTTAACCAAATCGGCGAATTTTTGATCGCCCTTGGTTGTGGGATAATCCGCTGGGTGGGTTTCAGCCAAACGTAGGACAATGGGTTGAGAAGTTGTTACTTCTTTCTGGCCTTCAGCGAAAACCGCCGCGCTGATAACACACAAAACGATAGCGCAGGCTACGATTCTAGACACTTTCATAGTTCCTCCTTAAAGAGCAAAAGCCTTGCGTTACTGTACGCCCGCGAGAGGAATATCGAATTGGTAAATTCTTGCGATTTCTCGGATATTCTTGCGCTAGAATCACAGCGGATTAAGCCGATAATCAACTGGTAAGCGTCCAGTTAGGCGTTTGAATATTTTCGTAAAATAAGCTTGATCATGAAACCCAACTAGGGCCGCTACTTCTTTCACGCTATAGTCACCGGTCCTCAATAAAGCCTTCGCCGCTTCCACTCGTTGCTTAGCGATATAGCGGACAAAGGTCTCACCGCAATGGACCTTAAACAAGCGTGACAAGTAAAAGGACGAGCAGCGAGCCCAGGAAGCGGCGTCAGCTAAGGTAAAATTTTCAGCCAAGTGTGCTTTTATAAAACTTATCGCTCTTTCCACCGTCGCCGCGCTTATTTCGGATCGATTTTCATGCTCAATAGGGACTTCTCCCCCTTCTGGAACTAAGATGACAAGGGGTGAAGCCGCGCACGCTAAAGCCGCCGCGTCCTGAGCCGGGGCGAATAATTCCGGTCCGTCAGCCGGCAAAGCTGGGGCGGCTCCGACAACGACACGTAGCCCTAATTCCTGTCTAGCCAATTCGATCAAGGACAAAAGTAATTCTTGAAGCTTTTCACGGCCAGCCACTTCATTCGCGGCGATGATTCGGACTTCACAGCAGTCAGCTACCGCGACGCCAAACCAGCCATCATCGCGAAGCAAAGACTCAGCCAAAGCGGCCAGACGTCTGGCATTGGCGAAAGCGACATCCTCACGACAGTCATCGGATAAGGGCTTTAACGCCGCGACAAAACGGTCACGACCCGCCAGCCCTCTAAGGCCTAAAAACGCGTCAAAGCGGTTCCCAACTAAAGCGTTACGCTGTATAGCCGCGCGAAGTTCGCGCTCTAATAAGTCCAACGCTCGTTCTCGTTCCTCTCTTGTCTGTTGACGCCTAGCGGCTTCGCGACGTTCCTCATCGAGCTTTATCAAGACTCGGCTGACAGTTTCCCGCACGCTTTCCTTATCAGCCGGTTTCACGAGGTATTCATCAACATTAAGACGAAGAGCTTCACGCGCGTAATCAAAACTATCAAAGGCGGTGATAAAAATGATACGGGTATCCGGGCTGAACGCGCGAATTTCCCGAGCGGCCGCTATACCATCCATTCCTGGCATACGCACATCTAGGAGAGCCAGATCCAGGGGAACGGCGCGAGCCATTTCTACCGCTTGCCGTCCATTAGCCGCTTCTACCAGAGTTATATCATGCCCTTTCATAGAACCCAGTATCAGCGACAGCGCTCTGCGCTCCAGCTTTTCATCATCGGCGATAAGAATACGCGCGTTCACGATACTGCTTCTATCGATATGGGAAAGGAAATACGAAAGCTCGTTCCGCCGCCAACAGCGCTGTGAATAGAAACCCTTTCCTGTCCGGAATAGCGTAAACGCAAACGTTCCAGTACATTGGCGACACCTATTCCGGTTTCCTCTCCGCCCGTAGGCCGATGAGAAGACGAGCGATAGGACGCGACACCACCTAAAAGCCTTTTCACGCATTCCGGAGCCATGCCAACTCCGCTATCCTCCACGCTTACCGTCACACGGCCGCCACGTCTATTAACGCGGACCAAAACGCGGCCGCCGCTTTCCATTGGCTCAACGCCATGACGGACGGCATTCTCCACTAGGGGCTGTAAGGTAAAACGGGGAATCAACACGTCTTCAGCCCGGCTGTCAACGGAAAGATCCCAGACCAGACGTTCACCGAAACGTAAAGCCTGAAACGATAGATACTCTGAGAGGATAGACACTTCCTCACGGATCGTAACCAGAGAGGAGGCGGGGCCAAGCGAGTAACGCAATAATTTAGCTAAGGCTAAGGCAAGCCGTTCCGTTTCGCCCGCGTTCTCAAATAAGGCGGTCCGAGCGATGGTATTAAGAGCGTTGAACAGGAAATGCGGGCGAATTTGATCCTGAAGGGCTTGAAACTGCGCATCATGGAGCAAGCGCTCTTTTTCCATCAACTCACGTTCTTCTTCACGTAGCTGTTTTTCTAAATCCGCCTTATCGCGTAGATCGTCAACCATCCCCCTAATGCTGAGGCACATCGCGTTGAAAGAGCGGGTTAAGACCTCAACCTCAGCGCCCGACCCCGCCTTTACCTCACCAACCGAAAGATCGCCAGCCGCCATCCGCGCTGAAGCCTGAGCCAGCGTCCGGATTGGGTTGGCGATAGAGGCGGAAAAAGCCCAGGCAAAAAAGCCAAGCACCGCCGCCAAAGCCGCCAAAGCCATAAGCGACAGATTGCGAACACGGATCGCGCCGCTCGCGACGCTGCGGTACCTTTCATCCCCGGCTTCCAAAGCTTCTGAAAGAAGAATGGATAAATAGCCATCAACATAAGCGACAAGCCGCTCCGCGGTCGCGACGTCCAAATACCAATCTTTTTCCCCAGCGGCGCGTCGACTAATGGCCGCCGCTATATTTTTTTTATACGCGTCTACTCCATACCCTGTCGCCTGCGCGTTGAAGTACGCGTTAAGACTTTCGCTTTCACCAACGGCGATAATTGCGTAAAGTCCGCTAAGAGCCGCAAATTCCCGGTTTATTGTCTCGGTATCTGGGATAGACCCTTCCCGCAACTGTCTTTCCGTTCGCGAAAAGTGGTCGTCAAAAGCAATCTTGAAACGGTGAACGGCATGGTACCGCGATAAACGATCCTCAAACGCGGAAACCGCGCGGAAAGCCGTCAATTGAACATATAAATTCAAAGCGGCCGCCGCGGCTAGGACAACAGCGTAAAAGACAAGCAATTTAGCGCGGATGCCCCAGCGCCGCCGCTCCGACATGGCTTAATGTAAAGATAAAAACAGAGGGCGGAAATGACGTTCAAACAGATTGACGCGAACATTCCGTTCCACAGGCTCCCGCGCTTGATCCAACGCGTTAAAATACCGTTCCCCCATTTCAGCCGCGATCTTGTAGGCCACATGCAAGAGTTGGCGGAAATGAAGATTGTAACGCTTGTTTGTTTGATCATGCCGCAAAGCCGCCGCGTAGTCCGCGCCAGTCCACCCCTCCACGGTTTCAGCCGAAGGCAGGAGGGCTGTATCGATATCGACTACGGGCAGGTAGGGCGCTATCAATTCGTCATATCGATTCAACGCTGAATAATACACTTCCTTGGCTATGCGTAAACCTTCTCCGCCGCTTTCAGCCAGACCGATAAGTTCCTCAAGCCAGGTTGTCCCGGCGGTCTTAAGATGCAAACCGGCTCCCGTCTCCTTTAGTATACGGGCTATCCCTTCATACAACAAGAACTTATCAGACCCCGAATGAACGGACAATTTAAGGGTGACCGGGAGTCCGAACTTGGCGGCCGCGAAATTGACCACGCGGACATCGGCTTTGAATTCTTTCATAAAGCGCTTAACATCGCCAACATAATCAACCCCCTTATTAAAGCGGCCCGAAAATTTAGGCGCGATAGTATTTACGGGAACGCCCTCGTCAGCCAAGGCGGCCAAGACAAGGTAGAGTTCGCTGGGGGTCTGAGGCGCCTCGGCTTCATCCATGGAGACTTCGGTTATAAAATTGCCCGCGCCTTTTTTATTCAATATAGTCCTATAGACGACGCCAGCTTCCTTAATGGCGTATATATACTGTTCCGCGACGCTTCTAAGCAATTCCGTGGACACGACAAGCGGCTCTTCAAGCCCCGGGACCTCTGTTTTTCCAACAAGGCTGCCACGTTTTGCCAAAAAAGCGGCGATATCATTAGCGTTCGCTTTTTTACCAATAAAATCCGCTACATCTATAGTGAAAAAATCGCAATAATCAATAAATTCAGCGACATTGTTACTATTAATATGATCGGCGTCAACAAAGTAAGAACCAAGCCAAGCGGTTTCCTTAACGGCCGCGTCCGCGGCGGCTCTCTGATCCTCCGGTTTTGAACCGACTATAAGATGTTCCCTCTTACTCTTGTTCCAAACTATATCGACCTTTACCCCTGCTTCCGCCAAAGCCTTAACAGCCGCGATCTGAGCCGCGCCCTCGCGGCCAAAACGATCGCCGGTTCCCACCGAATACTTTCCCAACTCTTTCATTCTTTCTCCTTCCGGCCAACAAAGCCGTCTTGTAAGAACGCGCCGCTCTAATGACTGGCTTTAGCTTCCCCCGCGGAGCTGATCAGCGGTCACAAGAATAAGCTCCACGCCAGAGCCGCGTAATCTAGCGACCGCCTCTTCCTCTATTCCATCATCACAGATTAAGGCCTTATAAGAATCTGGCCGCCCAAATACCGCGAAGGAAGCGGCGTCTATTTTACTGGAATCTACCACGATATAACTGGTCTTCGCGATAGCGAGAACCTTACGTTTTATATCGGCTTCCAGCAAGCTTTGAGCCGCCAATACACCTTCCGATGAAACCCCGGAGGCGCCGATAAACGCGATATCGGGGCTGTAGCGATCTAGCTCCACCACCGCCGATGATCCGACAAAGGACCGTGAACGTATACTATACATGCCGCCTAGCGCGAATAAGGAAACTTTATCATCATCTCTTAACGCTTCTATTACCGGCAGACTATGGGTCAGAATCCTTATCGGCCTACCATAAAGCTCGCCAGCTAAAGCCGCCATGGTTGTGCCGGAATCCAGAAAAACGGTATCGCCATCTTGAATGAGACTCGCGGCTTTATGGGCTAAAATAGCTTTTATTCGGGGATTCTCAGCTTGTCGTGCATCTATCGGCTTAGCGGCGGCAAAGGATAAAGAGGATACGGCTCCGCCGCGAGTACGCACCACATAACCGCCTTCCTCAAGACGGGCTAGATCTTTCCGCGCGGTAACGGTGGATACGTTAAAACGCTCGGACAGCTGATCCACCGTAATTCGGTGATTGCTTTTAAGCATATCTAAAATAGTCGCTATCCTATTATTCACCACATAGCACCTTTCGTTACGTTAGTATATCCTTTCGTATTGATCTGTCAAACAACAAATCGATTCTTGACGGCTTTCGTAACGAAAGCATATAGTGGAAAAATGTTCAGCGTGCTAGGAGGATGACAATGACGAGAACCTTGAATCAAGAATTACTAAACGACACTTCGTTCTGGAAAAACAAGAACGCTGAACTGCCAAGCTATGACCGTCAGAACGCTCAAATCCGTTCCATTTGTTTTTCCGCGGGAAGAATGGCCTTTGGCCATACAGGGGATATCCTTCAAGATATACTTAACGCGGACCCCTCCGCCGGTTGCATGGTAGGAATAGAAACCTTTTCTCCAAAATATTGCGCCGAATTGGAAGCTGGCGACTGCCTGGCGACTCAATTGGTTTATGGTTTTGAAAAGGGTCAAGTAAGTCCTAAAATTCAAGGCGCAATAAAACGACTTCTATTCATTGACGACCAGGCTTCCAGCGTAAGCTGGAACCGTCTTAAAGAATTAGCCTCTGATCCTCGACTTCAGTGGGGCACCATCAACGCCCCCGAAGGCGCGTATGGCTTTACTTGGCACGAGGGCCTCTTTGCCGAACCGACTTCCGATAAAACTAAGGCCGATATGAGCGCGGGCACGTTAACGAGTGACGCGGCAAAGTGGACAGCCTTCGCCATGGAGAGGTATAAGGCCGGTTTACGTTTTGCCCTTGTAAGTTGTACAAACTTTTCTGAAAACGGCCGCGTCACTGGCGGCGCTGTCAGGACTATGGCGAAAGCATGGGAAGATAAAGGCTTCGCGCCAAAAGGCTTCACCGCCTATCTTTCCGATCCGGCCTTATTCAGCTTTCCCAATTGCATGATTGACCGTATCGCTGTCGCTCCCGATGAAACGACTAAACGAGTAATGGACGAGCTGAGCGTGGCGTCAACCGTTATCGTAACCGAGAAAACTCGCTATTGGGTGGTTGAGGATCTTTTCCCGGCGGGTCGGCCGGATTTTGAGCGAGCGGAGGGTGTGCTCCTTGAGCAAGCGTATGAGGATATAAAAAAGTATGAAGATATGAAACTTAGGATTCTTAATATGAGCCATTCCACAATCGCGGGACTTGGCGTCCTCTTGGGGTATAGAGGTAAATACGGAATCTATCGCGCTATGCGGGACCCGGATTTAGCGACCTTGATTGACAAGATTGTTGAGCTCGTATCAAAAACAATAAAGAATCCCAGGAAGATGGACTGTGCGCGGTTTGCCGCCGACACCCGGGCTAGACTCAATAACCCCAATATTCCCGATGATCCAATGCGAATAGCCCTTAACGCCTCAACTAAAATGAAACCGCGTTTTATGGACACTTGGTTCGCCGGAAAAAAAGCTGGTTTACCGGATTCTATGTTGGACATTGTTCTCTTGCCGGTCGCCGGTTTTCTGCGGTACACCCTTGGTGTTGACGATTCGGGCCAAAGCTTTTCATTAGAAGATGATCCTATGAAGGAAGCGCTTACGCGCGCTGGTAACCAAGCTGTATTAGGGAAAAGCGGCTCATCGGCGGTTTTCCACGATCTAATTGCTTCAGCTAATGTTATGGGAAGCAATCTCTATGAGGCTGGACCTGTTGGTAAACGGGTGGAGGAATTGACGGCGGCGATGTTATCCGGCCCCGGAGCTGTTCGTGCCCTAATCCGAAATTTTCTGGCATAGGCGGAGGTGATGATGACGTATGTAAGCCAGGGATCCATCACGGAAGATTTATCCGATTCAGTTCTTGATCACCTTTTCTCAGAAGCCTTAACAAAAGCGGATAGCGATATTCAGAAAAAGGGCGCTGCCTTCGCTGGAGGCAAGCCGAATACGCCAAAGGACGGAAAGGTCTTGCTTCTGCCTCCGGACGCTACCCGTTTTCATTCAAAAGCGGGCTTCTTAAGCGATATCGCGGCGAGAGAATTAATGAAAAGCTCCCGAGGCGATAGGCTGGGCGCCGTAATGCCAGCGCTAGGAACCCATGTCCCCATGACAGAAGGTGAACTAACGCGTATGTTTCCGCAAACGCCTTTAGATAAATTCCGCGTCCACGATTGGAGAAACGCGGTAGTTGAATTAGGTCGGCTGGAAGCCGCCTTTGTAAAAAACGTTACCAACGAGGCGGTGAATTATGACTTTCCAGTCCAAGTAAACCGCGAATTGAGGGATGGCGGATACTCACTAATAATCTCCCTTGGGCAGATCGTACCGCATGAGGTTGTCGGTATGGCCAATCACCTTAAAAACATTTTTGTCGGGACCGGCGGGAAAGAGGGCATTGATAAGAGCCATTTCGCCGGCGCAGCTTATGGCATGGAAAAAATGATGGGCCGAGCCAATACGCCAGTCCGCGCTTTACTGGATGAAGGCTTCAAGCGTTTCGGCGATCAGCTACCGCCTATACTCTGGGTCCTCACCGTGGTTGGCCGAAGAAGTGACGAAGAAGCGGCGAAAAAAGGCGCTCCGCGCGGTTCCTTGGCGGTAAGAGGCCTATTTATCGGTTTTGGCCGAGACTGTTTTGAAAAAGCGGCCGCGTTAGCGGCTCAGGTAAACATCGATCTTTTAGATGAACCGATACAAAAAGCTGTCGTTTATCTTGACCCTGAAGAATTCCGTAGCACCTGGCTGGGCAACAAAGCCGTTTACCGGACTCGTATGGCTTTAGCGGACGGCGGTGAACTTTTAATTTTAGCGCCCGGGTTGGAACGTTTTGGTGAGGATCCCGGCATTGACGCTCTTATCCGTCGGCATGGATACCGCACTAGCCCGGAAATACGCGCTAAAGTCGCCGCCGATCCTGAATTAGCCGGAGCGCTTTCCGCCGCCGCCCACCTCATTCATGGATCAAGCGAAGGCCGCTTCACCATACGCTATTGCCCCGGTCCGCGTATTAGTCGTCAGGAAATTGAGGGAGTCGGTTATGAATGGGGAGATCTTAATGAGGCTTTGACGCGTTATGATATAGATAAACTACTGGTTGGCTGGAATGTTTTAGACAACGGGGAACGTATTTTCTTTGTTCCTAATCCAGCACTTGGGCTTTGGGCTGAACGTGGAAAATTCAACGCGGGATAAAAGCCCAGGCGTATAAATTTCAAACTGCTGTCAATTTTGTTGAAGATACCTCAACCATCTACAAATAATAAGCTAAGGCCTGCTGAAAAAGCATCAACTTGCAATAATACAAAGAATAAGCTACGATTCCC